>NZ_CP158299.1:2397500-2697500 GCF_040256395.1 Deinococcus sonorensis KR-87 | reverse complement strand
AGCGGTGTCCAGGGCCAGGGTCAGACGGTCATCCGGCATCCCGGCAGGCTAACACGCGCCGAGGCCTTCAGGCGGCCCCGACGGTTACAGGCCGTTGACGCTGCGGGTGCCCAGCAGCCGCCCCACCAGGGCCGCCTGCTGCGGGCGGTAGACCGGGATGAACTCCTGGCCATAGACGCCCCACAGCCGCTGGAAATCGGCGTAGGAGACGTAGACGTTGGCGCCGTACAGCGGGTCCGAGAGGTAGAAGCGGCCCGACGCATCGTCATAGCCGCGCACCACCCGGAAGTGAGGGATGCCGCCCACCTGATTGAGCCACTGCAGGACGATGACGGGGATACCGGCCGCCACCAGCTGGCGGAGGTGTTCCGGGTTGCCGTTGCGGAAGCGGCTGGCCCGCAGGCCGTAGCGCTGCACGAACGGATCGATGACGCCCGCCACCATGTACCCGCCCCGGGGCCGCAGCACCTGCGCCAGCGCCGCCTGATCCGCCTGCAGGCCGTAGTAGTTCAGCACGCTGACGATGGAGGCCGGGCCGCAGTTGTTGTAGCTCTGATGCACGTACCCCACCGCCGGCAGGTAGGCCGACACCGGGTGTGGCGCCGTCTGGGCGGGCGGCGCGGCCAGACTGAGCGGCGCCGTCAGCAGCAGGGCAAGGAGGGTACGTGCATAACGATTCACGGCCCGCAGTGTAGCGGGCCGCCTCTGACAGGCATGGCACACAAACGCAGCGCCGTCCCGCACAATGGGACGGCGCTGCAGTGGAAGGGTAGGGCCGCTCAGCTGCGGCGGATGATCACCACATCGAAGCGGTTGCTGTTGCCGCTCTCCGAGACCCGCAGCTCGGCGGTGCCGCTGTTGCTCCGGAACTGACCGGCAATCCGGCTGCGCTCCTGACGGGTACCGACCAGCGTGAACCCCTGACGCTGCAGCTCGGCCGTGTAGAAGTTGTAGACGCTGGCCGCCGTGGCGGTGGAGCTGGTGAAGGCGGTGCGCCATTCGGTCTGGCTGGTGACGCTGTAGGCCGGGTAGCCGCCCTGCTGGGGCTGGGTGGGCGGGGTCTGGACCGGCACCGGCTGGACCGGGGGCGTGGTGCTGGTGCCGCCCGCCACGTTGTAGTACGCGATGTCAGAGATCCAGGTGTTCTGCGGCACCGGGTTGACCACGATGCTCAGCGCCTGGGCCAGCTGGCCCTGCCCCTGCACGTTCACGTCGGCGAACTTGGTGGCCTGGGCGTTCTGGCTCTTGAAGTCGGCGATCTGGTCGAGGTTCAGCTGGGTCTTGGAGGCGAGCGCCAGCACCTTGTTGACGCCGTAGGGCGCCGCGATGTCGAAGGTGAAGGGGTCGCCGGCGCTGGGGAACGCCTTGACGGTGTTGGCCTTCAGGAAGTTGGCGCCGCCCGCGTAGCGGTTGGGCAGGATCAGGTCCACCTTGCCGTTGGGGTCCACATTGAACAGGTAGACGTAGGCGTCCTGGTTGACGCTGGTATAGATGCGGATGCGGTCGCCGACGTTGTAGTTGGGGGTCTGCGTCCCGGTGCTGTCGCGGTCAGTCCAGACCTTGACGGTCAGGCTGGTTTCGACCGGGTTCACGATGATGCTCTGGGCCGAAATCTTGGGGGCGGCCATCGCGGTGCCCAGGGCAACGGGGGCGATCAGGGCGGTCAGCAGGATCTTGTTCATGGGTCTATGGTGGCGTTCGTCACTGATGCCAAGCTGAACCGCTTCGCTGCCGTCTTGCGGGACTTCTCAAAGTTCGGTCAGGTTTGGTCCAGCGTGGTCGCCCACCCGGCCGGGTCCTCACCCACCGTCAGCACCTTGCCGGCGCGGATCAGTGGTAGCCGCAACAGCTCCGGATGCTGAATGACACGCTCGATCAGGCCCTCCTCGCTGATCCGCAGGTAGGCCAGCCCGAGCCGCTCGTACGTCTTGCCTTCCAGGTCCAGCAGGGCCGTCAGGCCGAAGCGCTGCACGAAGCGGTTCAGCTCACCGCGTGCAATGGGCCGGCTGGCGAGGTCCACGAAGATCACCTTGACGCGCCGTTCCTTGTAGAAGCGCTCGGCGGCGCGGGTGGCGCTGGATTTTTTCAGGCCGAACATCTGCACCTGAGGGGGGGCGGCCTTGGTCATGGCCGCAGTGTAGCGGTCGGCAGGCCGTCCAGCAGGAAGCGCACCACGTCACGTTGCATGCCGCGGCTGGTGTAATGCGGCACGCCCTCGTACAGCCGCGCCTCGAACTGCTCCGGGCAGCCGGCCTGGGCATACGCGGCCCGGTAGGCCTGGACCGTCTGTTCCACGGCGCTCAGGGGGAAGACCTCGTCCGCCGTGCCGTTCAGCAGCAGCAGGGCGGTGGGCGGCGCCAGCCGGGCGTGCTGGACCGGCCGGAAACCGTCCAGATAGGCGCGCGCTTCCGGGAGGGTGGCGCGCGGGTCCTGCCACACGCCCGCCGTGATGACGGCCGCCACCCGCGTGACCCTCGGTTCCTGCAGGGCCAGGAACTGGGCCGTGTAGCCGCCCATGCTGCTGCCCACCGCCCAGACCGGCAGCGGCCCGTACTGGGCGTGCAGGGCGTCGATCAGCCGGCCCATCTCGTGCGAGGTGCGGGCCGCGGCCGTCCAGACGTAGTTACGTTCGCCCAGCACGTCCGGCGAGTGCTGCGGGTCCTGGCGCTCGCCGTGCAGGGCCGCGTCCGGCAGCACCACCGCCACCCCGTGCGCGCACAGCTCCGGATACACACCCAGTTTGCCCTCCTTGCTGTTGTAGGCCCCATGCAGCACCACGCACAGCGCGCTCAGCGGCCCGTCATGGTCCGGGCATTCGATCAGGCAGGGGATGCCGGCCAGCACGTGGCGCTCGACGCGGTACGGCTGACCGGCGGCCAGCGGACGGGCAGGAAGGGTGTCGGTCATAGCAGCGAGCATAGTGGAGTGGGCCGGGCCGGGTGGCGGAGAGGTTCATCACCACAGCAGAACGAGCCCGGCACAGGGCGCGGACTCGTTCTGACAGGACGACGTTCGTTATTCGGTCTGGATGCCTTCCTTCAGGGTGTCCGCTTCCGGGTGCGGCGCGCCCAGCACGCGGGCAAACGCCTCGACCGCCCCATCGATCTGCTCGTAGCTGATGGTCAGCGGCGGCAGGAAGCGCACCACCAGCGGCGTGGCCTGCAGCGCCAGCACGCCCTCCTCGTGTTCCAGGGCGTGAATGTACGGCGCGCTCTTCTCCTTGAGCTCCACCCCGATCATCAGGCCCAGGCCGCGCACCTCGCGGATCTTGCTGCTCTGGATGCTGCGCAGCCGCCGCATGAAGTACTCGCCCTTCTGCTGGGCCTGCTCCCACAGCCGCTCGCGCTTCATAAAGCCGATGGCGGCCACGCCGGCGGCCATGGCCAGCGGGTTGCCACCGAAGGTGGTCCCGTGACCGCCCGCCGGCATCTTGTCGGCCACGTCCCTGGTCATCGCCAGCGCGCCGATCGGCACGCCGCCCGCCATCGCCTTGGCCAGCGTCATGGCGTCCGGGACCACGCCGGAGTGCTCGCAGGCGAACATCTTCCCGGTGCGGCAGAAACCGGTCTGGATCTCGTCCAGAATCAGCAGGATGCCGCGCTCGCGCGTCAGCTCACGGGCCGCTTGCAGGAACTCCACCGTGCCGGGGCGCACGCCACCCTCACCCTGCACCGGCTCCATGATCACGGCGGCCACGTCGTCGGTCAGGGCGGCACGCAGCTCGTCCAGGTTGCCATAGCTTACGAACGAGACATGCTCGTTGTCCACGGCGGCCCCGAACGGTTCGCGGTACTTCGGCTCCCAGGTGAAGGCCAGCGCGCCCAGGGTGCGCCCGGAGAAGCCGCGCTTCATGCTCACGAAGCGGGTGCGGCCGGTGGCGGTAATGGCGAACTTCTTGGCCGCCTCCATCGCCTCAGTGCCGCTGTTGCACAGGAACACCCGGTTCAGGCCGTCCGGCAGCACGCTGACCAGCTCCTGCAGGAATTCGGCCCGCTTGTCATTCGGCAGCGTCTGCGGCATCACGATCAGCTGCTCGGCCTGCTCCTGGATGGCGCGCACCACTTCCGGGTTGCTGTGCCCGACGTTGGCCACGCCGTAGCCGCCCACGCAGTCGATGTACTCGCGCCCGGTGCTGTCCCAGACGGTGGCGTTCTTGCCGCGCACCATCACCACCTGGTGCTTGCTGTACACGCCACTGTCCAGGCGCTGCTCAACTTCCAGCCAGTCGGTGGGCTGGGTCTGCGGATTCTCTGTCGCGGTCATGGGTCCTCCTTCGGCGGCGTCCGGCCTGGGGCCGGCGTGCCGCGTGTGCCTTCAGTGTACGGGACGGGGCAGCGGAACATTGGTGCCGGCACTGCCGGACGCTACGGTGCTCTCAGTATGCAAGTGTAAGAAAAATCTGTCAAATACTTTGCATATGAATGTCGGAGAGGGCAGGCCATTTGTCGGTCTGGATCGCCTGATCCGCCCAGTTCTCCTTGCCGCTCCAGCGCTCGATCTGCAGGGCGTACACGCTGGTGCGGGCCAGATCATCGTCGGTGATCGGGCGCGTTTCCTGGCCGGGCCGCAGCGCCGGGAAGTAGCGGACCGAGAGGTCGTAGAGGGCCTGCCGCGCCTCATCGCCCTGGAGCAGCCGCACTCCTCCGAAGGCCACCACGCTGCGGTACTGGACGGTGAGTTCCAGCGGGTCGTTGCTCGGCAGAAAGGCCCCAATCTCCGACGCCTCGAAACAGACCTGCGGCTGGCGCTCGGTGTTGGCGCGCACCCGCCCGGCGAGGTTCGAGTGGTAGATCACGTCGTGGCTGGCCGGCCGGTACACGAAACTGGTGGGATTCACGAATGGCAGGGTGTCCCAGACGGTGGCGATGCGGCACACCTTCACCCGCTCCAGCAGCGCCCGGATCCAGGCGTCGTCCCGGCGGTTGAGCGGGCGGCGGGAGATGGAGGGGTCCCGGACGGTCGGGTCGTAGTAGGAAGTCATGCCAGGACCATCCAGGCAGAGGTGGTCAGGTGATGGACGAGCAATGCGGACGTCAGGAGAACGGACTGAATCGGCGGGGGAGCGCTCGGCACGGGTCGGATCATCTCTGCTAGGCTACCCGGCAGATGGATCACCCGACAGCACCAGTTCTGACGCTTTCAACTGGACCACTTCGCAGCGGGCCGGAGCTGCCGTTCCAGCCGAGCCTGCAGCGGGACGGCGCTGGACCGCTGGCAGCGCAGCTGGCCCAGCAGTTGCGGACGGCGATCCAGGCAGGCCGGCTGCCGCAGGGTACGGCCCTGCCCTCCAGCCGCAGCCTGGCGTCGCAGCTGGGCGTGGCGCGCGGCACTGTGGTGGAGGCCTACAGCGAGCTGACGCTGGAAGGCTATCTGGGCAGCCGGGGCGGCAGCCGCACCACCGTGCAGGCGGCCCGGCTGCCGGCGCCGGTCACGGCGCCGCTGGCCCCCGGCTGGCTGCCGGACACCCTGCCGGTGCCGACCGACGCACCGCTGGCCGGCACCCTGGACTTCCGGCTGGGCCAGCCGACCCTGCAGACCCTGGACCGCCGTGCATGGCAGCGCAGCTGGCAGCACGCCGCCCGGCAGCTGCCGCCCAACGACTACGGGGACCCGGCTGGAGAACAGGAACTGCGGGCCGCGCTGGCCGCCTATCTGGGCCGCTCCCGGGGCCTGCCGGCCCGACCGGAGCAGCTGATCGTGACGGGCGGCGCGGTGCAGGGCATCGGCCTGATCGCGCGGGGGCTGGTGCGGCCGGGCGACCGGGTGACCATCGAGAACCCCGGCTACCGGCTGGCCCGCACTGCCCTGGCCGAGAGCGGTGCGGAGCTGCTCTCGGTACCGGTGGATCAGGACGGCCTGGTGGTGGAACAGCTGCCGGCGGCCCGGCTGGTCTACGTGACGCCCAGCCATCAGTACCCGCTGGCGGTGCGGATGAGCGCCGCCCGGCGGCTGGCGCTGCTGGCCTGGGCCGAGCAGCACGACGCCCTGATCATCGAGGACGACTACGACAGCGAGTACCGGTACGGCGCGCCGCCGCTGCCCACCCTGGCCAGCCTGGACCGCAGCGGGCGGGTGCTGTACCTGGGCACCCTCAGCAAGGTGCTGACGCCGGCCCTGCGGCTCGGGTACCTGATGGCGTCGCCGGCGCTGCTGCCGGCCCTGCTGAGGCAGAAGGTGCTGGCCGACTCGGGGAGCGCGTGGCCGGTGCAGGTGGCCGTCACGCATCTGCTGCAGCAGGGTGACCTGGACCGGCACATCCGCCGCACCCGCCGTCACTACCGGATGCTGAGCGCGCTGCTGCATCAGCAGCTGGCCCCGCTCGCGCCGCTGGCCCGGCTGGGCGGCATCGAGGCCGGGCTGCACGCCTGCCTGCACCTGAGCGCGCCGCTAAAGGCCCAGCAGATCGCGGCGGTCTGCCTGGAGCGCGGGGTGCGGGTCAGCACGCTGGACAGCTACACCCAGGGGCCGGCGCCGCAGGCGCTGCTGCTCGGCTACGGCGGTCTGACGGTGCGGGAGCTGCTGGAGGGGGCCGCCGTGGTGGTGTGGGCCGTGCGGCAGGCGGCTGGCCTGCTACCCTCACAGGCATGACCTCCGACGCGCCGACCGTTCGCCTGTATCTGATCCGCCACGGCCAGACGGACGGCAACATCACCCAGCGCCTGCGCGGCGAGGACAGCGCCGAGGACGCGCTCACCGAACTCGGCTGGCAGCAGGCCCGGGCGGTGGCGGAGGTGCTGGCCGCCGTCCGGCCGCCGCCGGTGCAGGTGTATGCCAGCCCGTACCTGCGGGCGCGCCAGACCGGGCTGGCCATCGCCCAGCGGCTGGGTGTGCCGCTGACGGTGCTGGAGGGCGCGCAGGAGATTCATGCGGGCGACTGGCGCGGCCGGCCCTACCGCGACATGCACGAGCGCGCCGCCGAGATGACCGCGCCGGACGGCCACTTCGGCTACCCGGGCGGCGAGTCGCTGCGGGCCGTCGGCATGCGGTTCGAGGCGGCGCTGCTGGCGCTGCCGCTCCAGCCGGAGCAGGCCGTGGTGGTGGTGTCGCACGGGGCGGCGCTCACCGCGCTGCTTGCCCGGCTGAGCGGCCAGGACGAGCGCGACACGTGGCTGGCCGGCCAGTATCAGCACCGCAACGCGGCGCTGACTGAGCTGCTCTGGACACCCGGTCAGCCACCGCAGTTGCTGCGGATCGCGGACGCAGGTCATCTGGACCGCCTGACCTGAACGTCAGGCGGCGGGTCAATCCTGGCGCCGCATCCGGGCAATGAAGAAGCCGTCGATGCCGTCCAGCGGCACGGTCAGCACGCCCTGGCCGCTCGGGACGGCCGGTACATCCAGATCCGGCAGCGGTTCCGGCTGGAACTCCGGGTGCCGGCTCAGGAACCCCTCCACCATGTCCGGCCCTTCCGCGTGCGTGACGCTGCAGACGCTGTAGACCAGCACCCCGCCCGGCAGGGTCAGCTGGGCCGCTGTGTCCAGCAGCTGGCCCTGCAGGTCAGCCAGTTCCTGCACCGACGCCGGCGTCAGGCGCAGCTTGATTTCCGGGTGGGCGCGCAGGGTGCCGCTGCCGGTGCATGGCGCGTCCAGCAGCACGGCGGGCGCGGGGGAGAGGTCCGGGGTGGCGGTCAGGTTGGCCGTCACGAAGCGGGCCTGCAGGCCCAGCCGCTCCAGGTTGCGCCGGGCGGCGCGGTGTTTGCCCTCCACCACGTCCACGCTGGTGACGTTCGCTCCGGCCGCCGCCAGCATCGCCGCCTTCACGCCCGCGCCGCCCGCCAGGTCCAGCACCGGCTGGCCCGAGACGTCGCCAAGCGCCTGCACACAGGCGAGGCTGGCCGGGTTGATCGGCTGTGCCCAGCCCTGCCGGAAGGCGGCGCTGTCACGCAGTGGGCGACCCAGCTGCACCCGGTACATGTCATTCGCCCCCGGTTCCAGCGTGCCGCCCTCCTCCTCCAGCGCCTCCACGCCGGCGGGCCGCAGCCGCAGCCACAGCGGCTGCGGTTCCAGCAGGCTCTGGAAGATGGCCGGGGCCGCGTCTCCGTAGGCCGCGCGGTATTCGTCCGCCAGCCACGCCGGCAGGGTGGACTGCGGGTCCAGCGGCCCCAGCAGCTCCACCCGGCGCAGGACTGCGTTGATCAGGCCGGGCGGCTGCTTGCCCTGGCGGGCCAGCGTCACGTACTCGTTGACCACCGCGTGCGGCGGCGTGCCCAGCACCAGCTTCTCGAAGCTGCCGCACAGCAGCAGCACCCGGGTGTGCAGCGGGGTGGGGCCGCGCAGCAGTGGCGCCAGGGCAGCGTCCAGCACCGGCAGGTGGCGCAGCGTACCGTACACCAGGTGGGTGGCCAGACCGGCGTCCCGCGCGCTGAGGCGGGCCTGTTGCAGCGCGTCGTCCAGGGTAGGGGCAGCAAAGCTGGCAGACTCCAGCACGGTCCCCAGCACCCGCATAGCCAGGGAACGGGCCGGGTTGGCCTTCTTGGGGGTGGGCACAGTCATGCGGCTCAGCATAGCGGGCCACCCGCTGTGGATGGCCCGCTCCGGCTCAAGAACGCGCTCAGCTGCGGTTGCGTGCCAGACCCAGCACGTTCAGGAACTGCACCAGTGCCATGGCGAAGCCGGCCACATAGGTCAGGGCGGCGGCGGTGAGTACTGTGCGCGCCCCCTGCAGTTCCGGGGTGCTGAGCAGCCCGCTGCCGCTCAGGTAGGTCAGAGCGCGGCGGCTGGCGTCGAACTCCACCGGCAGGGTGATCAGATGAAACGCCAGGGCCGCCCCGAACAGCAGCACGCCCAGCCAGATCAGCCCGGTGAAGTGCAGCGTGATGCCCAGCAGCAGCAGCCACGGCGCCCAGTTCATGCCCAGGCCCAGCGGCACCGCCAGCTGACTGCGCAGCGCCAGCGCCGGCATGTGGCTGTGGTCCTGCAGGGCATGCCCCACTTCGTGGGCGGCCACGGCGGCGGCAGCCAGGCTGGGCAGCCGGTAGTTGTCCGCCGAGAGGCGCACCACCTTGCGCTGCGGGTCGTAGTGGTCCGAGAGCCGGCCCGGGGCCAGCTCGATCTGGACCTGCTGGAGACCGTGCTGGTCCAGCATGCGCCGCGCCACCTCGGCGCCGCTCAGGTTGCGGGCGTTGCGTACCTGCGACCACTGGGCGTAGGTGCGGCTGAGGTAGCCCTGAATCAGCAGGGACGCGGCGAAGATCAGCAGAATCAGCAGGGTGTAGGGGCCGAAGATCATGGCAGAACCTCCACCTGAATCTTAGCGCGGAGGTATCAAGTTTGATGAGGGTAAGCGCGCAGGGCGCTGCCAGGTCAGCTGGAGCGCGGTTCTGGGTTGCCCAGGCGCACGCCCTGGATGTTGAACTTCACGGCGGTGCGTTCCTCGTCCATGATGTCGAGCTTGACGAAGGCCGGCTGGGTGGTGAGGTCCAGGTTCTCCGGAATGATGTACCCGCGCGCGATGGCGATGGCCTTGACCGCCTGATTCACGGCCGCCGGGCCGATGGCCTGCACCTCGACCTCGCCGTTGCTTCTGAGCAGCGCCGCAATGGCCCCCGCCACTGCGTTCGGCCGCGATTTCCCCGATACCTTCAAGGTTTCCAAACCTTCCCCCCAGTTGCCGACAGTGCAGATAGATAACGACGTCGCAGTCATGACGATATGAGTGGCCTGGACACTTCCCCTAAGTGTTCAGATTCACCGTACAGAATATGTGAAGCAGGTGGCAAAGGTCAATTGGAGACGCGCGATGTCACACCGTTCGATGAAGCGCTTCCGCTCCGGCCCAAACGGCGCGCTCAAGAGGGCCTGCAGGCCGGCTGCGGCGCAGCTCGTCTGCACAGCGCGAGTCGGAACACCATCCAAACATGCAAATGTATGAATAATTTTCCAAGCGGCGCCGTAGAGCTGCCGGACGAGACCGACCCCCAATCACAACACCGGAGCCGTGCCGAAGCCGGTACCTCAGACAGCGCAGGAGGCTGCCATGACCCACCGTACCCCCACCACCCCCCGTCGCCACGACGGTCAGCAGGACAGCCGCTACCGTCAGGCGGAGCGCGAGCGCCTGGAGCCGCAGTTTCCCGGCAACTTCGACGAGATCGGGCATGACGCCTGCGGCATCCTCTGCAAGATCCGCAAGACCGGAGACGCCACCCACGGCAACGTGGTTCGCGCTCTGGAGGAACTGGCACACATGGCCCACCGCAGCGGCGAGGTGCGCGGCGAGGGCGACGGCGCCGGCATCCAGACCGACATCCCGCGCCTGCTGTGGCGGCGCTGGCTGACCGACGCCCGCCTGAACCCGGACCTGGTGGACGCGCCCGCCTTCTTCGTGGGCCACCTGTTCGTGCCGCAGGGCGTGAATGTGCGCGAGATTCAGGACGCGCTGCGGGTGGCCGCGTCGCGCTTCGGCGTGCAGGTGCTGACCGAGCGGGTAGGGCAAGTGTACTCGCGGGCGCTGGGGCCGGTGGCCCGCTTGACCGAGCCGCAGTTCGTGCAGCTGGCCGGCACGGTCCAGGGCGACACCTCACGCGAGCGCAACGCGCAGCTGTTCGAGCTGGGCCTGGAGTTGGAAGCGCATCATCCGGTGCATGTGGTGAGCCTCAGCACCCACAGCGTGGTGTACAAGGTGCGCGGCAGCGCCGAACTGCTGCCGCGCTACTACCCGGACCTCTCGCACCCCGAGTTCATGTCGGTGTGCACCATCGGGCACAACCGCTACAGCACCAACACGCTCAGCACCTTCGAGCAGGTGCAGCCGTTCACCCTGCTGGCGCACAACGGCGAGATCAACACCATTGACCGGCTGCGCAAGGAGGGCCACCAGCTGAACCTGCCGCTGACCGGCGGCAGCGACAGCCAGGACCTGAACCGGGTGCTGGCTGGCCACATCCACCGCCAGGGCATGAGCCTGCTGGAGGCCATCGAGAGTGTGTTCCCGCCGGTGCTGAGTGAGGTCAAGAGCTTCTCCACCAGCCTGCAGAGCGCCTACATCGGGCTGCGGGCCGGGGGCGGGCCGCTGGCGCAGGGTCCGGCGGCCATTATCGCGCGCGACGGCACCGAGTGTGTGTTCAGCGTGGACGCGATGGGTCTGCGCCCGCTGTGGTTCGGCGAGACCGAGAAGGAATACTTCTGGAGCAGCGAACGCGGCGTGATTCCGCTGGGCAGCATGGTCGCGGACCCCGCGCCGTTTGCCCCCGGCGAGAAGATGGTGGCGTGTCTGGGCGGCAGCACCGTGCGGCTCCACGCCAACGAACAGGTGCAGCGGCTGGTGCTGGAGCGGGTGCACCAGAAGGGCTACAACTTCGATCAGGCGCACGAGCGGGTCAAGGGGCCGCACCTGCCGGCTGCCGACACGGAGCTGCCGAGCTTCAGCAAGGCGGCGCGGCTGGCCTTCGGCTGGGAGCGCTGGGACGAGGAATACGTCAAGGCGGTGGCCGACAAGGGCGCCGAGCCGATCGCCTCGCTCGGCTACGACGGTCAGATGCCGGCCCTGAAGCCGGACAAGCCGAACCTCGCCGAGTTCTTCCGCGAGACAGTGGCGGTGGTGACCAACCCGGCGATTGACCGCGAGCGCGAGATCGAGCACTTCTCCACCCGCGCGCTGCTGGGCCGCCGTCCGCTGCCCGGCAGCAGCGACGGCAACAGCGCCGACATCCTGACCCCGGTGCTGGCCGCCACCAAGGCCGTGGCCGAGCAGCACGGCACGCTGACGGTGGCGGGGCTCAAGGCCTACTTCCAGGTGGCCGAGCTGGTCCTGGCCCTGCGCCCGGACGAGACGCTGGCCTCGGCGCTGGAGCGGCTGTTCCAGCAGGCGGCGGCGGCGGTGCGTGAGGGGGCCGAGCTGCTGCTGCTGGACGACACTGCGCTGTACCAGAACGGGGAGGCCGCGCTGGACGTGGCCCTGGCGGTGGGGTCGCTGGAGCAGCGGCTCACCGAGCAGCGCGACAGCCGCGGCGTGAGCCTGCGGCGCCTGACCAGCGTGGTGGTCCGCAGCGCCCAGGTCCGCAACCTCCATGACCTGATGCTGCTGGTGGGTCTGGGTGCCGACGCGGTGGAGCCGGTGGCGGCCTACGCGCTGTACCCCACGCCCGAGGCGGAGAGCCGGCTGGTGGCGGGCTTCAGCAAGGGCGTGGAGAAGGTCATGAGCACCATGGGCATCCATGAGCTGCGCGGCTACGGCCAGATCTTCGCCAGCCTGGGGCTGGCCCAGGACCTGATGGACGCGCTGGGGGTGCGCGGCTTCTGGGGCGGGCAGAAGGGTTACACTCTCTCCGGCCTGGAGGCCACGCTCAAGCGCCGCCTGGAGCGCTTTGCCCAGAACGCCGAGACGCTGGACCGCGACCAGCGCTTCAACCCCCGGGTGTTCAAGGCGGCCTTCTCGCTGGCCAATGGCGAGATCGAGCCGGCCGACTACCAGAACCGTATCCGGGCGCTGGAAACCGAGATGCCGCTGGCCGCCCGGCAGCTGCTGGACTTCCGCACCCCGGACGGTGCCGACGCGGTGGACCCGGACAGCGTGGACCTCGCCATCGGCGGCCACAGCCTGCCCTTTGTGATCAGTGCCATGAGCTTCGGGTCACAGGGCGAGACGGCCTTCCGCAGCTACGTGGAGGCGGCCAAGCGGCTCAACATCCTGGCCATGAACGGCGAGGGCGGCGAGATTCCCGGCATGATCGGGCACTACAACCACTGGCGCGGGCAGCAGGTGGCCTCCGGGCGCTTCGGGGTCAGCAGCGTGATGCTCAACAGCTGCCACGTCATCGAGATCAAGGTGGGGCAGGGCGCCAAGCCGGGCGAGGGTGGCCACCTGCCGGGCAAGAAGGTCAGCGCCAAGGTGGCCGCCGCCCGCCACGCGGTGCAGGGCACCGACCTGATCAGCCCCAGCAACAATCACGACGTGTATTCCATTGAGGACCTCGCTCAGCTGGTGGAGGAGCTCAAGACCATCAACCCGAACGCGCGCATCTCGGTGAAGGTGCCGGTGGTGCCGGGCATCGGGACCATCGCGCTGGGTGTGGCCAAGGCAGGGGCGCACATCATCACCCTGTCCGGCTTCGAGGGCGGCACCGGCGCGGCGCGCAGCCACGCGTTGAAGTACGCCGGCATGCCGGTGGAGTTCGGCGTGAAGCGGGCCCACCGTGCCCTGACCGCCGCCGGCATGCGTGACCGGGTGGAACTGTGGGCCGACGGCGGCCTCAAGACCGCGCTGGACGTGGCCCGCATGGTGGCGCTGGGCGCCGACCGGGTGGGCTTCGGCACGCTGAGCATGGTGGCCATCGGCTGCACCATCTGCCGCGGCTGTCAGCTGGACACCTGCCACGTGGGCATCACCACACAGGTGGAGACCGAGGAGGAGGCCAAGGCCCACGGCTTCAAGCGCTTCGTGCCGCGGGTGCTGCCGACCGAGGTGGACCGGCTGCACGCGTTCTACAGCGGCATTGCCAGCAGCCTGAGAGAAATCGTGGCGGGGCTGGGGCTGACGAGCCTCTCCGAGCTGCGCGGCCGCAGCGACCTGCTGACCGCCAGCAGCGAGGCGCTGGACCTCTCGGAACTGCTGGAACTGAGCGAGGAGCCGGAAGCCTGGAAGCGGCTGGGCCGGCGCATCATCCACAAGCCGCTGAACTACATGACCCGCATGGTTTCGGAATGGGTCACGGACGCCATCGAGGACGAGCACGAGGAAGAGGTCATCTACCGCGATGGGCCGGTGGCGAGCGCCGAGCGCGCCCTGGGCACCCACCTGGTGGGCACACTCACCCGCGACCGCATCACCAGCCGCGGCACCCGTCGGGTCAAGCTGCACTTTGAAGCGGGCAGCATTCCCGGCAACGGCCTGGGAGCGTTCAACAACGCGCCGGTAGACATCCAGGTGGACGGCGGCGCTCAGGACGGCGTGGGCAAGAGTGCACTGGGCGGGCGCATCGTGATCCTGAAGGGCCGAAACCACCAGGGGGACCGGGTAGACGGCTCGGTGGGCAAGAGCTTCGCTTACGGGGCCATCGGGGGCCGCTTCCTGATTCAGGGCAGCGCGGACAGCCGCTTCTGCGTTCGCCTTTCGGGAGCCGACGTGGTGCTGGGCGGCGACCTGCGCGCCCCGGTGGACGACAGCCTGGGGGCGCTGGCCACCCGTGCCAACGCCAAGGGGTACGCCTTCGAGTACATGACGGCCGGCCGGGCCGTGGTGGTGGGCGACGCCGGCCCCTGGATCTGCAGCGGCATGTCCGGCGGCGTGGTGTACCTGCGCCACGAGCCGGAGCAGGGCCTGGACGACGCCGCGCTGAAGCGCCGGCTGGCCAAGGGCGCCAACGTGCAGATTCTGCCGCTGAGCACCCAGGGCGTGGCCGACGTGCGCGAGCTGCTGGGCGACTACCACGACCAGCTGCTCAAGAGCGAGCAGGCCACTCCGGCCCGGCGCATCGCGGAGCTGCTGGTGAACCCGGCTGCCCACTTCCGGATGGTGCTGCCGGCGGCCCAGGCGGTGGACCAGACGGTGGCGACCGAGTAAGACGGCAAAGGAACAGACCCCCGGTCGTTCGGACCGGGGGTTTTTCTGTGCGAAGTCAGATTTGACGATTCACGCCTGTAAAGCTGAGTAGAGTGTCCGTGAGTGACACAGCTACAGGTATGGGCCCAGAACATCAAAACCTACGGATGGTTGCGTTTCTGTGGGAACGTAGTAATGTTCCTTCTTTTTGCATGTTTGTTCTTCGACTCTCTTCTGCGTCGTCATTGGCTGGTAGCACTGAATTTTGCCATTTTCATGCTGACTACAGGCAACCAGCTGTACAACGCCGTTGCAGGGCGGAAGTCCAGGACCCCTCCACCCCTGGCCCAACCCAGCCCTCCAGTAACCCTGGCTCATGTTTTTGGAGCGTTGGCTGGTCTGTGCCTGTTGTTTGCCTTCGCCACCTATTTTCTAAACGATCATCCACTTCGCCCTGAAGGTCTGGACCGGCAATTCGCAACTTTCTTCCTGAAGGCGGCTGGCCTGTTCGGAGGCCTCCTGGTGTTGAGCTTGGTGGCCAACCGTCTGTACGGTCTCGTCGTGTCGCGGAACTGTCAAGAAATGACCGGCCTGTTTCGAAGATAAGTGTGCGCCCTACCGTCTGACGGTGCCTGCAGAGCTCCGGGCTGGCCGCTGCTTGTACAGAAATCAAAACTGGTATGCCGTGCTACCTTCATACCCGATGAGCTCGGGGACGGCATGACACAGGGCAGCGACGCTCCATTACCTATGTTTCGCACGGCGGTCATCGCCGGGGTGGGGCTGATCGGCGGCTCAATGGCGCTGGGGCTGCGGCAGCGCGGGCTGGCGGGCCGGGTGATCGGCTACGACGCCTCCTCGGACGCGCTGCACGAGGCGGAGGCGCTGGGGGTGATCGACGAGGCGCGGGCCACCCCCGGCGAGTGGCTGAGAGACGCTGATCTGGTGGTGCTGGCCGCCCCGGTCAAGGCGCTGGGCCCGCTGGCCCGCGAATTGGCCCCCTTCCTGAATCCGCAGGCGCTGGTCACGGATGTGGGCAGCGTCAAAGGCGGCATTGCGGCCGAACTGGAGCGGCTGGGCGTGAGGCATTTCGTGCCGGGCCATCCGATGGCCGGCAGCGAGCGCGGCGGGGTGCAGCACGCCAGCGCCGCGCTGCTGGAAAATGCAGTCTGGGTGCTGACGCCCACCGAGACCACTCCGCTCACCGCCCTCTCGCGGGTGCGGATGCTGGTGGAGCAGCTCGGCGCGGCTCCGGTGGTGATGCCGCCCGACGCCCACGACACGCTGGTGGCCACCATCAGCCACCTGCCGTATTTGGCCAGCCTCGCGCTGACGCACATGGTGGCCCGCGACGAGCGGCTGTCGCTGCTGGCGGCCGGCGGCTTCCGTGACCTGACCCGGGTGGCCAGCGGCGACCCGCGCATGAGCCGCGACATGGTGGTGGAGAACCGGGCGGCGCTGCGCGAGGCGCTGCAGCGCTTCACCCGGCAGCTGGAGCACCTTGCCGAGACGCTGGACCAGCCGGAGGAGCTGCTGGAGGCGGCCGTGGAGGGCAAGCGCACCCGCGACAGCCTGCCGGTGGTGAAGCGCAGCCTGCTGCCGCCCCGCTTCGATCTGGTGGTGGCCATTCCGGACCGGCCCAACCAGCTGGGCATCATCACCAACGCGCTCGGTCAGGCGGGCGTGAACATCAAGGACATTGAGGTCCTGAGTGTGCGCGAGCAGGGCGGCGCCGTGCGGCTCGGCCTGGAGACGCCAGACGATGTTCAGCGGGCCGGAGAGCTGCTGCGCGCACAGGGCTTTGAAACCCGCGGCCGCGGCTGAACAGACCGCCAGCCGCTCTCTAAAGGCTACGGAGAGTAGCGCCGGCTACAGACCGCCGCTAGCATGTCAGCGGAATGTCAGGTGATGAACGCGTTCTGAAGGCCCCCGAGGCGGAGGTACCGCTGGGCCGGGCCCTGGTGGCCGAGGCGCTGGGCACCTTTCTGCTCACGCTGGCGAGTGTGGGCGCCATCCAGCTGGCCCGGCTGGGCCTGATTCCGGAACTGGCGGCAGCGGTGATCACGCCCGGGCTGGTGGTGACCGGCATGATCTATGCCCTGGGCGACGTGTCCGGGGCCCACATCAACCCGGTGGTCACGCTGGCGTTTGCGCTGCGCGGCGACTTTGCCTGGCGGCGGGTGGTGCCGTACCTCGCCGTGCAGTTCGGGGCGGCCGTGCTGGCGGGCGGGGTGGCCCGCGCCGTGGCGCCCCTCCCACACGCCACAGAGCGCATTTCCAGCAGCGGGGCGTTCCTGCTGGACGCCAGCGCGACCGCGGTGCTGCTGGTGGTGATCCTGGCCACCGCCCACAGAAACGCCAAGATCCGGCCGACAGTCGGCATGGCCGTGGGCCTGACCGTGGTGCTGGACCACTTCATGACCAACACGGTGTCGGGCGTCAGCATGAACCCGGCCCGGGTGTTTGGTCCGGCCCTGGTGGACGGGGCGGTGCCGGACGCCTGGCCCCACCTGGGGGGGCCGCTGCTCGGCAGCGTGGCCGGTGTGGCGCTCACGTGGCTGATGCGCGGCCCGCTCAATCACAGCGAGGCCGAGGCGGCGGTGGGGACCGGGGGGCGCGGGTAGTTCAGGCTCCAGCCTTGTGGAAGTTGGCGCCCTGCGCCACCCGCTCCTGATGCACCAGCGCCGTGTTGATGGCGATGCCGGCCGTGACCCCGCTGGCGGCGGCATTCATCACGTACTGCGGGCTCGGGGTCATGTCGCCGGCCGCGTAGATGCCCGGCACACTCGTCAGGCCATGGTCGTCCACCTCGACCCGTCCGTTGGCGGTCAGCCGGCAGCCGAGCCGGGCCGGCAGCGGCGAGCGCTGCTCCTGGGCCGGGCTGTAGAACAGCGCGTCCACCACCAGCTGTTCGCCGCTGTCCAGGGTGATGCACAGCGGCGTTCCGGCCAGCCGCGTGACCGGCAGCTCGCGCACCTGCACGCCCAGGCGCGCCAGGTCGCGGCACTGCTCCCGGCTGAACCCGGACGGACCGCCGGTCAGCAGCGTGACCTCGTCACTCCACAGCCGCAGCGTCAGGGCCATGTGGTGGGCCGCGTCGCCGGTCCCGTACACCGCCAGCCGCTGCTGCTGGTGTTCCCAGGCGTCGCAGTAGGGGCAGTGCAGCACGGTGCGGCCCCAGCCGTCCCGAAATCCGGGAATGTCCGGCAGCAGGTCGCGCAGGCCGCTGGCCAGCAGCAGTTTGCGGCTGCGCACCAGCTGGCCGTCGCTGAGGCGGACATCGAAGCACTCGCCCACTACCATCACGGCCGTCGCCTCGGCCTGCCGGACGTCCACCGGATAGCGTTCCAGATCGGTCAGCGCCAGCCGTTTCAGGGTCATCGGCGGCGAGTGGTCACGCGTAAAGACGCTGTGGGCGGCGGTGGTGCGGGCGTTGCGCGGCGGCCCGCCGTCCAGCAGCAGCACCCGGCGCCGGGACCGTCCAAGCACCAGGGCGGCGTTCAGCCCGGCCGGACCGGCCCCGATGATCGTTACGTCGTAGAGCTCTGCGGCCATGCCCTGCACCCTGCCGGATTCGGCGCCGTCAGACTGTGAGGTTCGGCCACACTCGCCGGAGCGTGCAGACTTTCTAAACCTGGGTCAGGAGCGCCGCTTCACGCTGCGGGTGGCCGGCGCGGTCCAGGGATCGTCCGGCCAGGGGTGGCGAGGGTACTGGCCGCGCAGGTCCTTGCGCACCTCGAAGTAGCCCTTCTCCCAGAAGCTGCGCAGGTCCTGGGTCACCTGCACCGGACGGCGGGCGGGGGAGAGCAGGTGCAGCAGCACCGGGGTGCGGCCCTCGTTGACGCTGGGCGTGTCGGCCAGCCCGAACAGTTCCTGCAGCTTCACCGCCAGGATCGGCGCCGAGCCGTCCGGGCGGTACTCTAGCCGGACCCGGTGGCCGCTCGGCACCTCCAGCGCGGTGGGGGCCAGCCGGTCCACTTCGCGGGTCAGCGGCCAGGGCAGCAGCGTTTGCAGGCCCGGCAACGGATTCAGACGCGCCAGATCGTCGCGGGTGCGGGCCGTGCCCAGCAGCGGGGTCAGCCAGTCGTCCAGCTGCTCGGCCAGCGCGTCGTCCGACACATCCGGCCAGCCGTCCTGGGGCCGCCAGTGGCCCAGGCTCAGCACCCGCGCCTGCCACTGCCGGGCGTCGTCGGTCCAGTTCAGCCGGGCCAGCCCCTCCTGCCGCACGGCGCCCGTCATGGCGGCGGCCCGCAGCTCGGCCGGCAGCTGCCGCAGCGGTTCGGCGGCCAGGACCAGTGCGCCCACCCGCTGTTCCCGCTGGGCGATCAGCGTGCCGCTGCGGCTGTCCCAGCGCACGTGCTGCACCTCCTGCCTGCGGTCGTCCAGAGCCTCCGGGGCCAGCGGGGCCGCCAGATAGATGCGGCCCTCTCCGGCCCGCAGGCGCGAGTCCAGGTGCGCCACCGCCAGCAGCGGGGTGCCGGCCAGCGGGTCGGCGTCCGGCAGGCGCACCCCCTGCCCCCCAGCCAGCAGGTAGCGGGCCGGGTCGCCCTCCCGCTGCTGCGCCACCCGCTCCGGGTACGCCCAGGCCACCAGCTGCCCCACCCGGTGCGGATCGGCGGGCCGGTCATCGGGCCGCACGCCCAGCGCCTGCCGCCACTGCCGGCTCAGCCGCTCGGTGCGCTCCAGCACCGCCACGTCGCCGGGGGTAGGCAGCCGCGCCCGCCAGCGCCGCAGCGCCGTGAGCCGCTCGGTCAGGTCGCTGCCGGCGCCCTGCAGCGGGTCACGCTCCTCCAGCAGGGCGGCGAGGTCGGCGGCCAGCGCGCCTTGCCCGGCGCGCTGGCCCTCGCGCAGCAGGTGGGCCAACCGCGGATGGGTCGGCAGCGACAGCAGCTCCAGCCCACGGGAGGTGGCGCGTCCCGCGTCGTCCAGGGCGTCCAGCTCGCGCAGCAGCTCGCGGGCCGCCTCGACGCGGGGGGGTGGCGGCGTGTCGAGCCACTGCAGCGTGCCGGGGTCCGGCGTGCCCCAGCCGCTCAGCTCCAGCGTGAGCGGGGCCAGGTCTGCGCCCAGGATTTCCGGAAGAAAGCGCTCGGCCAGGGCCGCCTGGGTGCGCTCGCTCCACAGCCGCAGCGCCACGCCGGGCGCGGTGCGGCCCGCCCGGCCCGCGCGCTGGTCGGCGGCGTCGCGCGTTACGCGCACCGTGACCAGTCGGCTCAGGCCGCTGCCCGGGTCGAACTCCGAGCGGCGGCTGAGCCCGCTGTCAATCACGATCCGCACGCCGTCAATGGTCAGCGACGTCTCGGCGATGCTGGTGGCCAGCACCACCTTGCGCCGCCCCTGCGGGTCCGGCAGGATGGCGCGGCTCTGCGCGGCGAGCGGCAGGTCGCCGTAGAGCGGCAGCACGCTCAGCTGCGGGTGCTGGCCGCTGAGCGTGCCCGCCGCCCGCCGGATCTCGGCCACGCCCGGCAGGAAGGCCAGCACGTCGCCCGGTTCCTGGTCCAGCAGCCGGTTCACGGCGCTCACCACGGCGGCGTCCGCGGGCCCGCTGGGGTCTGACGGCAGGTAGCGCACCTCCACCGGGTAGGCCCGGCCCTCGGACGCCACCAGCGGCACGCCGCCCAGCCGGGCCGGCAGCTGTGGGTCCAGCGTGGCGGACATCAGCAGCACCCGCAGGTCCGGCCGCAGCGAGTCCTGCACCTCCCGGGTCAGGGCCAGCGCCAGATCCGTCTGCAGGCTGCGCTCGTGGAACTCGTCGAACAGGATCAGGCCGATGCCGGACAGTTCCGGGTCCGCCTGCAGCCGCCTTGTCAGAATGCCCTCGGTCATGACGATGATCCGGGTGCGCGCCGAGGTGCGGCTCTCGAAGCGCACCTGTGAGCCCACCGTGCCGCCCACCTCCTCGCCCAGCGTGGCCGCCATGCGCGCCGCCACGCTGCGGGCCGCCACGCGGCGCGGCTGCAGCACCACGATCTGCTGCTCGGCCAGCCACGGTTCCGCGAGCAGCGCCAGCGGCACCGCCGTGCTCTTGCCGGCGCCGGGCGGGGCCTGCAGCACGCTGAGCGGCGCCCCGGCCAGCACCGCCCTCAGCTGCGGCAGCACCTCGAAGATGGGAAGCAGGGTGGTCACGCGGGCCATGCTAGAGCAGATGGGGTCGGTCTGGAGGGGCGGTTCCGGTGAAGCGCCCCTCCACCACCGCCACCACGTCCCGCAGATCCGCCAGGACGAACTCCGGGGTCACGCCTTCCGGGAGCGGGTGGGAGGTGGGCAGCCAAGCGGCGCGCATGCCCGCCTGCTGCGGTCCCTGGACGTCGTTGAGCGGCGAGTCGCCCACGAACAGCACCTCGGCCGCGGATAGACCCAGGCCCTCCAGCGCCCGCCGGTAGATGGGCGGGTCGGGTTTGCGGCAGCCCGCCTCCTCTGAAATGACCACCACATCGAAGGCCTCGGTCAAGGCCAGCCCGGTCAGACACTCGCGCTGCTTGACGGTCCAGCCGTTGGTCACCACGCCCAGCCGGAGGCCACGCGCCCGCAGCGCCGCCAGCACCTGCTGGGTGTGCGGCATCCGGCCCAGGTCATTCCAGGCATGATCGTCGTAATCCTGCAGCAGTGCTTCCACACCGTGATCCAGCCGGAAGTCCTGCACCAGCTGTTCGAACACCCGCCGCTTGGACACGTATCCGAAGTCGTCCAGCAGGATGAAACGCTCCGCATAACCCTCCGGGACCGGAAAACGGCGGACATGCCCACTCAGATAGCGCCTCACCGTCTCGGCGCGGTCGTGCAGGGTGCCGTCCAGGTCGAACAGCACGCCGCGAATCGGCGGGGTCAGCGCGGCCCCGGCCTCAGGCTCAGCTCCGGCAGTACGGCGTCCCGGGGCAGCTCCAGCACGTAGCGGATCGCGTCGGCCACCGTGCCCGCCTGCAGGAACAAGCCGCCGTCATAGCGGCCGCCCTCCTGCGACACCACCTTCTGCTGCATGGCGGTGTCGGTGCGGCCCGGGAACACGGTGGTGACGCGCACGCCGTGTGGCGCCTCCTCGGCCCGCAGGGCGTCGGCCAGCGCCCGCAGCGCGAACTTGCTGGCCGCGTAGCTGCCCCACCCGGGGCTCGCCGCCAGTCCGGCCCCGCTGTTCACGAACACCACGGTGCCGCGCTCCGCACGGATCAGCGGCAGCAGCAGCCGGGTCAGTTCGGCGGGCGCCACCACGTTCACCGCCAGCGTCTGGCTCCAGATGTGGTAATCCTGCCCGGCCACCGGCCCCAGCTCCACCACGCCCGCGTTGTGAATCACGTTGGTGACGCGCTCCAACGGGGCGATGGCGGCGGCAAAACGCTCCGGGGCGTGCAGGTCCAGCAGCAGCGGCGTGGCGTGCGGCAGCTCGGCGCACAGGGCCTTCAGCCGCGCCTCGTCGCGGCCCTGCAGCAGCAGGTCGTGGCCGTCCAGTTGCTGGGCAAGGGCCGAGCCGATGCCGCCGCTGGCACCGGTGATGAGCGTGACGGGTCGGGGTGCAGTCATGGCAGGAGTGTAGCGGCTGGGCCGGCGCCCCTTCCGTGGGCTGTAAATCCGGGTGGAGCGGCTTCTCAGGTCCGGAGTGGCCGGAACCCGTATCCTGACCGATATGACGACCGAAGAACCCCCCTTGCGGGTGGACTGGATCGAGACTTCACTGTGGCCCGGACACCTGGGCCTGAGCGCCGCCCCGGGCCGGCAGGGCGGCATTCACAACCGGGACCTGGAGGCCGACCTGAAGCGGCTGCGGCATGACTACGGCGTGCAGACGCTGGTGTCGCTGCTGAGCGTGAACGAGGCCAAGGCCAACGGCCTAGGCCGCTACGACGCGCAGGCCGATGACATCGGCTTCGATGTGATTCACCACGCCATGCCGGACGTGCCCGCCGACCTGCGCGCCTACACCGCCTTCGTGGACGAGGTGATGAACCGGCTGCTGGACGGTGAGACGGTGGCGGTCCACGGGCTGGGCGGACGCGGGCGCGGCGGCGTGCTGGCGGCCAGCCTGCTGATCCAGGCGGGCATGGACGCGGAACAGGCCCTGGACGTGGTGCGCACGGCCCGGGCGGGTGCAGTCCCCACCGAGGCCCAGGAGCGCTTCGTGGAACAGTTCGCGGAAGTCTGAAGCGGGCTTTCACGGCACACAGAACAGGGGCGGCCCACACGTGGGCCGCCCCTGGCTGTTCCGGTTCAGTTGCCGGCCAGCGCCGAGAGGAACTCCTGGTTGTTGCGGGTCTTGTTCATGCGGCCCAGCAGCATCTCCATCGCGTCGGCCGGGTCCATGTCCGAGATGACCTTGCGCAGCAGCCACATCTTCTGCAGCACCTCGGGGGCCAGCAGCAGCTCCTCGCGGCGGGTGCCGGACTTCAGGATGTCCAGGGCCGGGAACACGCGGCGCTCCTCCAGCCGGCGCGACAGCACCAGTTCCGAGTTGCCGGTGCCCTTGAACTCCTCGAAGATCACGTCGTCCATGCGCGAGCCGGTCTCGACCAGGGCGGTGGCCAGGATGGTGAGGCTGCCGCCCTCGCGGATGTTGCGGGCCGCGCCCAGGAAGCGTTTGGGCCAGTGCAGCGCGTTGCTGTCGAGACCGCCCGAGAGCGTGCGGCCGGTGGGCGGCGTCACCAGGTTGTTGGCGCGGGCCAGTCGGGTGATGCTGTCCAGCAGGATCACCACGTGGCCGCCCTCCTCCACGATGCGCCGCGCCCGTTCGTGCACGAACTCTGCCACCCGCACGTGGTTCTGCGGCGGCTCGTCGAAGGTGCTGGCCACCACCTGGGCGCCCTGCACGCTCTCGCGGAAGTCCGTCACTTCCTCGGGGCGCTCGTCCACCAGCAGCACCATCACGGTCACGTCCGGGTAGTTGCGCACGATGCTGTTGGCGATCTTCTTGAGCAGGGTGGTTTTACCGGCCTTGGGCGGCGCCACGATCAGCGCGCGCTGCCCCAGGCCGATGGGGGTCAGCAGGTCCACCACCCGCAGGGCCAGCCCGTCGTCGCGGCCCGGCTCCTCCAGCACCAGCTGGCGCTCCGGGAAGGTGGGCGTCAGGTCATCGAAGCGCGGACGAGCGCGGGCCGCGTCCGGGTCCAGCCCGTTGATGGCCTCCACCTGCGAAAGGGTGCCGTAGCGCTCGTTCTCGCGCGGCCGGCGGGCGCGCCCGATCACCTCGTCGCCGGTGCGCAGGTGGTACTGCTTGATGACGCCGGCCGTGACCAGCACGCTGCGCGAGTTCTGGTCCAGCAGGTCCGACTGCAGGAAGCCGTAGCCGTCCGGCGCGATTTCCAGGTAGCCGCGGGCCAGCGTCTGGCCGCCGCGCTCCGCCTGACGCTCCATGATGCTCAGCGCCAGGGCGTCCTTCTTGAGTTTGCGGTACTGCTCGATGCCCAGGTTGGCGGCGATCAGGTGCAGTTCCGGGAGAATTTTCTGCTGCAGCTCGTTGTACTGGAAGATGGGTTCCCGCAGGGCAGACGTTAACTCGGTCATGAAACTCCTCTCTGCACGCCTGAATGAGGGGCAGGGTGTGTGCACCGGTGGCAGGGCCAGCCGGGCAGCCTTGTTCCGGCGCATTGGGCGGAAGACACCTTCAGAATAAAACAAAACGGGATGAAACATTGTCCCGCTGCTCAGGAATGGAAGCGGCCCGCTTGACCGGGCCGGGCCAGGCCCCTAGCATGAAGGCAGCCCCAGGTGGGCTGACAGTTCAGCAGGCGAACGTGAGGACAGTAGGCGTGGACAGCCACCACGAGCGAGTCAGGGACGGTGAGAGCCTGACGGAGCGGCCCCGCGACCGAACATCACCTCCCGCGCCGGAGGAAGAACCGCCGCCCACAGCGGCCCAGTAGACCCTCCCGGACGCTCCTCGGCAGTGAGCAGAACGAGGTTGCCTGCGGGCAACGAAGTTGGGTGGTACCACGCATCGAAAAGGTCCTTTTCGGCGCGTCCCAGCACACACGCTGAGACGCGCCGTTGTCGTTTGTCGCGGCGGTCCGAGGGGAGGGCACACATGAAACAGCACCGCAGACTGGTCCGGTTCGCCCTCACGCGAATTTCTCCAGCGGTGTGGCCCGCCTGAACCTTCCCGCCCGTGCCCCGGATTCCACCCTTCCCGACGAGGTCCCTATGTTCAAACCCGTGCAGCAGAACCCGCATTTTCCCAGCCTGGAGGAGCAGACTCAGCGCTTCTGGCAGGAGCGCGACATCTTCGCGCGCAGCCTGAAGCAGACCGAGGGCCAGCCGCTCTTCTCGTTCTACGAGGGACCGCCCACCGCCAACGGCCTGCCGGGCATCCACCACGTGCAGGCGCGCAGCTTCAAGGACCTGTTTCCGCGCTTCCGCACCATGCAGGGCTACCACGTGCCGCGCAAGGCCGGCTGGGATACCCACGGCCTGCCGGTGGAACTGGGCGTGGAGAAGCGCCTGGGCCTGAACAGCAAGCGCGAGGTGGAGGCCTACGGTATCGACAAGTTCAACGCCGAGTGCCGCGCCAGCGTGTTCGAGTACGAGAACGAGTGGCGGCGCTTCACCGAGCGCATGGCGTACTGGGTGGACCTGGACGACGCCTATATGACGCTCAACCGCGAGTACATCGAGAGCATCTGGTGGAGCCTCAAGCAGCTGGACGGCAAGGGCCTGCTGTACAAGGGCTTCCGGGTGGCGCCGTACTGTCCCAAGGACGGCACCACGCTCAGCAACGCCGAGGTGAGCGAGGGGTACAAGGACATCCAGGACCCCAGCGTCTACGTCACCTTCGACCTGAAGGAGCCGCAGGCGCTGGGCCTGCCGGACGGCAGCGCCTTCCTGGTGTGGACCACCACCCCCTGGACCCTGCCGTACAACGTGGGCGTGGCGATCCACCCGGACTTCGAGTACGTGGCCGCGAAGGACGAGCACGGCAAGGTGCTGATTCTGGCGCGCAGCCTGCTGACGGAAGTGCTGGGCGAGGACGCCGAGGTGGTCACCAGCTTTGCCGGGCGCGAGCTGGACCGCGTGCCGTACCGGCCGCCCTTCACCGAGGCCTACGACGCCGAGGGCGAGGGCAAGCCGGTGTGGACGAGCGGCCTGGACACCTACGTCTCCGACACGGACGGGACCGGCATCGTGCACACCGCGCCGGCCTTTGGTGAGGACGACATGCGGCTGGCCCGCAACTACGGCTTCCCGGTCATCGTGGGTGTGGATGAGGCGGGCAAGCACCGGTACGGCCCCTGGGCGGGCGTGTTCTTCCGCGACGCGAACACCGCCATCGTCCGGGACCTGCGCGAGCGCGGCATCATGTGGCGCGAGAAGAACTTCGTGCACAGCTACCCGCACTGCTGGCGCTGCGGCACCCCGCTGATGTACTACGCCACCGAGAGCTGGTACCTGAACAACACCCGCCTCAAGGACCGGCTGATCGAGCTGAACCAGCAGATCGACTGGCACCCGCCGCACATCAGGAACGGGCGCTACGGCGGCTGGCTGGAGAACCTGATCGACTGGAACCTCAGCCGCAACCGCTACTGGGGCACCCCGCTGCCGGTCTGGGAAGCCGAGGACGGCGAGTACCACGTGGTCGGCAGCTACGAGGAACTTGCGGCGTTGACCGGCCGCGACGACGTGGCGCAGGCGAGCTTCGATCCGCACCGGCCCTACATCGACGACGTGACCTTCGAGCGGGACGGCAAGCTGTTCCGGCGGGTGCCGTACGTGCTGGACGTCTGGTACGACAGCGGCAGCATGCCGTTCGCGCAGCACCACTACCCCTTCGAGAACCGCGAGGTGTTCGAGAGCCGCTTCCCCGCCGACTTCATCGCGGAGGCCATCGACCAGACGCGCGGCTGGTTCAACAGCCTGCACCAGATCGGCACGATGGTGTTCGACAGCGTGGCCTACAAGAGCGTGATCTGCTCCGGGCACATCCTGGACGAGAAGGGCAACAAGATGAGCAAGTCCAGGGGCAACATCGTCAACCCCTGGGACGTGTTCGCGGAATTCGGCGCCGACGCGGCCCGCTGGTACATGTTCGTGTCGGCCCCGCCGGAACTCAGCCGCCGCTTCGGCATGAACCTGGTGGGCGAGTCGTTCCGCAGCTACTTCCTGACGCTGTGGAACACCTACAGCTTCTTCGTGCTGTACGCCAACCTGGACCGGCCGGACCTGTCCAGCGCTCCGGCGGTGGACGAGCGCCCCGAGGTGGACCGCTGGCTGCTGGCCCGGCTGCAGGCAGTGGTGCAGACCGTCACCGAGCGGCTGGAGAACCTGGACCCCACCGGCAGCAGCCGCGCGCTGCAGGCCTTCGTGGTGGAGGACCTGAGCAACTGGTACGTGCGCCGGAACCGCCGCCGCTTCTGGAGCGGGGACGGGCAGGTGGACACCGCCGCCTACGCGACCCTGCACACCGCCCTCAAGACGGTGACGCTGCTGACCGCTCCCTTCACGCCCTTCCTGGCCGAGGAGCTGTACCAGAACCTGGTGCGGAGCGTGGACCCCGCCGCCCCCGAGAGCGTGCACCTCGCCAGCTGGCCGGTGGTGGACGAGGCGGTTCTGAACGCGCCGCTGGTGTCCGAGATGGACGCGGTGCTGCGGGTGGTGGGCCTGGGCCGGGCGGTGCGCGGTCAGACCAACCTGCGTCAGCGTCAGCCGCTGCCTCGGGTGCTGCTGCGGGCGCGCACCACCGACCAGACGGCCGCCCTGGGCCGCTTCGCGGAGCAGATCAAGGAGGAGCTGAACGTCAAGGAGGTGGAGCTGCTGGACCAGTTCGCGGAGGTGGTCAGCTACCAGCTGCGCCCCAACCTGCCGGTGCTGGGCAAGAAGTTCGGCAAGGCGGTGCCGCAGGTGCGGGCCGCGCTGCAGCAGGCCGATGCCAGCGAGATCGCTCGGGCGGTGCGGGACGGGCAGCAGTTCGAGGTGGTGGCCCCCACCGGCGAGCGCTTCGAGCTGGGGCCGGACGAGGTGCTGGTGGACGCCCGCAGCCCGGAGGGCCTGGCCGCGATGGAGGAGGCCGGCTACCTGGTCGCCTTCGACACGGAACTGACGCGCGAGCTGGTGCTGGAAGGCCTGGCCCGCGACCTGGTGCGCGGCATTCAGGACGGCCGCAAGCGGGCGGGCTTCGAGGTACAGGACCGCATCACCCTGCACCTGGACTTGCAGGACGACGCGCGCGAGGCGGCCGAGGCGTGGCAGGAATACCTGATGTCCGAGACGCTGGCCGAGACGCTCACCTTCGGGCAGGCCAGCGGGTTCGAGGCCGAGCTGGAGGGCGGAAAAGCCTACCTGGAGCGGGTGGAGATGATCAGCCACAACTGAGCTGAGCAGGGAAGGGGCCGCTCCGGGTGGGGCGGCCCTTTTTGTGTCGAACAGTGGAGGTGCGCCACTTCGTGGGTCTGTTACCACCAGAGTACGCACACCGACTCCTTCCGCCTGCCTACCCTGAGCCATGACCTGGAACCCGGACGTCTACCACCGCCACCGGACCGCCCGTGACGCCCCCGCCCACGACCTGATGGCCCTGCTGCCGCCGCACCCGTACCGTTCGGTGGTGGACCTGGGCTGCGGCACCGGGCAGCACACCCTGACCCTGAGCCGGCAGTTTCCAGAAGCGCAGGTGCTGGGGCTGGACAGCAGCGCGGAGATGCTGGCCCGCGCGTCGGAGCATCACGCGCCCAACCTGACGTTTCAGCAGGCGGATCTTCAGGACCTGCACGGCACCTTCGACCTGATGTTCTCCAATGCGGCGCTGCAGTGGCTCCCGGACCACCCGGCGCTGCTGGAACGACTCTGGCCCCACCTGAACCTGGGAGGGATGCTGGCCGTGCAGGTGCCGAGCAATCACGACCACCCCAGCCACCGCCTGCTCAGCGAGACGGCCGACGAGTTCCGGGAGGAACTGGCGGGCTTCACCCGCTTCGGGCCGGTGGCCGGGCACAGCCCGGTGCTGACGCCCGTGCAGTACGCCGAGGTGCTGCACCATCTGGGTGCCACAGACATCGTGGCGATGAGCCGGGTGTATCCGGTGGTGCTGCCGGGCGCGGAAGGGGTGCTGGACTGGGTGCGCGGCACGGCGCTGGTGCCGTACCTGGGCCGCCTGACGCCGGAGGATGGGGCGCGCTTCGAGGCGGCGTATCTGGCCCGACTGAAGGCCGAGTGGCCCGACCCGGAGGTCTACTACCCCTTCCTGCGGACCCTGTTCGTGGCGCAGAAGCCTCAGGGCTGACTCAAGATGTCGGGTGACGATACTTCGCCTCCGGCCACTACAGTGGCGGTATGGAGCAGTTGTTCAAGGCCTGGACCGGCTACCTCGCCTCCGGTGTGGAGGCGGCGGCCGGCATCATCATCGCCTTTGCCGCCATCGAGGCCACCTGGCGTGCGCTCGGCGTGTTTCTGGCCCGGCCCGCCGCTCCGGACGAGGCGAAGGAGGGCGTGCGGCTGCGGCTGGCCCGCTGGCTGGCGGTGGCGCTGGAATTCGAGCTGGCCGCCGACATCCTGCGCACCGCCATCGCGCCCAGCTGGGACGAGATCGGGAAGCTGGCTGCCATCGCCGCGCTGCGGACCATCCTGAACTATTTCCTGCAGAAGGAGATCGAACAGAACGCCGAGCGCCAGCGGGCCGTCCAGGGTCACACGCCGATCAAGGGCGGCTAGGTGGACGGCCTGCCGTTCCGCACCGTCTCGCTGCTGATCGAGGCGGTCGGGAGCCTGTATGTGGTGGGGTATGCCGTGGCCGCCCTGCTGACCCTGCTGCGCGGGCAGGCGGGCACCCGCATCACCGCCGCCCGCCTGCTGGTGGCCGAGGGCGCGCTGGCGGGCCTGAACTTCAAGGTGGCCGCCACGCTGCTGCGGACCATCGAGCTGCACAGCTGGCCGGAGATCGGGATGTTCGTGGCTGTCTTCGCGCTCCGGACACTGCTCAAACGGGTCTTCAGCTGGGAGCAGCGGCGGCTGAGGGCAGACGCAGCGGGCCGGGCGCCGTTGAATGCGCCCGGCCCCTGAGCGGCGCCTTTACTTGCCGCAGCCGCTCAGGATCTCGTCGGCCAGCGGGCCCAGGGGCTGCCCGTGCTCCAGCGCCGCGATGAACGCGCTGCCCACCACCACGCCGTCGGCGCCGGCGCCCTGAGCCACCGCCCGAGCCGTGGCCGCGTCCTTGACGCCGAAGCCCACCGCCACCGGCAGCTGGGTGTGCTGGCGGGCCAGCTGCACCAGCGCCGGCACCTCGCCCAGCGCGTTGCCCTCACGCGCGCCGGTCACGCCGGTCACGCTGACCGCGTACACGAAGCCGGTGCAGGCCTCCGTCACCAGCTTCACCCGCGCCGGGGTGCTGGTGGGCGCGATCAGGAAGGTCAGGGCCAGCCCGTGCCGGGTGGCCAGCTCGCGGATCTCGTCGTCCTGATCCGGCGGCAGGTCCGGCAGGATCAGGCCGTCCACGCCCACCTCGGCCGCCAGCCGCATGAATTCCTCCGGGCCCACTGCGTACACCGGGTTGATGTAAGTCATGATCAGCAGCGGCACGTCGGTGGTGGGGCGCAGCTGCCGCACGAACTCCAGCGTGCGGCGGGTGCTGGTGCCGGCCCGGATCGCCTGCTCGCCGGCCCGCTGGATGGTGGGGCCATCGCCCAGCGGGTCCGAGAAGGGAATGCCGATCTCCATCAGGTCGGCCCGGGCCAGCAGCTCGGCCGCCACTGCCGGAAAGCGGTCCTGGTCCGGGTAGCCGGCGGTCATGAACGGAATGAAGGCGGCGCGGCCCTGGTCGGCGGCCCGCTGGAAGGCCGCGTGGATGCGCTGGGTGCGGGTGGGGGCGTCCAGGGTGGTCATGCGCTCACCGCCGTCTGCCCCTCGGCCTCCACGGCCTGCAGCAGCCGGGCCACCTCGGCCACGTCCTTGTCACCGCGCCCGGAGAGGTTCACCACGATGGTCTTCCCGGCCCCCAGTTCGGCGGCCAGTTGCATCGCCGCGTGGATCGCGTGCGCCGACTCCAGTGCCGGAATGATGCCCTCCTCGCGCGCCAGCAGTTGCAAGGCGGCCAGCGCCTCGGCGTCGCTGACCGGCACGTACTCCGCCACGCCCTCGGTGCTGTAGTAGCAGTGCTCCGGCCCGATGCCCGGGTAGTCCAGGCCCGCGCTGATGCTGTGCGCGTGCTCGATCTGGCCTTCCGAGTCGTTGAGCAGGTACATCATGGCGCCGTGCAGCACCCCGATGCGCCCGCCCGCCACGCTGGCCGCGTGCCGCCCGCTGTCCACGCCCTCGCCGGCCGCCTCGGTGCCCACCAGCCGGGGACGCTCTTCAGCAGGCAGATACGCGAACGGCGCGAAGATGCCGATGGCGTTGCTGCCGCCGCCCACGCACGCCACCACCGCGTCCGGCACGGTGCGGCCCTCCAGCGCCTGAAGCTGCACCTTCACTTCCTCCCCGATCACGCTCTGGAAGTCGCGGACCATCGCGGGGTAGGGGTGCGGCCCCACCACCGAGCCGATGATGTAGAAGGTGTCGCGCACGTTGGTCACCCAGTCGCGGATGGCCTCGTTGGTGGCGTCCTTGAGGGTGCTGGTGCCGCTGGTGACCTCGCGCACCTCGGCGCCCAGCAGTTTCATGCGGAACACGTTGAGGTTCTGGCGGCGGATGTCCTCGGCGCCCATGTACACGATGCAGTCCAGGCCCATCAGGGCGCAGGCGGTGGCGGTGGCCACCCCGTGCTGCCCCGCGCCCGTCTCGGCGATGATGCGCCGCTTGCCCATGCGCTTTGCGAGCAGCGCCTGCCCGATGCAGTTGTTGATCTTGTGGGCGCCGGTGTGGTTCAGGTCCTCGCGCTTCAGGTAGATGGTGGCGCCGCCAGCCAGCCGGGTCAGGTTCTGGGCCAGATACAGGCCGCTGGGGCGGCCCACGTATTCGCGCAGCAGGGTTTCGTACTCGGCCAGGAAGGCCGGGTCCTGCCGGGCCTCGGCGTAGGCGGCCTCCAGTTCGTCGAGCGCTGGGATCAGTGTCTCGGGCACGTACCGGCCCCCGAAACGGCCGTAGCGGCCCCGCGCATCCGGCAGCGGGTAAGATGGAAGTTGCATACCCCAGGCTAGCCCCAACGGTCGTTAGGCCAGCACAGAAACTTAGACAAGTTGTCTAAGTTTGGAGCGCGGCGGGTTCCAGCACCTTCAGTCGGTACAGCCGGAGGAGCGCGTCCAGATCGGCGGTTTCATCAGTCTCCCAGCCCAGCGACCGGATCAGGGTGGTGCGGACCGCTGCGGGTGCGGCGCCACCTGCTCGCAGTTGCTGCACGCTGGGCGCGCCGCCGCGTTTGGCCAGCCGCTCGCCCTGGAAGTCGGTCATCAGCGGCACATGCCAGTAACGCGGCTCCGGGCAGCCCAGCGCCCGCTGCAGCGCCACCTGCCGGGGCGTGGCGGTCCACAGGTCCGCGCCACGCAGCACGTCGGTCACGCCCATCTCGGCGTCGTCCACCACCACCGCGAGGTGGTAGGCGTACACCCCGTCGTTGCGCTGCAGCACCACGTCGCCCACCTCGGTCGGCAGGTGCTGGCAGAGTGTCTCCGCAGTCCAGTGGTCGCGCACACACACGGTCTCGTCCGGCACCCGCCACCGCAGCGCGCCGGGGCGGCCCGGAAGACACCCGTTCCGGCAGGTGCCGGGGTAGACCAGCTCCGGCCCGTGCGGGGCGCCCGCCGACTCCAGAATCTCGCGGCGGGTGCAGGTACAGCGGTAGGTGGGCAGCCGCTCCAGCGCGTCCCGGTACAGCGCCAGCCGCGCCGACTGCCGGACCTCCCGGTCCCAGTCCAGGCCCAGCCACCTCAGGTCGTCGCGGGCAGTCTGCTCGGCGCCCGGCCGCACCCGGCCGGTGTCCAGATCCTCGAAGCGCAAAAGGTGGCGGCCGCCCAGCGCCCGGCTGTGCAGCCACGCCAGCAGCGCCGTTCGAAGGTTGCCCAGGTGCATCGGTCCGGTGGGGCTGGGCGCGAAGCGGCCCACGACCGGCGCAGGGAACAGCATGGCCCGAGGGTACCATTCGCCGCGGCGTGTGCTCGTCGGCATGACCAGTCCCGCTACCACCGATCCGCTGCGCCGCCAGCTGCGGGCGCTGCTGACCCGGCCCCAGGCCCACCTGACGCTGGAGGGTGTGGCGCAGGGCTATCCGCTCGACCGCATCAACACCACGCTGCCGGGGCTGCCCTACACCGCCTGGGCGCTGCTGGAGCACCTGCGCTTCACCCAGCGCGACATCCTGAACTTCGTGCGGGAGGGGGCGGCGTACCGGGCACCGGAGTGGCCGCGCGAGTACTGGCCGGCCCAGCAGCCGGGCGACCGGTCCAGCTGGCAGGCGAGCCTGCAGCAGGTACAGGCTGATCTGGAGGCGCTGCTGGCCCTGATGGACGATCCGGGCCGCGACCTGCACGCCCCGGTGGAGGGCGGTGACGGGCAGACGCTGCTGTGCGAACTGTTGCTGGTGGCTGACCATACCAGCTACCACCTGGGTCAGCTGGAGCTGCTCAAGCGGCTGCTGACCGAGACGAAGCGCCAGCAGGCATAAAAAAAGGCAGGCGGGACATTCCCGCCGGCCTCACGGCAGAGCAACTCAGCTGGTGGTCTTGCGGTCGCCCTCGTCCTCGGGGATGCTCAGGTCGCCGCGCCGGGCCGCGCGGCGGTCCTGCTCGGCTTCCTCGGCCGCCTCGTAGGCCTTGATGATGCGGCCGACCAGCGGGTGACGCACCACGTCCACGTCGGTGAACTCGTGGAACCCGATGCCCTCGATGCGGCTCAGGACCCGCTTGGCCATCGCCAGACCGCTGGTCACGTGGCGCGGCAGGTCGATCTGGGTGACGTCGCCGGTCACGACCACCTTGCTGGAAAAGCCCATGCGGGTCAGGAACATCTTCATCTGCTCGCCGGTGGTGTTCTGCGCCTCGTCCAGAATCACGAAGGCGTCGTTGAGGGTCCGGCCGCGCATGAACGCGAGCGGGGCCACCTCAATGACGCCGCTGGTCAGGTACGACTCGAACTTCTCCTGGTCCATCATGTCGTACAGCGCGTCGTAGAGCGGGCGCAGGTAGGGGTCGATCTTGGCCTGCAGGTCGCCGGGCAGGAACCCCAGCTTCTCGCCGGCCTCGACCGCCGGCCGGGTCAGGATGATGCGTTTGACCCGCTTGTTCTTCAGGGCGTTGACGGCCATCGCCACCGCCAGGTAGGTTTTGCCGGTGCCGGCCGGACCCACCCCGAAGGTGATGTCGCAGCGTTCAATCAGGTCCAGGTACAGCTTCTGGCCCGGGGTTTTGGGTTTCATGCCGCGCGGCAGCACCGGGCTGCCCTGGGTCTCGGCCGCCAGCGACCGGCCCTCGCTGCTCAGCCGCGACACGCGCGCGATGGCGTCGGGGGTCAGCTCGGTGCCGCCGCGCACCAGATCCAGCGCGTCCTGCACCAGCCGCTCGGACGCGGCCACCTGCGCCGCCTCGCCCTGAATGCTGATCATCTCGCCGCGCGCGGTGAGCCGGGCAGGCGCCAGTTCGCGCAGCCGGCGGAAGTTCTCGTCTCCAGCGCCAAACAGTGCCTTGGCCTCTTCCGGCGAGCGGAGCGCGATCTGACGGGCGACGGTGCCGGTCTGCGGGGCGGAACTGAGGTTGGGTTCGTTCAAGAGGACTCCAGACTGTCCGGTGATGTCACGCGTCCACAGGCCAGCCTCCCCCCCGGACTTGGTTCCGGGGGAGAGGAGGTAGCTTCGCGCATTTGGACGTCCTCATTCTCATCCGGCGCGGCGCAGGCCGACGTGGGGCAGTTCACATTGATGCGCCTCGGGCCGCTCGGCCAGGGCACGCTTCAGGCACGCTGAATGCCGCCTCAGGCCCATCACACCCGCACGGGCATGGGCGGTGCTCAACTCAGCCGTGATCCGCCGTCCCACCCGCCCACCTGCTGTCCCGATTCCCACGGATGCCAGCTACACTGCGGGAGTGAAGCGGGCCTATCTTTTCGCAGACCCAGCCGCCCACTCGCGGTCGCCGGCCATGCACAATGCTGCCTTCCGGAGCGTGCAGATGAACGGCGTCTATGAGGCGCGCCGGGTGACGCCTGCCGAGCTGGCCGGAGCGGTGGCCGGGCTGCGCGCCGACGACGTGCTGGGCGCCAACCTGAGCCTGCCGCACAAGGAAGCGGTGCTGCCGCTGCTGGACGACCTGAGCCCGGCGGCCCGGACCATCGGGGCCGTGAACACCATCATCAACAGGCATGGGCGCCTCACCGGGGACAACACCGACGCTCCGGGCCTGATCGAGGCGCTGCGGGAAGCGGGGGGCGGCGTGCCGGGCGCGTCAGCGGTCGTGCTGGGGGCTGGTGGGGCAGCCCGCGCGGCAGTGTATGCGCTGCGGGGCCAGGAACGCCGGGTGTACATCGTGAACCGGACGTTTCAGAAGGCTCAGGAACTCGCCGCCGACTGGCAGACGCCCAGCGCCGAATTCCAGGTCATTGCCGCCCGCCGCGAGGCTGTGCCCTGGGCCGACATCGGCCTGATCGTCAACGCGAGCAGCGCGGGGCTGGATGCCCCGGAGCAGACGCCGCTGCCGGACCTGCCCCGGCTGGCGCCCGGCGCGCTGGTCTACGACATGGTGTATAAGCCCGCCCGGACCCGGCTGATGCGTGACGCCGAGGCGGCCGGATTCCATGCCGTCAACGGCCTCGGAATGCTGGCCCATCAGGCGCGGCTCGCCTTTGAGCTGTGGACCGGACAGGCGGTGCCAGTGCAGGTCTTTCTGGACGCGCTGGAGGTGCCGGGAGCGTGAACACCCCGCCGGGCCAGCCACCCCGCCGGGGCGCGCGGCTGCTGCACCTGCTGCTGCTGCCGGCGGCGCCTGTGTATGTGCTGACCCTGGTGCTGCTGCTGACCGCGGTGCTGGCGGCGGTGGTGGCCCGGCTGGTCCATGAGCAGCAGCAGACGCGCTTCGAGCGCGAGGTGGTCGCCTACGAGCGCGAGCTGAACCAGCGGCTGGCCAGCATCTCCGACGCCCTGAACGCCACCCGTTCCATGTGGCAGGCCAGCGGCCCGGTGAGCCGGCCGACCTTCGAGGCTTTCGTGGCGGGCCTGAACCTGCCGCAGCGCTACCCGGGCCTGTCCAGCGTGGGTTACGCGCCGCTGGTGCCGGCTGAGCAAAAGGACGCCTTTGTGCGCCGGCAGCAGGCCAGTGATCCGGCGCATCCGCTTCAGCTGCATCCGGCCAGCATCCAACCGTATGTGGTGCCGGTGGTGTACATCACCCCGTCGGTCAACGCTGCGACCCGTGGCTACGACATGTACAGCGAACCGGTGCGCCGCGCCGCTCTGGAGCAGGCGCGCATCACCCGGCAGCTGCGCGCCTCGGGCCGGGTGACCCTGATGAACATGGCGGCGGGCGAACAGGACCGGCGCGGGCTGCTGCTGTACCTGCCGATCGTGGACCGGGGAACGGTGAGCGGCTACATTTATGCGCCGCTGCAGCTGACCCATCTGCTGCCCACCATCATCGGTCGGGGGGGCACCACCCCGCTCTCGCTGCATGTGCAGGCGAACGGGCAGAACCTGTACGGTGAGCCGCTGCCCAACGCGCCCTTTCGGCTGACTGATCAGCTGACCTTTGCCGGTCAGGTCTGGGACTTGACGCTCTCTGCCCCTGCGGGCTTCGGACGCGACGAGGCCGCCAACACTCCCTGGCTGGTGCTGCTGGCCGGATTTACGGTGGCGCTGCTGGCCGCGATGGCCAACCAGTCTCAGGTGCGGGCGCGGCAGCAGGCCGAGGAGGTGAATGGCCGGCTGGTGGCCTCGCGCGCCGAGCTGGAACGCTCCCGGGCCGAGTTCGAGGCGGTGTTCCGCTCGATGCAGGACACAGCGGTGTTCGCGGACCCCTCCGGGCAGGTGCTGTTTGCCAACGACGCGCTGGAGCGCTCCTTCGGGCTGCGGCCCCACGAGATCCGGGGCGCCCCGCTGGCCGGACTGCACGGCGACGACGCGCTGTTGGCGCAGCTGGACCGCCAGCCGGGACCACACACGGTGACCACCCTGTTCCGGCGCCGGGGCGGACAGACTTTCTACGGCGAGATGCAGCGCAACCCGGTGCTGAGCGAGCGGGGCGACCTGCTGGGCCAGCTGGAGGTGATCCGCGACATCAGCGAGCGGCGGCGCTCGGCCCAGGCGCTGCGCGACAGCGAGCAGCGCTACCGGGGCGTGCTGGAGAGCATGCCGCAGATCGTGTGGCTCACCGATGCCCAGGGCGTGATCACCCTGCTCAACCAGCGCTGGGCCGACTATGTGGGCGGCGAAGGCAGCGGGGAGCAGCGGACGCGCAGTCTGGCCCCTTACGTGCATCCGGCCGACCGCGAGCGGTTTCAGGACACCTGGCGGACCGCCGTCCAGAGCGAGACCCCTTTCGAGCTGGAGCACCGGCTGCGCTCCGCGTCCGGCGACTACCGCACCTTCGTGTCGCGCGGCCTGCCGGTGCGCGGTACCCAGGGACGGGTACTGGAGTGGGTGGGCACCAGCACGGACATCGATGATCAGGTGTACAGCGAGATGGCCAGCCGCCTGCTGGCGGACCTGGGTCAGGCGCTGAGCGTGCGCCTCACCGACGAGGCCGACCTGCGCCGGGTGCTGACGCTGCTGACCAGCACCTACGCGGACGCCGCCGCGCTGTGGCTGGCCGAGAACATGCACGAGCCGGTGGTCCAGGTGCGCGACGCTCAGCTGCTGGAGCGGGTGCCCGCTCTGTCACGCATCGGTCCGTTCGTGCAGCAGCAGCTGGGCACCGGCACGGTGCAGCGCTTCCGCCGCGAGCAGATGGAGCCGCTGGGCCTGCTCAGCGGGCTGCTGCTGCCGCTGACACTGCAGGGCGGCGACTCGCTGGGGGTGCTGGCGCTGGGCTTCCAGCACGCCGAGCGCGCCCGCGACCTGGAGGTGGGGCAGGAACTGGCCAGCCGGCTGGTGACGGCGCTGGAGAACCGGCGGCTGTACGCCAGCGCCGAGCAGGCCCGGGCAAGCGTGCAGGAGCTGAACGCCACGCTGGAGGAACGGGTGCGGCAGCGCACCGACGAGCTGTCCAGCCGCAGCGCGGAGCTGGGCGCGGCCAACCGCGAACTGGAAGCCTTCAGCTACAGCGTGTCGCACGACCTGCGCACCCCGCTGCGCCACATCACCGGCTTTGCCGACCTGCTGCGCAAGGAAAGCGAGCAGCCGGGCGGGGCCGGGCTGAGCGCCAAGGCCCAGCGCTACCTGAACATCATCAACGAGTCGGCGGCGCGCATGAACGTCCTGATCGACGATCTGCTGGAGTTCTCCCGCACGTCCCGCGCCGAGATGCGGCAGGTGCCGGTGGAGCTGGACAGCGTGGTGGCGATGGTGGTGCGTGAGCTGGCCCCCGATCAGCAGGACCGGAAGGTGGAGTGGCACATCGGGCCGCTGCCAACCGTAATGGGGGACCCGGCGCTGATCCGGCAGGTATACAGTAATCTGCTGTCCAATGCCCTCAAATACACCCGCCCACGCGAACGGGCCGTCATCGAGGTCGGGGCACACACTGAATCCGGAGAGACAATCGTGAGCATTCGTGACAATGGGGTCGGTTTTGATCCGCAGTACGTGGACAAGCTGTTCGGGGTGTTCCAGCGGCTGCACCGTGCCGACGAGTTTGAGGGCACCGGCATCGGGCTGGCCAATGTGCGGCGCATCGTCGCGCGCCACGGCGGGCGGGTCTGGGCCGAGTCGGACCTCCCGGACGGTCCGGGCGCGCGTTTCTCGGTAGTGCTGCCACTGGCGCAGGTGATGGCATGATGCCCGACGCGCCGCTGCGGGTGCTGCACCTGGAAGACAGCGAGCTGGACCATGAGCTGGTGCGGGCCGTGCTGGAAGAGCAGCTGCCGGAGCCGGAACTGCTGCGTGTGGAGGACGAGGCCGGCTTCCGGGCCGCCCTGCGCGACTTTCAGCCGCAGCTGATCCTGTCGGACTTCTCGCTGCCCACCTACGACGGTCTGAGCGCCTTCGAGGAGGCGCACGCCACCGCCCCGAACCTGCCGTTCGTGATCGTGACCGGCGCGATGGGTGAGGAGGTGGCGGTGGACACGCTGCGGCGCGGCGTGACCGACTACGTGCTCAAACAGCGGCTGGAGCGGCTGGCCCCGGCCGTTCGGCGGGCGCTGGCCGAGGCCGCCGAACGCGAGCGGCGCCGGCAGGCCGAGGAGGAGGTGCGCGGCCTGAACCTCAGCCTGCAGGCGCGGGTGGAGGAGGTGGAGCAGCTCAACCGCATTGCGGAGGAGCGGCGGGTGCAGCTGGAACAGAGTGCCAAACAGCTGGCCGAGTCCCTGACGCTGCAGAAGACCTTCCTGGCGGAAACCAGCCACGAGCTGCGCACGCCGCTCACGGCGCTGCTCGGCTACCTGCGGCGGCTGGAGCGCGAGATCGGGGTCAGCCAGACGCTCAGCGACGCGCAGCGGGTGGCCCAGAACATGACCCGCCTGGTCAACGACCTGCTGCAGCTGACGCGCGGCGAGCTGGTGCAGAACATCGAGCCGCACTTCGTGGACCTGGGCGAGCTGCTGCGCGCGGTGGGCCGCGATTACAGCATCCGGGTCCGCACGCCCGCGCTGGAGGTGGTGGCGGATCCGGGGCGGCTCAACCAGGTGTTCGTCAACCTAGTGAGCAACGCGCTGCGGGTCTGCAACGATCCGGCACTGGTCTGGATTGACGCGCATCAGGACGACCATCACGTGTATGTGGACGTGGTGGACCATGGGCCGGGCATCCCGGACGACATCAAGCCGCGCATCTTCGACAAGTTCTTCCGCGGCAAGGAGGCTGGCTCGGCCGGGCTGGGCCTCACCATCGCCCAGCAGGTGGTGCAGGCGCACCAGGGCAGCATCGTGGTGCTGGACACGCCGGGCGGCGGCGCCACCTTCCGGGTGCGGCTGCCGATCATCGACGAGGATGACGAGGCGCAGGACGACATGCTGCTGGAAACCTCGCTGCTGGATCTGGACTAGGCTGCAAACGTGCCGCACCTGCTGCGTCCGGCACCGGCAGGCGGTACGCTGGGTCCATGAAGAAGACCATGCATGTCACGTGGCTGGGCGAGCAGCGCTATGTGGCGCAGAACGAGACCGGGCAGCAGGTGATCATCGACAACAGCGAGCTGAAGCTGGGCGTGGGGCCGATGGAGGCGCTGCTCTCGGCGCTGGCCACCTGCACCGCCTACGACGTGGTGCAGGTGATGAACAAGCGCCGCACGCCGCTGCAGACCTACCGCATCGAGGTGGAGGGCGAGCGTGCCGAGGAGCATCCTCGCCGCTACACCACCATCACAGTGCGGCACATCGCGTCGGGCAAGGGCGTGACCGAGGAGCAGCTGAGCAAGGCGGCCCACCTCAGCCACGAGAAGTACTGCTCGGTGGCCGCCTCGCTCAACAGCGAGATCGTGGTGGAGACAGTGCTGGAGCAGGCCGCCGAGGTCGCCGCCGGCTAACCGAACAGCAGGTGGGTGGGCTGGCCCAGCTGGGCGAGCGGCTGCGGCTGGCCCAGCTGGCTGCCGTTCCAGTCCAGGCGGGTGACGGTGTCGCCCCGCTCACCGGCCACCAGCACCTGCCGCCCGTCCGGCGAGAAGCAGAAGTGGCGCGGCCAGTGGGTGCCGCACGGCACGTGCCCCTCCAGTTGCAGGTGCCCGTCCGGCTGCACCGAGAACACCGCGAGCGTGTCCGGGCCGCGCACCGACATCAGCACGTGTCGCCCGTCGGCGGTGCTGTGGACCTCTGCCGGCAGCCAGTCCGGCTGCGCGTCGTCGGAGAGCAACACGTTCTGCTGCTGGTGCAGCTGTCCGTCCGCGAACCGGAACACCGTCAGCGAGTTGCCCAGCTCTCCGGCCAGATAACAGGTCTGTCCGTCCGGCGCGAACGCGAGGTGGCGCGGGCCGGTGCCTTCCGGCATGGCCGCGCTGCCGTGCAGGTGGGGTCGGCCGTCCGGGTCCAGCCGGAAGATCACCACCCGGTCGCTGCCCAGGTCCGGCACCAGCAGCCACTGGCCGTCCGGAGACAGGTGCACTTCATGGGCGTGCGGCCCGTCCTGCCGCTCCGGGTCCGGCCCCTGGCCCTGCAGCTGATGCAGCACCTCGGCGGGGCCAGGGGTGCCGTCCTCGGCCAGCGGCAGCGCCGCCACCGTGCCGGAAACGTAGTTGGCCACGTACAGCATCCGCCCGGACGGATGCACGCTCAGGTGGCAGGGTGAATCGCCGCCGCTCGCCTGGGCCGGCAGCGGGTGCAGCGGCAGGCCCTCCGGCGACAGCCGCAGCGCCAGCACCTGCCCCGGCTGGCCGTCCTTGTCCAGCACCGTCTCGCTCGCCGCATAGAGGGTATGGCCCTGTGGATGCAGCGCCAGGTACGAGGGGTTGAGCAGACCGCGCTGCTGGTGTAGCAGCTGCAGCTGCCCGCTGGCGGGGTCGTGACGGAAGACGGAAATGCCCGGCTGCTCCGCCGTGGCGTAGCTGCCCACATACAGCAGGGACGCAGAAGTCATGCCTCAGACCTTAGCCCAAGCGGAGCGTGACAGGTCCACAGGTCTGGAGAAGCTCAAGCCGCCTCCCTTCGGCAGTGGGTATGCTCTGGTGAACTGGCTTTCTGACCCTTCCCGCCCGCTCTGAAAGGACCCACCATGACGACCCTGACCCAGCTTCCGGCCTGGACTGCCCTCGACGCCCACACCCAGACCCTCAAGCGCCTGCACCTGCGCGAGCTGTTCGCCCAGGACCCCCAGCGCGGCGAACGGCTGACGGTGGAGGCCGCCGGCCTGTACCTGGACTACAGCAAGAATCGTGTGACCGACGAAACGCTTCAGCTGCTGCTGGAGCTGGCGCGCGCGACGGGCGTGGAGCAGCGCCGGGACGCGATGTTCGCGGGCGAGCGCATCAACGTGACCGAGGGCCGGGCGGTGCTGCACACCGCGCTGCGCGCCCCCAGAGACGCAACCGTCTTGGTGGATGGCCAGAACGTGGTGCCGGAAGTCCACGAGGTGCTGGACCGCATGGCCACCTTCGCGGACCAGATCCGTTCGGGCGGCTGGCGGGGCCACACCGGAAAGCCGATCCGCAACATCGTCAACATCGGCATCGGGGGGTCGGACCTGGGGCCGGTGATGGCGTATCAGGCGCTCACCTTCTACAGCCAGCGCGACCTGACCCTGCGCTTCGTGTCGAACGTGGACGGCAGCGAGTTCGTGGAGGCGGTGCGCGACCTGGATCCGCAGGAGACGCTGTTCATTGTCAGTTCCAAGACCTTCACCACCCAGGAGACGATGGCGAACGCCCAGAGCGCCCGCGCCTGGCTGCTGGCCGCACTCCACGACGACGCGGCGGTGGCGCGGCATTTCGTGGCGGTCAGCACCAACGCGCAGGAGGTCGGCAAGTTCGGCATCGACACGGCCAACATGTTCGGCTTCTGGGACTGGGTGGGGGGGCGTTACAGCATGGACAGCGCCATCGGCCTGTCGCTGATGATCGCAGTGGGGCCGGACCACTTCCGTGAGCTGCTCGCCGGCTTCCACGACATGGACCAGCACTTCCGCACGGCGCCGCTGGAGCAGAACATGCCGGTGCTGCTGGCCCTGATCGGGCTGCTGTACAACGATTTCTTCGATGCCCAGACGGTGGCGGTGCTGCCCTACGACCACTACCTGAGCCATTTCAGCGCCTACCTGCAGCAGCTGGACATGGAGAGCAACGGCAAGCACGTGACGCTGGATGGACAGACGGTGGACTACCAGACTGGACCGGTGATCTGGGGCCAGCCGGGCACCAACGGCCAGCACGCCTTCTACCAGCTGATCCACCAGGGCACCAAGTTGATTCCCTGTGACTTCATCGGCTTCGCGCGCAGCCTCAACACCCTGCCGCCCCACCACGACCTGCTGATGGCCAACGTGTTTGCCCAGACCGAGGCGCTGGCGTTTGGCAAGACGGCCGAGGAGGTGGAGGCGGACGGGGTCAAGGCGGAGCAGGTGGCCCACCGGGTCTTTGAGGGCAACCGGCCCACCAACACCATCCTGGCCGAGGTGCTGACGCCGCGCATCCTGGGCGCCCTGATCGCGCTCTACGAGCACAAGGTGTTCGTGCAGGGCGCCATCTGGGACATCAACAGCTTCGACCAGTGGGGGGTGGAACTGGGCAAGGTGCTGGCCAGCCGCATCGTGCCGGAGCTGCAGGCGGAGCAGGAGCCGCCGCTGGACCACGACAGCAGCACCAACGCCCTCATTCGCCGCTACCGGCAGCAGAAGGCCAGCGGCAGCTGAGGCCGCGCCCAGCGCGTGCGGCGGGCCGGCCCGCCGCGGCCGGAACCTGACTGGTCTATGGCAGAACCGTGAGAGCTCTGCTAGCCTGGGCCAGCATGATCGCCTATGTGATCAACCCCGGCAGTTCCACCACCCGCCTCGCCCTGGCCGAAATCTCGGCCCCGGAGGCGGCGGCGCTGGCCGGACAGCTGCGCCTGACGCTGACCCGCGCCGAGGTGCAGCACGCCGAACCGCTGGACGCCGGCACCCCGCCGGACGAGCAGCTGCTGACGGTGCTGACCAGCCTGCGTGACCTGCTGCGCGAGTGGCCCGCCCCCGACGCGGTGGTGGCGCGGGGCGGCCTGATCGGGCAGGTGGAGGCCGGCACCTACCGGGTCACGCCGCAGCTGGCGGCGCACACGCTGGCCAGCCAGACCGGCGAGTACACCGCCCGCATCGGGGCCAGTCTGGCGCTGGCGCTGGCCGCCGACTACAACGTGCCGGCGTTCATTGTGGACCCGCCCAGCGTGGACGAGCTGATTCCGGAAGCGCGGGTGAGCGGCGTGCCGGAACTGGAGCGCACCGGGCGCTTCCACGCGTTGAATGCCCGGCTGGTGGCGCGGCGGGCCGCCTTCGAGGTGGGACGGCGCCTGGAGGACGCGCGGGTGGTGGTGGCGCACCTGGGCGCCGGGGTCAGCGTCACGGCCTTCGATCAGGGGCGGGCCATCGACACCAGCGGCATCGTGCTGGACGAGGGACCGTTCAGCGCCAACCGCGCCGGCACGCTGCCGCTCCGGGGCCTGCTGGACCTGGCCTACAGCATTCCGCGCCCGGAACTGGAGCAGCGCCTGAAGTACCAGTCCGGTTTCCGGGGCCTGACCGGCACCGCGGACCTGCGTGAGCTGGAGCGCCGCGAGCAGACTGACCCGGCGGTGCGGCTGGTGGCCGACGCCTTCGCCCATCAGGTGGCCAAGGCGCTGGGCGCCTACAGCGCGGCGCTGCCGGGTCGCCCTCACGCGGTGGCCATCTCCGGCGGCATCGCGCGCTGGGTGCGGCTGGTGGACCGCATCGAGCGCCGGGTGGCGTGGATGGCGCCGCTCACCGTGATTCCTGGCGAACTGGAACTCGAAGCCTTGGCGGAGGGCGCCGGCCGGGTGCTGCTGGGGCTGGAGGCCCCGCACGACTGGACCGCTCCGTCGCCGGACGTGTCATCCTGACGGGCATGGCACGCCGCACGCAGCGAAGAACCACCTCCTCAGACGCCGCCCCGATCCGGGCCACCAGCATGTGGCGGGTGGATCAGGTGTTCCTGAGCCGCAGCGGCATCCGGACCGAGGTGACGGCCAGCCTGGTGAACGACCAGGGCGGCCTGCGGAATCTGGCGGTGGTGGCGCCCACCGAAGACCCGCGCGAGGCGGTGCGGCACGCGGCCCGTTTCGTGGCCGGGAAGGGCAACGTCTCCAGCGCCCGCAACGCCCGGGTCCGCTGGGCACGCGAGCAGGCCGCCACCGAGCAGGACAACCTGGTGCGCGACTTTCAGCTGGAGGACGAATTCCTGGACGCCTTCGAGGAGACCCTGCAGGAGATCCGGGACCGGATGCGCTGAGCGGCAGCGCGCCTGACCAGAGCGGTGGCTCCGTTGAGATGCACATGCAAGCCCGTTGCCCGGCTCGGGCCACGACCTGCTTAGGAGCTCTGGTTTCCTGTTTTCTCCTTGCCTTCGGGTTCAGTCGGCGGCCACTGGGGCCGACTGAACGGCCGGACGGGCCCGGAATGCGCTCAGCAGCGGCAGCAGGCTGAGCGCCGCGCAGGTCCAGGCCAGTGGCGCGAAGCCGGTCTGGGCCAGCAGCCAGCCGCCCAGCAGGGTTCCGGCAGCCGAGGCGAGGTACCCGAGCGCGTCCACCTGCCCCTGCACGCTGCGGTAGGGCGTGAGGGCGGTGCTGCCGGCCACGAAGCACAGGCTCCAGCCGAGCCCCAGCACGAACATGCTCGGCCCCAGCCACGCTCCGCCCAGCAGGGCGCTCAGCGCGGCGGCCAGCAGCAGCAGCGCCCCCGCCACGTACCCGAAGCGCTGGCCCAGCCGGTCCAGCAGCGGCCCGCTCAGCCAGCTGAAGCCGAACATGCCAGTGATGTGCAGCGTGACCAGTCCCGCCACCTGCAGGTGGTCCATGCCCATGTGGTGAGCGCGCAGCGGCGTCAGACTCATCAGCGTGACCATCAGGCCCTGCGCCGTGACCACCGACAGCGCGGGCCAGCGCACCTCCCGGTCCCAGAGCCGCAGCTGGGGGGCAGCGCTGGCCGGGCGGGCGGGGTCGGCCACCACCCGCACCGGCCGCCACGCCGCGGTGAGCAGCGCGCCGCCCAGCAGGAAGGCGCCGCCCAGCAGCCAGCCGATCACCTCGCTGGAGGTGTACAGCCGCGCCGCCAGCGTGGTCAGCAGGCCCGACAGCGCGGTGGTGGCCACCGACCCCAGCACCGAGGCCAGCATCATCGCGCCCATCACGGTGCCGCGCACCCGCGCGGGCACATGTTCGGCCACCGCGTACCGGGCCTGCTGGTAGCCGCCCTGGGCCGCCCCGACCAGCGCTGCGCCCAGCAGGAACAACGGCACCACATGGTGCCAGCCGCCCAGGAAGCCCAGCAGGGCCCCCAGCACCCCCAGCAGATAGGCGGCGATCAGGCCCGGTTTGCGCCCGCGCACCATCAGCCGCCCGAACAGCCCGGCCGAGAGGGCAGCCGACAGCGTGACCAGCGTGCTGGGCAGGCCAGCCAGCGACTCGCGGCCCAGGCTGCTCATCACCAGACTGGCCAGCACGGTGCTGGCGGTGGTCGCGCCGGTCGCCAGCGCCTGGGCCAGAAACAGCAGCGCCAGGCCCGGCGCGGCGCGTGAAGGGGTCATGGCGGCAGTCTAGCGGAGGACCCCGGCGCGGGTGCGCTACACTGACACCATGAAGCTCCCCGCGACGTGGTGGTGGCCCAGCCTGCCTGGGTAGAGTCGCCGCATGTCTGTTGCGTCCGCCCAGGGAACGGTACCGGGCGGATTTTTTTGATGTCCATTTCCCCAGTTCAGGAGACCAGCCATGACCATCCAGACCGACACGGCGCCCGGCGCGTCCGCTAGCATGCCCCGCATGACCCGCGTGTTTTCAGGCATTCAGCCGACCGGAGAGCCGCACATCGGCAACTACTTCGGGGCGATGCAGAACTATGTGAAGCTGGGCGAGCAGTACGGCAAGAACGCCCTGTACTGCATCGTGGACCTGCACGCGCCCACCAACCCGGCCGCCTACCAGCCGGAGTTGCTGGCCGAGCGCACCTTCGAGATGGCGCTGGCCAACCTGGCGGTGGGCCTGGACCCGCAGCAGGTGGTGTTCTTCGTGCAGTCGCACATCCGTGAACACAGCGAGCTGAGCTGGATCCTGACGCTGCAGACCCCGGTGGGTGAGCTGGAGCGCATGACCCAGTACAAGGACAAGGCCCAGAAGCTGGAGAGTACCCCGGCGGGCCTGCTGATGTACCCGGTGCTGATGGCCGCCGACATCCTGCTGTACAAGGCCGACACAGTGCCGGTGGGCGAGGACCAGACCCAGCACATCGAGCTGGCCCGCGAGATTGCCCGGCGCTTCAACCACACCTACGGCCCCACCTTCCCGGAGCCGAAGGCGGTGTACGCACAGGACGCGCTGCGGATTCCCGGGGTGGACGGGCAGGGCAAGATGAGCAAGAGCAAGGGCGAGAGCAGCACCCTGGGCCTGTTCGAAAGTCTTGACAGCATCTGGAACAAGCTGCGGGTGGCCCCCACCGACCCGGCCCGGGTGCGCCGCACCGACCCCGGCGACCCGGAAAAGTGCCTGGTGGGCGACTACCACAAGTTGTTCAGCGACGACCAGACGATCCTGGAGGTCTATGACGGCTGCCGCACCGCCGGCATTGGCTGCATCGACTGCAAGAAGCGGCTGATGGTGGGCATCGAGCGCACCCTGGTCCCGATCCAGCAGCGTGGGGCGGAACTGCGGGCCCAGCCGGACGACGTGCGGGACGCGCTGGAGCACGGGGCAGCCCAGGCGCGTCAGATTGCCGAGCCAGTGATGGACGAGGTGCGCGGGAAGGTCGGCTTTCTGGGAAGCCGCCGCTAGGGTGCGGCGCCGGGCATGACCGTGCTGGACGCCGGCAGGGCAGCCGCCTTCGAGGTGCGGCTGCCCTGCCATCACGGCGATCTGGCCGGGCTGGCCCAGCGGCTGCGCTCCGGGGCGGTGCTGCCCTCGGAGGTGCCGCTGCTGGCGCTGACGCGAGACGTGCTGGCCTGGGCGCAGCGTTCGGCTCAGGCCCAGCCGGAGCGGTACGCGGAGCTGCTGCCGGCGCTGGCCGGGGTGATCGCGCTGAAGGCCCGGCTGCTGCTGCCGCGCCCTGAAGCGGAAGCGCTGCCCGACGACCCTGACGACGATCCGCTGGACGAGGTGGTGGAGGCGGTTTCGGCGCTGGCCGAGCTGGAGACGCTGGTGCAGCTGTTGGCCCAACGTCGCCGGGAGCGGGAGCGGCTGATTCCTGCAGCGGCGCTGGATCTGGGCCTGCCGCGCCGGGAACGCCGGCAGGACGGCCGCAAGGGGCTGGCCCGCCTGCTGAAAGCGGCACAGAACGCTGTGCGCGACGTGCAGGTGCCGCTGCTGGCCCGTGACCGCCTGACCCTGCAGGACGCGCTGCGGGCGCTGCGGGCCTTCGCGGGGCGGCTGAGCAGCTTCACCTTCCGGGCCGTGCCCACCCAGGACTGGGCCGAGCAGGGCACCTACTTTGCCGCACTGCTGGAGGGCGTCCGGGAGGGGGACTTCGAGGTGGAGCAGCCGGATCAGTACGGCGACATCCTGATCCGGCGCCTCGGCCCCGCCAGTGAGTAAAGGTTGGGGCCAGGGTCTAGGGCGAGCAGAAGACGCGGATGTAGACCCGTCCACAGGGCAAGTGCAGGCTCAGAAAGAGCGGCGCGTCCCCTGAGGCGTCAACAGCCCTCAGTCCTGCACCTCAATGCCAGCCGCCCGCACCCGTTCGGCCAGACCGGCGGTGTCCTCGCCCACCGCGCGCATCACGAAGCGCCGCTGGCCCTCGCGCGCGCCGAAGGTGGCCACGCTGATGATGTTGCTCGGCTGCACCGCCGCCGCCGCCCGGCTCAGGCTCCCCGGCACGTCCGGCATCATCAGCGTCAGGCGCCGCCCGCCCTCGTGCATGCCCAGAATGTCAATGAACGCGCGCAGCACATCGCTGACCGTGATGATGCCGCTCAGCTGTCCGGCGCTGTTCAGCACCGGCAGGCCGCCCACCGCATGGTCCTGCATCCGCAGGGCCGCGTCCTCCATGTACTCGTCCTCCTGAGCGGTGATGACCGGCCGGGCCATCATCTCGCTGACCTCGAGCTTGGAGAGCATGTAGTTCAGCTCCCAGACGCTCAGGGTGGTGGCGCGGCTGGGCATGGCATCTTTGAGGTCCTTGCGGGTGGTGATGCCGATCAGCTCACCGTGCTCCACCACCGGCAGGCGCCGGAAGCCGTGCTCCTTGAGCAGCTTCAGGGCGTCCATCACCGGGGTGGAGGGGGCCACCGTCACGGGGCCGGCGGTCATCCAGTCGCGTACCAGCATGGGCCCAGTGTACGCGCCGCTTTGCCTGACGTGCCGCTGACCACCCCTATCATGTTGCTCAAAGTGAGCCATGCTAACTTTCCGTTTATGAAGGCGAAATTACTTGCTCCCATCGCTGTCGTGGCGGCGCTGGGTTTTGGAACCCTGGTCCCGCACGCGCAGACCGCTCCCCAGAAAGTCGGCTTCGTGGACGTGCAGAAGGTGCTGCAGGCGCACCCGAAGAACGCGTCCGTCAAGGCCATTCAGGACAAGGCCTCGGCCGAGCTGAACGGGCTGGACAAGCAGATCAAGGCCATTCAGGCCAAGGGCACGGCGGCCACCGCCGCCGAGAAGGACCAGCTGACCCAGCTGACCACCACCATCCAGGCCAAGGCCAAGGATTATGACGCGCAGCTGAGCAAGGCCGTGGCCCCCATCGAGACGGCCGTGGACGCCGCTGTCGCCTCCACCGCTAAGGCGCAGGGCTTCTCCATCGTGATGGACCGCGCCCAGGCCGCCACCAATGGCCTTGTGGTGTACGCCGACCAGAGCACCGACATCACCGACGCGGTGGTCAAGAACCTCAAGCCCTGAGCAGTGCCCGCGCAGCGTCACCAGAGCGCTGCGGCCCCCGGCGATCCGGGGGTTTTTTTCGGCCCGCCAGGGCCAGGTCAGGAGATGACATGAAGACTTGGATGCTGCTTGCCCCGCTGGCCCTGCTGGTAACGGTGCCGCACGCCCAGCAGGCGAAGGCCCGGGTGGGCATCGTGAACGTGCAGCTGGTGGTGCAGGCGATGCCCGGCGGCGCGAACTACGTGGCCCTGAGCAAGAAGGCCGACACCGACCTGCAGGCCCGGACCCAGAAGGTGCAGGAGCTGGCCGCCCGGCTGCGCAGCGGCAAGGCCACCGCCGCCGACCGCACCGCGTATGTGGACGCCCAGAAGGCCTACACCACCACGGCCCAGAGTTACAGCAAGCAGCTGAGCACCGCCTTCACGCCGCTGGCCAGCAAGGTGAATGCCGCGGTGGCAGCCGTGGCCAAGAGCAGCGGCTACAGCGTGGTGCTGGACCGCCGCGTGGCGCTCACCAACGGTCTGGTGGTGTACGCCAACGAGCAGGCCACTGACCTGACGGCGGCCGTCAAGGCGCGGGTTGTCAGCGGGAAGTAAAGGGGGAAAGGGGCGGGCCGGGGAATTGGATCCCCGGCCCGCCCTTTGCGTTGTTCCGGCGCAACCCGCCGAGTAACACCTCCCATAAGGGCGGTGCTCACGCCCCCTCAAACATACCGGGCCTATGCTGGGGCCATGCAGTGTCGTTCGTTCCACGCGCGCCCACGGGCGTGAACAGTCTGCCGTCGTTCGGGCCGGCACAGGTGACCCGGTGAGTGCCGTCCAGCGTCTGCAGGACTGGCGCTTCAACACCTTCCGTGCCCTGCGGCATCCGAGCTACCGCCGCTTCTGGCTGTCGCAGATGCTCAGCCTGGTGGGCAGCTGGATGCAGACCACCGCCCAGAGCTACCTGGTGCTGGAACTCACCGGCAACAACAGCGCCGCGCTCGGCTGGGTCACGGTGGCGCAGTTCACGCCCAGCCTGCTGCTCTCGCTGTTTGCCGGCGCCATCATCGACCGCACGCCGCGCCGCCAGATCCTGCTCACCACCCAGGTGGTGCTGATGGCCACCGCCATCGCGCTGGCGGTCACCACCCAGCTGGGCATCGTGTCGCTGCCACTGGTGCTGATGCTGGCCGCCATAGCCGGCACCGCCAACGCCTTTGACATGCCGGCCCGTCAGAGCATGGTCGCGGATTTCGTGCCGCGCGAGGACGTGCCGAACGCGGTGGCGCTCAACAGCCTGAGCTTCAACCTGTCGCGCACACTTGGGCAGGCGGTGTTCGGTCTGGTGGCCGCGCTGGGCGTGTCGCTGCTGGCCGGCGGCAACGAGAACAACATCGCCCGGCTGGCGTTTCCCTTCTACCTCAACGTGGTGTCGTTCGTGGTGGTGATCGTGGTGATCGCCACGCTGCCGTTCCCGGCCCGCGAGCGAGGCAACCGCCCCGCCATGCTGCAGGACATCCGCGAGGGCCTGCACTACGTGCGCGGCACGCCCAGCATCCGCACTACTCTGCTGCTGGTCGGGCTGCTGAGCGCCACCATCATCAACTTCAACGTGATCATTCCCTACTTCGCCCGCGCCGTGTTTGGCCTGCGCGAGGCCGGGTTCGGGGCACTCAACGCCGCGTTCGGGCTGGGGGCGATGGTGGGGGCGCTGTGGCAGGCCAGCCGGCCCAACCCGCTGCGCAACATGCGGCTGGGGGCCGTGCTGCTGATCATCAGCGGCGCGCTGCTGGCGGCGGTGCCGAACAGCCTGCTGGCCGCCCCAGTGCTGGCGGCCTGCGGCTTTGCGATGCTGACCTTTCTGATCAGCGCCAACAGCTCGGTGCAGCTGAGCATTCCGGACCTGCTGCGGGGCCGGGTGATGAGCCTGTACTCGTTCGTGCTGGTGGGCATGGGGCCGCTGGGGGCGGTGGTGTCCAGCTTCCTGATCTCCAGGACCGGGCCGTTCGGACCGCGCTGGGGCATCCTGGTGCTGGCCGGGCTGGCCGCCGTGGTGGTGCTGCTGCTGTGGCGGCAGGTGCCGCGCGAGCTGCCCAGGATCCGGGGCTAGCCGGGCAGCCAGCAAAAAAAGGGGCCACGGCATGCTCGCCGTGGCCCCCTTTTGCTGGCCGCGCTTCAGATCGCCTGCACCTCGAAGGTCAGGCCGGCGGACGCGGTCTCGGGGTTGGGGTCCTTGCCGGCCACCAGCGCGTAGGCGGCGCGCTCGGGGGTCAGGTAGGTGTCCATCACCCGGCGCAGGTCGTCGAGCGTGACGGCCAGCAGGCGGGTCTTGTACTGCTCCTGCAGCTCGGCGGTGTAGCCGCCCAGGTCGCCGTAGAAGCGCATCCGGCCCACGGTGTCGGGGCTGGTCAGCGGGTCCAGCTGCTTGCTGGCCGACAGGATCGCCTCGGTCAGCTCGCGGTCGGACAGGGCCGTGTCCAGGAAGGCGCGGGCCTCGCGGAAGGCGCGGTAGGTGCGTCCGATGTGCGGGTCGCGGTAGCTGGTCATCCGGAACACGCCGCTGTGGGTGTCGAAGCCGGCGTTGCCGCCGTATGCGCCGCCCTTCTCACGCAGCTCGCGCAGCAGGTACTCGGTGCCGAGCAGCTTGCTCAGCGCCAGCAGGGCCGGGCTGTCCGGATGGGTGTACGGCACCGTCTGGAACGCCACAGCGTTGTAGGCCACCGGGGTGTCGGTGGTGCGCGCCTGGGGCACGCGCGGGGCCAGCGGCACCTGCAGCGAGGGGGCGGCCTGTCCGCCGAACAGTCCGGTCAGGCTGGACAGCTCCAGTCCCAGGTCCGGCTGGCTGGCGGTCAGGGCGATGCGGGCCGCGCCGGTCAGGATCGCCTGCTGCAGGGCCTGGAACCGGTCCATCACTTCGCTCCAGCTGGCGGTGCTCAGCAGCGCCTCCAGCCGCTTGAGGGCCTCCAGGCCGCTCTGACGCTCCTCCAGCGCCGCTTCCGGGCTCAGCTGCGCCGCGGCCAGCCGCCCGGCGTAGGCGTTGCCGCTGCTCACGATGCTGGCCCGCACGCCGGCCACCCGCTGCTTGACCAGCTGCTCCAGCCGGCCCGCATCGAACTGCGGCTCCGCCAGCACGTCGCGCAGCAGCGTGACCAGTTCAGCGGCGTTGCGGCTGAGCGCCTTGCCTCCGAAGGTGATGCTGACCCGCAGGTCGTCCAGCCGCTCCGGCCCGGTGCCCACGCCCGCCGAGGCGCTGATGCCGCCGGTCAGGGCCTCAATGCGGCGCGTCAGGGCCACGTAGTCCTGGCCGGCCGCGCCGCTGCGCGTGACCGCAAAGGCGTACAGCGGGAGCCACTCCAGCAGGTCACCGCTCAGCTGCGGCAGCCGCACCTGCACGTCCAGGTACACCAGCCCGCTGGTCGGCTGCTCGATGCGGCCCACCACCGCCCCGCCCTGCTGGTCCAGCGTGTAGGCGGGGCGCGGCACGGTGCGGGTCACGTCGTCCAGCGTCAGGGTCGGCAGCAGGCTCAGGTCGTCCTGCTCGTCCTGGCTGGCCTGCAGGCTCAGCGCCTCCTGCACCACGCGCGCCTTGTCCTCGTCGGTGAAGTTGGCACTCAGCCGCGCCACCATCTCGCGTTCGGCCTCCACCTGCCGGGCCGGCTGCTCCGGGTCCGGCACCAGCGTCAGTGAGACGCGGTGCGGGTTGGTGAGCAGCTGCTCCCGGATCGCCTGCTCGAACACCGGCCCCTGGGCGCGCTGCTCGGCCAGCCACGCCAGCGAGGCGTCCAGGTTCAGGCCGCTGACCGGGTCGCCGCCGTACAGCCACGGCCCGATGGCCCGGAACATCACCTTGAAGCTGTAGGGCCAGCCGGCGTTCGAGACCTCCTTCTGCGCGATCTCGAACTGGTGCAGCGCGCTGTCCACCAGCGCCGGGTCAATGCCCGCGTCCGCGATCTGCTGCAGCGTGTCCAGCACCACCCGATGCACCTGCGGGGCCCTGTCGGCGCTGAGGCCCTTGAGGCCCACCGCGAAGGCGCCCTCGCGGAAGTTGTCGTGATAGCCGCTGCCGTCCGAGAGGGCGCTGCCCAGCCCCGACTCGATCAGCGGGCGGTACAGCGGGGCCGCCGGGTTGCCCAGCAGCACCTCCGAGAGCACGCTCCACAGCAGGTTCTGGTGCGGATCGAAGCTGTAACCGAGCTTCCAGGCCACCAGGGCCTGCGCGCCGCGCTCCACGTCACTGGACGGGTAGCTCACCTGCTGCTCGATGGGCGCGCTGTAGGACGGCTGATCCGGAATCGAGACGTCCAGCGCGTTCGGCTGGAAGTGCTGCATCACCCCGGCCTCAATGGCGTCCAGGTAGCGCTCCAGCGGCAGGTTGCCGTAGGTGTAGAAGTAGGCGTTGCTGGGGTGGTAGTGCGCGGCGTGGAAGTCCTTGAGCCCCTGGTAGGTGAGGCTGGGAATCTCCGACGGCTCGCCGCCCGAGTTGTTGGCGTAGGTCAGGTCCGGGTACAGGCCCTTCTGGACGGCCTTCCACAGCACGCTGCTGGGCGTGGCCATGGCGCCCTTCATCTCGTTGTAGACCACGCCCTGCATCTTCAGCTCACTGCTGCTGTCGGCGGGGTCCGCGTACTCAAAGCGGTGGCCGTCGCGGCGGAAGCTCTCGTAGCGCAGCAGCGGGAAGAACGCGGCGTCCAGGTACACGCCCAGCAGGTTGAAGTAGTCGCGCTCGTTGCGGGTGGAGTAGAGGTAGGTGGTCCAGTCGGACGCCGTCATGGCGTTCATGAAGGTGTTGAGCGAGCGCGGAATCATGGCGAAGAACGGGTCCGGCACCGGGTAGGTGCGGCTGCCCATCAGCGCGATGTGCTCCAGGATGTGCGCCACCCCGGTGCTGTCCTGCGGCACGGTCGGAAAGAACACCGCGAAGGTCTGGTTGTCGTCGTCGCGCGCCACATGCAGGTGCCGGGCGCCCAGGTCGTGGCGCAGCACGTAGACGGTGGCCTGAATGGCGCTGAGGGGTTCGACCCGCTCCACGGTGTAGCGGCCCAGCCGGGTGCCGGCCGAGATCTGATCAGTCACGGTCATGCGGGGATGATAGCGCTTGCTCCGCGGCCGCCTGGAAGCCAGGGCACACGTCGCGGCGGCCGGGCACATGAACCGTGCCGCCGCCTCCTCATCCGTTGCGGGTAGACTGCCGGTATGCGACGTCGTCTCCTGTGGCCCCTGGGGCTGACCCTGAGCGTGGTGCTGGCCGCCTGCGGCAGCACCGGCACCAGCAGCACCACCAGTACCAGTGACGCCCTGTATTTCGCGACCTCCAACGTGCCGGTCGGCTACGTGGGCGAGAGCTACAGCACCGATATCCAGATGGCGGGCGGCATCGGCCCGTACAGCCTGAAGCTCACCGACGGCCAGCTGCCGGAGGGCCTGACGCTCAGCGGGCGCACCATCACCGGGCGGCCCAGCAAGGCCGGGCTCTACACCTTCACGCTGGAGGCCAGCGACGCCGCGCTCTCCAGCAAGGTCCAGAAGATCACGCTCAACGTGGCGGCGCTGCCGCCGCTGAGCCTGAACCTGCAGCTGCCCAAGAGCGAGGTGCGCGGCGAAACGCGCCTGCCGCTGACCATCAGCGGGCCGCGCGGGGTGCGGGCCGCCCGGTACGTGTGGAAGATGCCCGCGGGCCTGAATGTCACGCGCATTGTGCCGTCCAACAACAAGACGGTGATCTTCTGGAAGGTGTCGTCCGGAACCCTCACCATGGACCTGGGCTTCAAGAGCACGCCGGCCAACGGCGCCCAGCTCGCCATGCTGACCGTGCGGCCCAGCAAACCGGTGACGCTCACGGCGTCCGGCGCCGTCACGACCGCGGTGGGGGCCGACGGTGTGGCGCTCGGCCAGCCGGTGACCGCCTCGGTGCCGTCCGCCCCGGCCGGTTCGCCCAGCACGCCCGCCGCCGGGCAGCCGTCGGTGCCGTCCACCACTGAACCGTCCACCCCAGCAGACCAGACGCTCTCGGTGCCGTCCACGCCGGTCAGCGTGCCTACCCCACCGGTCAGCACTCCGGCCACCCCCACCACGCCAGACCCGGCCCCCGCCGACCCCAACACCGAGGACTCCGGTTCCGATGAGCCCGGCAGCATTCCGCTTCCGCCAATGGAGCAGCAGACCCCGCCGGCACCCAGCACTCCGGGAGGTGGCTCGTGAGGCGCGCTCCCTATGCGCTGGCCGCCCTGCTGCTGGGCAGCGTCTCGGCCACCACCGCGCCGACCCTGACCCTGGCCCAGCAGGCGCAGCGGGCCCAGGTGATCGTGCGCGCCACGCTCGGCACGCCGCTGCAGGTGACGGAGGAGGGCGTGGGCTACACGGTGGTGCCGCTCAAGGTGACCGAGACGCTGGCCGGTGACGCGGCCCAGCTGCCGCAGAACCAGGGCGGGCCGGCCCTGTACTTCCTGAGTGGAGCAGAAGGCCTGCCCACCTTCCAGGCCGGACAGGACGCGATGCTGCTGCTCTACACCGGACGGCTCGACAGCCCCCTGGTGGGCTACAACCAGGGGGTCTACGTGCAGGTGAACGGCCAGCTGACCAGCGGGACCCTCAAGACCATGGACGCCCTCAGGTCCGCCATCGTGGCGGCGCGGGGGCAGCGATGAGGCGGGCGGTGATGCTGGGTCTGGCGGCGCTGCTGGGCAGTGCCTCGGCCGCCACGGTGCGGCTGCGGCCCCAGAATCCGCAGATCGAGCAGATTATCGCGGACGTGCTGAAACGCATTTCCAGCGAGGGGCTGCCGCTCACGCTCGACAAGAGCAGCGGCACCATCCTCGCACTGGGCGGCAGTGGCGCCACCGCCCGGGTGGCCTTCAACCCGGATGTGAGCGCCCGCACCCTCAACACTGCCGACGGCAAGCGGATCGAGTTCAATCCCAAGGGGCCGCAGCCGCTCAAGGACGCGGTGGAGGCCGAGCTGCTCAAGGAACTGGGACTGAGCGCCCTGACGCCCGAGGCCGCCCGTCTGCGCTTTTCGGGGGTCGACATCAACGGCGACGGCAAGGTGGACACCGCCGATCTGGCGCTGCTGATGGGCAGCTACGGTCAGAGCGGCAGCAACCAGCGCGGCGACCTGAACAACGATGGCCACGTGGATGACCTGGACCTGCAGATTTTCAGCAAGGCCTACCGGCTGCCATGACAGACGCGCCCGAACGTTCCGAGGTGATGGACCTTCAGGACTACCTGAAGCTGGCCGGGCTGGTGGGGACCGGCGGTGAGGCCAAATTCATGATTCAGACCGGCGAGGTGCGGCTCAACGGCGAGGTCGAGACGCGCCGCCGCAAGAAGATCCGCCGGGGTGACCGGGTCTTCATTGACGGCAAGGAGCACGTGGTCGAGTTCTGAGAGCAAAAGACGGCGGGCGGCCAGAGAAATCTGGCCGCCCGCCTGTCACACCTGCCTACACGCGCACCAGGAAGGCCGAGTCGATCACGTCCAGGGCGCGGACCTGCTCCAGCTGCTCGGCGCTCAGGCCGTCGTCCAGGGTGAGGGTGAACAGGGCCTCGCCGCCCTTCTCGGCGCGGCCCAGGGCCATGCCGGCGATGTTCACGCCCCACTCGCCCAGCAGGGTGCTGAGCTTGGCCACCGCGCCCGGCTTGTCCTGGTTGCTCGCAATCAGGATGTAGCCTTCCGGCTCCAGCTCCACCCGGAAGTCACGCAGGCGGGTCAGCCGGGCGTTGCGCCCGAACACGGTGCCGCCCACCGTGCGGAAGCGGTCGCGGTCGCCGCCCTGGTGCGCCTGCACGATCACCTCGGTCTGGTAGTCGGGGCTCTCCGGCTGCTCGCGCACCGTCACGTTCAGGCCGCGCTCGCGGGCCAGGGCACGGGCGTTGATCATGTTGGGCCGCTCGTCGGTGGTGGCGCCCAGGTACCCGACCAGCACGCTGGTCAGCACCGGGGTGGGGTCGGCGGGGAATTCGCCCCGGAAGGTGACTTCCAGGTCGCCGGCGCCCGGCAGAAGCTGCGCCAGGATCTTGCCGAGCTTCTCGCCCAGGTCCAGGTAGCCGCCCAGCGCCTGCATGGTCTTGGGGTCCAGTGCCGGGGCGTTCACGGCGCCCTTGCTTACGTCGCCCTGCAGCGCGGCCAGCACCCGGTCCACAATCTCAGCCCCCACCCGTTCCTGCGCCTCGAAGGTGTTGGCCCCCAGGTGCGCGGTGATGCCCAGGTTGGGCGCGCCCAGGAAGATGTGGTCCGGGGTGGGCGGCTCGTCCACGAACACGTCCACGCCGGCGGCGAACAGGTGGCCGCTGTGCAGCGCGTCCACCAGCGCCTGCTCGTCGATGATGCCGCCGCGCGCCGCGTTCACCGCAATGGCGCCGGGCTTCAGGCGGGCCAGTTCGGCCGCTCCGATCATCCCGCGCGTCTCGTCGGTCAGTGGCGTGTGGACCGTCAGGAAATCCACCTGCGAGAGCAGTTCGTCCAGGGTGGCCGCCCGGCGCACGTCCTGGCGCTCGAACTTGTTCTCCGGCACGTAGGGATCGTAGGCCACCACGTTCATCCGCAGGCCCTGGGCACGGCTGGCCACAATGCTGCCGATGCGCCCCAGCCCCACGATGCCGAGCGTCTTGTCCTTGAGCTCGATGCCCAGGAACTTGCGGTCCCAGACGCCCTTGCGGGTCTGGCTATCGCTGCGGGTCAGGCCGCGTGCGGCCGCCATCAGGTGCATGATGGCCAGCTCCGCCGCCGAGACGTTGTTGCTCTCGGGGGCGTTCAGCACCAACACGCCCTTCAGGGAGGCGTAGTCCAGGTCGATGTTGTCCACACCCACCCCGCCACGTCCCACCACCTTCAGGCGCTCGCCCGCCGCATCCAGCAGTTCCCGGTCCACCTTGGTGCGCGAGCGGGTGATCAGGGCGTCGAACTCCGGCAGACGGCGCAGCACGTCCGCGCGCGGCATGTTGGCCACGTACTCGATGTCGAACCCGGCGAAGTCCAAGGTGCCGGGATTCATCTCGTCGCAGATCAGCACCCGGAACGGCTGAAGCTGGACGGCGGCCTGGGCGGTGGGGGCGGCTGAGGTCATAGGTCAGGGTAACGCAGCGTCACATGGGCCACGAACATTTGTCTGTGGGAGCGGACCACAAGTGTGGGCGGATTGCGGCCAAGGCCGGGCTACAGTGCCGGGCGTGAAGACTCGAATGATGCTGGGTGTGGTGGCCTTGACGGCGGTATTGAGCGCGTGTGGTGGACCGGCCGTGACCGGCGGTGGGATGCCGGCCGACCCGAACGTCTCCACGTTGAGCACGCTGAACGGGCAGGTCTCCGGCTTGGGCAACGGGGTGGCTACGCTGGAACTGTTGGTGGACAACTCCCGTCAGAAGTCGGCCAGCAATCCGGTGATCGCCAAGACGCAGGTGGGTGCAAGCGGTGCGTTCGGTCTAAAGCTGCCGGGGGCCACCGCTCTGGACTCGTACCTTCTGCCGGTCAGCTTGACAATCAGCACGGCACAGTGTTCTGGAGAGCTTACCTCCAGCACGCCCGGCGCGAGGAGCTTCGAGTTCGCGGTGCTGGACTTGACCCGCAATTCTATCTACGTTGACTCGCTGCTGAATGTCAGCGCAGAGGATCAGAGCGACAGCACAACGTACCGCGTAACGGTGACCGGTCGGCGCTGGGCCTATCTGGATCAGGCCACCACCATGGGCGGCTCCTATGCCTGTCAGGATGTGGACGCGGACACCGCCACCACGATCAACAGCACTTACCATTGGAACTCGGTGGTGAAGGCCGGCTGGAACGTACAGACGGAGACGACGGTCTTCACCGGCCAGCGGGATGGCCCCGCCCTTACGGCTGAGACCACCGTCACCACGGCCGCTGATGCACCCACCACCTGGATCCGCGCAAGCAGTCTGACCACGCTCTCGCTCCACGATAATGTCCTGCGTTCAGCGGCTCGTTTGGTACGCTCTCACCTGTGAGCTGAGCGCTGGCTCTACTTCAGGGCTCGGGAGTGAATATAGCCGTCTCTATAAATTGTTCTTTGAAGCAGCTCAGGGCACGGTTCTAGCATTGCAACCAAACCAACGGAGCAAGGGTCGGCGTGAAGGGGCAGTGGACAGCACCAATGAAGAGAAACGACACTCAGCATCTGCTGAGTGTCGTTTCTTTGATGTGGAATCTCCAGAACCTATGCGCTGCGAATCCGTTCCAGCAGATGTGTGCAGCGCTCCTCGCGCTGGCGGCGGGCAGCCACTTCCCAGGCGCGGGTGGATCCGGCCGCCACGAAGCGCTCGCGGGCGCGGGTCAGGGCGGTGTAGGCCAAGTTACGGCTGAGCATCGGCGCGTGGACCTCGTGCAGCACGCCCAGCACGGTGCCCCACTCGCTGCCCTGGGCGCGGTGAACGGTCAGGGCGTAGCCGAGCGTCAGGTTGAACAGCTCGGCACCGCTCAGTTCCACCACGTTGCCGTCAAAGTCCACCTGCAGGCGGCCCGGCCCGGCACTCAGCACCGTGCCGAGCGTGCCGTTGAACACCTCGTTTTGGTAGTCATTCTTGGTCTGCACCACCACGTCGCCTGGCCGGGCCTCACCGTCCGCGATGCGGGTACCACCTTCGCCGGGGTTGAAGATGCCCTGCAGGTGGTGGTTGAGCATCTCCACGCCCAGTGGTCCCTTGCGCATGGGCGTCAGCACCTGCACCTGTGAAGGCCCGCCCAGTTCGCGCACCAGCAGCGCCACCCGCCGCGCCCCGCCGTCCGGTTCCACCGCCACCTGACTCAGGCGGGCGTCGCCCCACTGCGGCGCCTCGCCGTGCTGCAGGCCGTGCGCCGCCGCGATGATCGGGTTCTGGGCCGCCTGACGGTAGACCTTCTGCAGCCGGATGGTGGGGGCAGCCTGGGTGAGTGCCATCAGGGGCAGCCCCGCGTCCACCGGGGGCAACTGGTCCACGTCGCCCACCAGCAGCACCCGCGCGCCCGGGGCCACCGCCGACAGCAGCGACAGCATCAGCGCGTCGCCGCACATGCTCACCTCGTCCACGATGATCAGGTCGTGCATCACCGGTTCCAGGTGGTTGTTCCGGAAGCCGCCGGGGCCGTACCCGAGCAGCCGGTGGATGGTGCTGGCGGTGCGCCCGGTCAGCTCGCCCAGCCGCCGCGCCGCCTTGCCGGTGGGCGCGCACAGGCCCACGTCCAGGCCCAGCGCCTCCGCCAGATCTGCCACCCGCCGGGTGGTGGTGGACTTGCCGGTGCCGGGGCCGCCGGTCAGCACCACCAGCCGCTGGTCGCGCAGCAGTTCCAGCACCTGTGCCTGGGCGTCGTCCAGCCCTCTGGCAGCGTTGTCCCGGACCTCCCAGGCCTCGGCGGGCGGGGTGGCCAGCAGCACGCGGATGGTCTGGGCCAGCTTGCGCTCGGCGCGCAGGGCGTGCGGCAGGTAGATGCGCCCGTCGTCGTCCTTGAGGCGGGAGAACTCCAGCGCGTTGTCCAGCGCCAGCTGCGCCTGCGGCAGCCCCACGCGGGTGTAGTGCATGATGCCCTTCACTGCCCGCTCGCGCGGCAGGTAGCTGTGGCCGCCCTGAAGCGCCGCCTGCTGCAATGCGTACACGGCGGCGGCCGTCAGGCGGCGCGGGTCATCCTGCGGCACGCCCTGGGCCTGCGCCAGCCGGTCGGCCGTCAGGAAGCCGATGCCTTCCACCTCGGTCAGGGCGTACAGGTCCTGCTGCAGGTGGTCGAGCGCCGGCTCTCCGAAGTGTTTCAGCGCCTTCTGCGCCTGCGAGATGCTCAGGCCCAGGCCCTGCAGCCCCGCCAGCAGCCGCCGTTCCGAGCCCTGGGAACTCCAGCTCTGGACCATCTTGTGCAGGGTGCTCTGGGTCACGCCCGGCACCTGCAACAGCAGCTGCGGCTCGCTGCCCAGCACGTCGAAGGTGCCGGCCCCGAAATGCCGCGCGATGCGCCCGGCCAGCACCTTGCCCACCCCATCCACCCGCGCTTCCAGGTAGGCAGCCACGCCCTCCGGCGTGAGGTCTGCCGGCACCGCCTCTAGGATCAGGTTCAGCACTCGGTACTGGTAGCCGTACTCGCGGTGTTCTTCCATCACGACGTCGGCACTGAAGGTGTCACCCACCTCGATGGGCGGCATCAGGCCCACCAGGGTGGCGTCCGGGTCCTCGCCCTCCTCGTTCTTCAGGCGGGCCAGCGCCACCGTGAAGCCGCTTTCGGCCCGGAAGCGCACCTTGTTGACGCTGCCCGTAACGCGCAACTGAACCGGAGCGTGGACATCAGAGTGAGGGGCGGCCATTTCGTCCTGAGCATAGCATCCGTGCCCGGCCGGCTCCCGGCGGCCGGCCGCGCCGGGAACGCCCCAGCCGGGCAGAGCGGATTTTCATCCAGCCTTTACCCTTGTGCCGGGAGCGCCGGATTGGTGAAGCGCTTCAGGCTTCTCGCAGAAGGAGGGCCTACAGTGAAGGCCAGGGCCAACAGGCAACTTGCCAGCGCGGCCCGGGAGGTCGGCGTGGTCGGTTCTGGCAACGTGCATCCGCATCTCATTGCGCCGGGAAATGCCCCGTGAAGGCCCTCCTCTGTGGAGTGGCGCTGCTGGCTGGAAGCCTGGGCTTTCTGGCCGGGCGCGGCAGCGTGGGCGAATCTGCCCCGGCCCTGTCGCTGACGGTCCCCCAGAAGCAGACGGCTGGGCCACGCGTGCAGCGGGTGGTGGACGACACCCTGCGCGATCAGCAGAAGGTTCCGGGCGATGAAGCCCCTGCCGCCCCGCAGGCCGCGCCGGGAGGCGTGCCGGAGGCCCCAGGTGGAGCGGCGCCCCCATCCCAGTCGGCCCCCGACCAGGCACAGCAGGCCCCCAACGATCCGCAGGAACTGGTGCCGCTGGCGCCCGGTCAGCAGCCGGGCCAGGGGCAGGGCCAGCCGCAGCCGGGGCAGGGTCCGCCGCCGCCCGCCGGTCAGGGCCAGTGCACCCTGCTGTACATGAATGGCCAGCTGTACCAGCTGCAGCCGGGGCAGTCCCCCCCGGGCCAGCAGCCGGGACCGGGCCAGGGCAACCAGCCGGGTCCCGGTCAGCCGGGCGGCGACAACGAACTGATCCCGCTGACCCCGTATACCGGCCCCTCCCCGATTCCCGGCCTGCCCACCACGCCGTTCGGCTCGCCCACCACGCCAGACCCGACCGCCCCCACCACCCCCGCCCCCAACTTCGATCCCCGCCTGAGGTCCTGATGACGAGTGAACCCAAGCTGACCCCCCTGTCGCCCCAGGCCGTCACCCAGGCTGCCGCCCGCCTGCGCACCCTGCTCTTCGAGGTCAAGCGGGTGATCGTGGGGCAGGACCTGATGCTGGAACGGCTGCTGGTGGCCCTGATCGCGCGCGGCCACGTGCTGATCGAGGGAGTACCGGGGCTGGCCAAGACGCTGGCCATCCGCACCACCGCCGACGCCATCGGCGCCACCTTCCGCCGGGTGCAGTTCACCCCGGACCTGGTGCCGGCGGACCTGATCGGCACGCGCATCTATAACCAGCGCGACGGGCGCTTCGAGGTGGAACTTGGGCCGGTCTTCGCCAACCTGATCTTGGCCGACGAGATCAACCGCGCCCCCGCGAAAATCCAGTCGGCGCTGCTGGAGGCGATGCAGGAGCGGCAGGTGACTATCGGCCTGGAGACCTTCCGGCTGCCGGACCCGTTCCTGGTGCTGGCCACCCAGAACCCGATCGAGTCGGAGGGCACCTACTTCCTGCCGGAGGCGCAGGTGGACCGTTTCATGTTCAAGGTGATGATCGGGTACCCCGGCTTCCACGAAGAGATGACGGTGGTGGAGCGGGTGTCGCAGCGCTTCCCGGCCATTCAGGAGCAGCTCACGGTGGATGAGCTGCGCGAGCTGCAGGGCATGGCTGATCAGGTGTACGTGCATCCGGCGGTCACCGAGTACGCCGTCACGCTGGCGCGCGCCACCCGTGACCCCGGCGAGGTGCGGCTGCCGGAACTGAAGCGCGCCATCACCTACGGCGCCAGCCCGCGCGCCAGCGTGAACCTGATCCTGGGCGCCAAGGCGCTGGCGATCGTGCGGGGCCGCGAGTACGCCCTGCCGGAGGACGTGCGCGACTTGGCCCCGGAGGTGCTGCGTCACCGCATCATGCTCAGCTACGAGGGGCTGGCCGAGGACGTGCGGCTGGAGGAGGTGGTGCAGCGCATCGTGGCGGCCGTGCCGCTGCCGCGCGTTCACCTGGGCGACCCGCATCAGGCGCCGGCGGCGCCCTCTCCTCATGAGCCTGCTTAGCCGCCGCCGGCGGGCGGCCCCCCCCACACCGCCGCCCGCTCCGGCCAGCCCGGCACGCGCGCCGCTGGAGCTGCCGGCCCACCTGCTGCGCCGGCTGGAGATGCAAGTGCTGCGCCGGCTGGACGGCTTCCTGTTCGGCGACTATCGGGGGCTGTTCTACGGCCCCAGCCTGGACCTCGCGGAGGTGCGCGAGTACCAGCCGGGCGACGAGGTGCGGCGCATGGACTGGAACGTGACGGCCCGCACCGGTCGCCTGCACGTCCGCCAGTATCGCGAGGAGCGCGAGCTGACTGCCTGGCTGGTGGTGGACACCTCCAGCAGCCTGAACTTCGGCACCCGCCGGGTGCTGAAGCGCGATCTGGTGCGCGAGTTCGTGGGCCTGGCCAGCCTGGTGATCACCCGCCACGGCGACCGGGTGGGGGCCATGACCTTCGGGACCGGCGCCCGGATGGCCCCGCCGCGCACCGGCCGGGCGCAGGCGCTGGCGGTGCTGTCGCTGCTGACGCCCGGTCCGGGGTCCGGCGTGCCGGCGCCGACAAAGAGCAGCGACCTGGAGACGGCCCTGACCGGGGTGGAACGCACCCTGCGCCGCCGCTCGCTGGTGTTCGTGATCTCGGACTTCCTAGAGCTGGCCACTCCCGACGGCAAGGGCTGGTCCGGGGCGCTTGGGCGGCTGGCGCAGCGGCACGACGTGGTGGCGGTGCGTGTCTCAGACCCGGCCGAGCGGGTGCTGCCGGACGTGGGCGGCGTGCGCCTGCGCGACCCGGAGAGCGGCGAGGAGCTGTGGCTGGACACCTCCGATCCGCAGGTCCGGGCCGCGCACGCCCGGCTGGTGGCGACCCGCGACGCGGCGCTGCGCCACGCGCTGCGGGCGGCCCAGGTGGACCTGCTGGACCTGGACACCCAGCACGACCCGGTGGCCCCGATGCTGCGCTTCACGGCGGCGCGGCGGGGGAGGCGCGCATGACCTTTACCTTCCCGGCGCTGCTGTGGCTGCTGCTGCTGGTGCCGCTCGCGGTGTGGGTGCTGTGGGCGGCGGCCCGGCGGCGTGACCTGCGCCAGCGCGCCTACGCCGACGCCCACCTGCTGGGGTCGGTGCTGAGCCCTGGGCGGCCCTCGCGCGCCCGCTGGCCGCTGGGGTTGCAGCTCGGGGCGCTGGCGCTGCTGCTGTTCGGGGCCGCCCAGCCGGTGGCCCAGCCGATCCTGCCGCAGAACCGGGCGGCTGTGATGATCGCGCTGGACGCCTCGCGCTCGATGCTCGCCGACGACGTGAAGCCCACCCGGCTAGAGGCGGCGCGGCAGGTGGCCCGCGAGTTCGTGCGGCTGGCGCCGCGCAGCACCCGCATCGGCCTGCTGACCTTCTCGGACAACGCCTCGGTGCTGGTGCTGCCGACCACCGACCGTCAGGCGCTGCTGGACGCCATCGGCCGGGTGCAGCCGGCCCAGGCCACCAGCTTTGCCGGCGCGCTGGTCAGCGGCGTCCGGGCGCTGCCGGGCCGCGCCGCCGTGGTGCCGCCCAAGGAACTGACCCCCGACCGGACCGTCACGCCGTCCACCCCCTCCACGCCCACCAACCCGGCCACGCTGCCGCCCGGCGCCATCCTGATGCTCTCGGACGGCATCTCCAACCGCGGGGCCAGCCCGCTGATCGCGGCCCGCTTCGCCTCGGACAACCGGGTCAAGCTGTACGCCGTGGCGCTGGGCAAGCCGGGCGGCTCGGTCAGCGTGATCGGCGGGCAGACGGTCTTTGTGCCGTTCGATACCGCCACGCTGCAGCAGCTGACCCAGCTGACCGGTGGGCGCTTCCTGTCGCCGCCCGGGGCCGAGCAGCTGAAAGCGCTCTTCCATGAGCTCGGCACCGTGATTCGCTGGGAGCCGGGCCGACTGGACCTGGGCGGGGTGCTGGCCGGCGTGTCGGCGCTGCTGCTGCTGATCGGCGGGGCGCTGTCGCTGCGCTGGCAGCGGAGGGTCCCGTGAGTTTCCTATGGCCCTGGGCGCTGCTGGCCCTGCTGGCGGTGCCGCTGCTGGTGTGGGTGTACCGGCGCGGCCTGGGTGGCCCGGCGCACTCGGCGGCGCTGCATCCGGACCTGCGGCTGCTGGCGCAGGCCAGCCGTCAGCCCCGCTCACTGCGGCGTCACCTTCCGGCCGGCCTGTATCTGGCGGCCCTGGCGCTCGGGCTGATCGCGCTGGCGCGGCCCACCGCGCCGCTGCCGCTGCCGGACAACCGCACCACCATCATGCTGTCGCTGGACGTCTCGCAGTCGATGGACGCGGACGACATCGCGCCCAACCGCATCCAGGCGGCCCAGGAGGCGGCCCGGCGCTTCGTGCGCTCGCTGCCGGACGGGGCGCGGGTGGGGCTGGCCAGTTTTGCCGGCTACGCGGTGCTGAACACGCCGCCCACCACCGAGCACCAGCGGGTGCTGGACGCGATTGACCAGCTGAACCTGGGCCGCGGCACCGCCATCGGCGCCGGGCTGCTGACTGCGTTGCAGGCGCTGCCGGAGCGCGGACCCAGCCAGACCGGAACCAGTACGGCTCCAGCCGGCGGCAAGCGGCCCCCGGCGGCCATCGTGCTGCTCTCGGACGGGCGCAACAACCGCGGCATCGATCCGCTGCAGGCGGCAGCCCAGGCCCGTGACCTGGACGTCAAGGTCTACACGGTGGGACTCGGCACGGAGGGCGGTCAGATGACGCTGGGCGGTTACCGGGGCTTCAACGCGGGGTTCGATGCGGAGACGCTGACCGGCATCGCCACCACCACCCACGGGAAGTACTACGCGGCTGGGTCGGCCGGGCAGCTCAACAGCATCTACCGAAGCCTGGGCCGTTCGCTCGGCTGGACGGTGCAACCGCGCGAGGTGTCGGGCTTCGTGGCCGCGCTGGCCGGACTGCTGCTGCTGGCCAGCCTCGCCAGCTCCGAGCTGTACACCCGCCGGATGCTGTAGCGCCACTCAACCGTGCATTCGCGCCGGGCGGGCGCCATCAAAGCTGATAGCGTGAAGGTATGCGCGTCCTGCACACCGCCGACTTTCACGCTGGGCGGAACACACGCGGCTTTGACCGCACTCCCGAACTGCACGACGCCCTTACCGAGATCGTGGGGCTGGCCCGGACCGAACGAGCCGACGCCGTGCTGGTGGCGGGCGACCTCTTCGACACCGTCAACCCCGGCGCCGACGCCGAGGGCATCGTCTACGACTTTTTTCTGCGATTGCGCGACCTGGGCATTCCCAGCGTCGTGCTGGCCGGCAACCACGACAGCGCCAGCCGCCTGAACAGCCTCAGCGGCCTGCTCGGCTGGGTGGGCGTGCAGATGGTGGCCGAGCTGAGCGCCAACCCGTCCCGGCTGGTGCGGACCGTGCAGGCCAAAAACGGCGAAACGCTGGTGGTGGCCGCGATTCCCTACCTGTCGGAGCGCCGGATGCTGCGGGCCGCCGACCTGTTCGGGCAGGAGGTGGGCGCGTGGCGTCAGCGCTACCGCGACGGCATGGGCTTCCTGATGGGGCAGCTGGGCCAGCACTACCAGGCGGGCGCCGTCAACATGATGATGATGCACGCCACCCTGGACGGCGCGCAGCCGAGCGGCCAGCGCAGCGTCACGCTGGACATCCACAACAGCTACACCGTGTCGGGGCTCCAGTTTCCGGCCGGCACCCAGTACGCCGCGCTGGGGCACGTGCACAAGCCGCAGGTGGTGGGGGAGAGCCGCATCGCCCACTATCCCGGCAGCCTGATCCAGCTGGATTTCGGGGAGGGGGGGGAGCAGAAGCAGGTGAATCTGGTGGAGGTGGAGCCGGGCCGCCCGGCCCACGTGACGGCCATTCCGCTGGCCAGCGGCCGCACCCTGCGCACCCTGCGGGTCACGCACGCCGACCTGGAAGCGCGGCTCACGGCGGCCCGGTCGCTGGATGGGCTGCTCAAGGTGGTGGTCAGTGCCCCGGCCGGCACCGCGCTGCCGGGCCTCAAGGATCAGGTGCTGCGGATGCTGCCGAACGTGCTGGCGGTGGAACTGGACGCCGACGCGCTGCCCGAAGCGCTCAGCCCGCTGGCCTCGCGCGAGCACCTCAGCCGCCTGCAGCTGTTCGAGCAGTACTACCGTGAGCGGCGCGGACAGCTGCCGGACGCGCTGCGCACGGCCTTTCTGGAAGCGCAGCAGGCGGTGCAGGCGGGCGAGGTGGAGGCGTGAGGCCGCTGGCCCTCAGCGTGCAGGGCTTCATGCCGTTCCGCGCTCCGCAGCACCTGAGCTTCGATGGCCTGGACCTGTTCGCCATCGTCGGTCCGACCGGCAGCGGCAAGAGTGCGCTGCTGGACGCCATGACGTTTGCGCTGTATGGCCGCACGCCCCGGCTGGGCGGCAGCGGCATGGAGGCCCTGATCAGCCAGGGGGCCAGCGGCTGCGCGGTGGAACTGGAGTTCGAGGTGCGCGGGCAGCGCTACCGGGTGGCGCGCAGCCGCGGCCGCAAGTCGTCCGGCAATCAGGTGAAGTTCGAGCAGTGGCTGGCCCCGGAGGGCCGCTGGCAGAACCTCAGCACCGACAGCAAGGTGGCCCAGACCGACGCCCGCATCGAGGAGGCGGTGGGCCTGGACTACACCGCCTTCACGCGGGCCGTGCTGCTGCCGCAGGGCGAATTCAGCAGCTTCCTGAAAGGCAAGAATGCCGACCGGCAGAAGCTGCTGGGCGAGCTGATGAACATGTCGGAGGTGGCGGACATGGCCAAGTTTGCGCGCGACCGCACCCGGCAGCTGGACCTGGAGCTGAAGGGCGCCCAGACCCGGCTGGAACGCGAATACGGCGACATCAGCCCCGAGGTGCTGGCCGGCTGGCAGGCCGATCAGGTGGCCGCCCACACCCGCATCGAGACGCTCGACGAGCAGCGCGGTCAGCTGACCCTGAGCGTGCAGCGGCTGCGCGAGGTGCAGCAGTCGTGGAGCACCATCCAGCGGCTGCAGGCGGGCGTGCAGCGGCTGGAGCAGCAGGCGGGCGCGGTTCGCGAAGGTGCGGAGCGTGCTGCCGCGGCCCGGCGGGTGGCCGGCGTGCTGCCCCTGCTGGACGTGGCCACCCGTGCCGAACAGGCGGCGGCCCGTGCGGCCGGTGAGCTGCGCCGACAGCAGGCGGACGCGGCCGAGGCGCGGCGGACGGTCGAGGCGGCCACAGCCCGTCTGACCACCGCCGAGACGCAGGCGGCGGGGATTCCGGCGCTGCGTCAGCGCTCGGAGCAGCTGCGGGAAGGTGAGGCGCTGGCGCAGCGGCTGCGGCGGGCCGGTGGCCGACCGGACGCCCAGCACGCCCAGCCGCTCCCCTGGGACGAGGAGCAGCATGCCGAGGCGCACGCGGCGGCCGAGCGCCAGAAGCGCAACAGTCTGGAGCGGGTGCAGCTGGACGCCGCCCGCTCCGCCCACGAGCGCCGCGCCGCCGACCTGGCCACCGAGGAGCTGACCCAGCGCCGAGAGCTGGCCGAACTGGAGCGGCTGAAGGGCGAGGGCGTACGGCTGAAGCAGGACGCCGACGCGACCAAAGCGCGGCTGACCGAGGCGGAGGCCCACGCCGGGGTGCAGGCCTTCCGCCACCTGCTGCACCTGGGTGAGCCGTGTCCGCTGTGTGAGCAGGGCGTGCAGCACCTGCCGTCTACCCCAGCGCCGGACCTCAGCCCGCTGCGCGATCAGCTGGCGCGGCAGGAGCAGACCCTGGAAACGCTGCGCGAGCGCTGCAAACAGCTGATGGCCGAGACGCGGGTGCGTGCCCGTACGCTGGCCGAGGGACAGCAGCAGCTGCAGGAGGAGCGGCAGCACCTGCAGGCCCGCGAACAGGACCTGCAGCTGGCCGAGGCCAGCGTCACCGGTCAGCCGGCCGAGCTGGCGGCCCGGCTGCTGGCGGGTCTGGCCGGGCTGGTGCGGCAGGCAGGCCCGGACCCGGCGGCGGCCCTGCGGCGCTGCCAGGAGCAGATCGAACAGCTGGGACAGGCGGTCGAGGCGGCGCGTGTGGCGCTGGCCCGGGCCAGCAGCACGCTGAGCGGCGCCGAGGCTCGCCTGGAGGCGGCCCAGGTGGTGGCCAGCGACCGGCAGCAGGAGGGGGAGGCCGCACGCCACGCCGCCCAGTCTGGCCTGACCGAGCTGCGGCTCAGCGAGGCGGAGGCGCGGGCGGCGGCGCTGCCGGAAGCGCAGATTGCGGCTTTCGAGGAGGCGGTGCAGCAGCACCAGCAGGAACGGGTGCGGCTGGAGGCAGAGCTGCGGGAGCAGCAGCGCAAACTGGGCGGCCAGGACCATGATCCGGCCGCGCTGGGGGCCGCCGAGCGCAAACTGGCCGCCACCGAGACCGAGCTGAACGCCGCCCGCGAGCATGCCGGGCGGCTGGCCGAACAGCTGCGCTCGGGGCGGGAGCGGCTGGCGCGCAAGGGTGAGCTTGAGGCCGAAGCGCAGCGCACCTCGTCTCAGCTCGATACCTGGAAGACGCTCTCCGGCAGTCTGGCGGTGGGCGAATTCCAGCAGTACCTATTGCAGGAGGTGGAATCGCGGCTGCTGTCCGGTGCGGGCCAGCTGCTATACGACATCAGCGACCAGCGCTACCGGCTGGGGCTGCAGGACGGCGACTACGTGGTGCAGGACCTCTGGAACGCCGGTGAGGCCCGGGCCGTGCGCACGCTGTCGGGCGGCGAGACCTTTCTGGCCAGTCTGAGCCTCGCCATCGCGCTGAGCGACTACCTGGCTGGCAATCAGGTGCTGGGCGCGCTGTTTCTTGACGAGGGCTTCGGCACGCTGGACCCGCAGGCGCTGGAGGCAGTGGCCGGCGCGCTGGAGAACCTGCGCACCAGTGGCCGGATGGTGGGCGTCATCACCCACATCGAAAGCCTGTCGGAGCGGCTGCCGGTGCACCTGCTGGTCAGCAAGAGCACCCTGAGCGGCAGCACCGTGCAGCGGCTGGACACCTGAGGGTTGGCCCGCAGCGCCCGGTCAGGGCCGGGTCTGCGCCTCAGCCCGCACCGTGGCCTCGCGGTCGTGCAGCAGGGCGCTGCGGGCCGGGTCCGGCAGGCCAGGGCGACCCGCCAGCGCCAGCCGCACCCCCGCGTCCGGGTCCGTGAGCAGCGCCTCCAGGCCCTCGTCCGGCAGCGCTGGATGGGCGGCCACCGCCCGCCGCACGCCAGCATGGGGATCGCGGCTCAGCTGCAGCAGCAGCGCGTTGCCCGGATGCTCGCTCAGCGCCACCGCCCGCCGCACCTCTGGCGACGGGTCGGCCGCCAGCCGGTCGCGCAGCTCCGGCGGCAGGTCCGGCCGCACGCACAGCACGGTGCGGATGGCCGGGTCCGGATCCAGGCTCAACGCCTCCAGCACCCCGGCCGGCAGCTGAGCGGCGGCGGCCACGTGCAGCCGCAGGTCCTGTTCCGGCGAGCGGATCAGCGCCAGGATGGCGGCTTCCGGCAGGTCGTCGCGCTCCAGCAGGGCGCGCCGCACCACCTCGGACGGGTCCTCGGCCAGCTGCCTCAGCAGCTCTGGCGTCACGCCGGGCCGCCGGGCCAGCGCGGCCCGGACATCCGGGTCGGTGTCTTGGGCAGCCCGGCTCAGCCAGTCCGGCGGCACCTGCCACGCCTGCATCGCGGCGGCCCGGACGCCCGGCGCGTCGCTGGTGGCCAGCGCCAGCCGCACCGCGCCCGGCAGGTCGCCGCGCCGTGCGATGGTCGCCTGCACGTCCAGGTCATGATCGGTGGCCAGGGCCAGCAGGTGCGGCAGCGACAGGTCCAGGCGCCGCGCCATCACCGCCCGCACGAAGGCGTGGCTGTCCTGCAGCAGCAGGTCCTGCAGCTCGGTGGGCAACTCGTCGCGCGCCGCCACCGCCTTGCGCACGTCATAGTCCTGATCGGTCGCGAGGGCAGGCAGCAGGTCCGGCGGGAGGTCCGGCCGCCGGGCCGCCGCCTCGCGCAGCTGCCACTCGGCGCTGCCGGCCAGCTGCCGCACCCGCGCCTCGCTCAGGTCGCTGCGGCCGGCCACTGCCAGCTTGGCCAGCACCTGATCGTGGCGCATGGCCGCCTCCTGGACCCAGTCGGGCGCGTCCGGCAGCGCGGCCAGCCGGGCCACGGCCTCCCCGGACCAGCTGCCCAGCAGCCCCGGGCGGGCCAGCCGCAGCAGCGTGAGGGCCGGGTTGTGCAGCACCGCGTCCGGATGCTGCTCGGCCAGTTCGCCCAGCCGCTCGGGCGGGGTGTTGGGGTGGCGGGCCACGGCCTCGCGGACCTCAGCGGCGGGGTGCTGGCTCAGCTGGGTCAGGCGATCGGCGGTGGCGGTCGGTGGGGGAAGGTCCGGGTGGGTCTGGGTCATAGGAAAGGTGGGAGCGCGCTCCTGGGCACAGCTTATGCCCGTTCCTCCAGCCGCAGCACCTCGCCGAACGGGAACCCCTCGTCTTCCAGGCCGCCGGGCGGCACCACCCACAGCACCGGACTGCGCGGCACCAGCTCCGGAAAGTCGCCGTAGCCGTCGGTCAGGTAGATGATCACGTCCGGCTCCTGCTCCGTGGCCCGCACGAACACCGGCCGGAAGTCGGTGCCGCCTCCACCCTGCGGCGGCGGAATCTCGGACCCGGCGGTCAGCGGGTACGGGCCGTAGGCCTCGGTGTCGGCGTAATACAGCTCCGCCTGCACATGCGGATAGGCGCCCAGCACCCCCTGCACCTCCGCGATCAGCGCCTGCACCGCCTGGTCGTCCACGCTGCCGGAGGTGTCCACCGCAATCAATGCCCGCAGGCTCTCGTCGTCCAGCGCCTCCAGGTACAGCCCGCGCCCGATGAACCGCCGGTCGAAGCCGCCGAAGTCGGTGGGCGTGCGCGCCAGGAAGCGCCACAGGTGGCTGCGCCAGTCGAGCCGCGCGGGCGCCAGCCGGGCCAGTTCGCGGTGCAGCCCCAGCGGGTCGCTGCCGTGCCCGCTGAGGCTCTCGGCGGCCCGCGCCTGGGCGAGCGTCTGGCTCCAGCGCCGGGCCTGCCGGGCGGGTGTGTCGCCGGAGCGGCCGCCCTCGCGGGGAGGAGCGTCGGACGGAGGCGCGTCCAGCAGGTCCTCGTCCTCCTCGTCCTGCGACTGCTCCTGGCCTTCCAGCGCGGCGTACACCTCCTCCACGCTCAGGGTCTCCAGGTGCGCGTCGCGCGGGGCCGTTTCCAGGGTCGGCAGGCCGGCGCTCGCCACCATGCCGTTCACGATCAGGTCGGCGGCGCGGTTCCAGCGCTTCGCCTCGCGCGGACCGCGCCGCTGAACGTGCGAGAGGGCCGCGTGCAGCACCTCGTGCAACAGCAGGCCGTCCAGCAGGGCCGGTGGCAGTTGGGCCGCCGCCTGCGGGTTCAGGAACACCCGGTCGCCGTCGGTGGCGGCCAGCGCCACCTCCTGCGACGGCACGATGTCGGCCTGCAGCAGCAGGGTGGCAAAGAATGCACTCTTGCCGCGCAGCCGCAGCCGCGACCCGGACAGCAGCCGGGCGAAGGCGGGATCGGAGGGAGTGGCCACGCCCGGCTAGCCCGCGCTCAGCTCGGCCGCACCCTGAATCAGCTGGGCCAGCCGGGGCTCGCGCTCCATCAGGCCCAGCAGGTCTCCGAGCTGCCCCAGCGCCTGGAATTTGCTGACCAGGGTCGCCACGTACAGCTGCAACCACTCCGGCCCGGCGTGTCCGGCCAGCCACGAGAAGGCGTGGAAGCCCTGCTGCGCGTCGGCGGCGCGGGCCGCCAGACCCACCACGGCGGCGTAGCGCACGCTTGGCTCCTCCGGCAGCGGCAGGTCGCGGCCCTGCCCGCTCAGCACCACGCCCAGGTCCGGCAGCTGCTGGTACAGCTGCACGAAGGCCGCGAACTCGGCGCCGGACGCCTCACCCACCGCCGGGGCCACGTCCAGCCCGGCCCGGTGCAGCGCTGACGCCATCTCCCACGCGCGCGGGCTGGGCCACGCCGGCTGGGTGGTGTCCAGGCGGTGCAGCAGTTCGGGACGGAAGGTCAAGAACGCCAGGATGTGCTCGTGCAGGCTGCGGCCCAGCGCGTAGCTGCGGAACGCATCGAAATCCGGGCGCACCGTCAGGTGCAGGAAGCGGTTGGCCAGCGGCGCCGGCATGTCGAACACGCTGGCCCGGTCCTCCTTGCGGTTACCGGCCGCCCACACGAACCAGCCGGCCGGCAGCACGTAGCTGCCCACCCGGCGGTCCAGAATCAGCTGCTGCGCCATGCCCTGCATGGTGGGCGGAGCCATGTTGACCTCGTCCAGAAACAGCACGCCGCGTCCGCCCTGCGGCAGAAACTCCGGTGGATACCAGCGGCTGATGCCGTGTTCGGCCACCGGCAGGCCGCGCAGGTCGGTGGGGGCCAGCTGCGAGAGCCGCACGTCCACGAACTCCAGGTCATGTTCGGCGGCCACCTGCGCCACCACGCTGCTCTTGCCGACGCCCGGCGGCCCCCAGATCATGGTGGAGAGCGGCAGCTGCCGTGCCACCAGGGCACTCAGATAGGTCCTCAGTTCGGCGGGGGTCATGCTCACGGTCAGGGGCTCCTTCTGGCAGCGCGCGCTGCTGCCCTGAAGGGTAGCATCCGGCTCGCGGCGACTGACCCGGTCCCGGCTCGGTCACCATGAAGTTTTTCACGCAGGGCCGCCGGTCTCGGGGGGCAGGCCCCTTCATTCGCAAGGGGAATTGACAGTGTGCCAGAGGGCCTGTCACCCTGAATAGTAGTCTGGCTTAACACTTAGGAAGCCAGAGCCTGCCCCCCAGCAGCGGTCGTCGGTTCCTTTCCAACCTGCCTGCGCCAACGTGTTTCCGTCCCGTTTCGTCGTTCCCGGTCCCTGCTCTGAGAGGAGCTTCCATGAACCTGCCCCGTTCTTCTCTGATGTTGGGCCTGCTGACCAGCGGCCTGCTGAGTGCCTGCGGCTCCGTCGCGCCGGCCCCCTCGCTCACCGCTGCAGGGGACGCTGTCGCCACGCCCACCGCCAGTTACCCGTACGCCGTCACGCTCGCGGTCACGGCGGCCGACGCTCCGGAACAGCTGGCGGCCCGCTACGACGGCAAGGTCATCGCATTCCGGCCGCAGCAGGGCTATGCGCTGCTGGCGACCCGCAGCGCCACCCTGCCTCAGGACAGCGCCCACGCCCCGGTGCGCGAATCGAACGCGCGCGCAGTCAGCGGCGGCGGCATGACCGCCTTCGCCAGTGGCAAGGCGACCGTTTGGGCCAGCGGCAAGGCCACAGTGTGGGCCAGCGGCCAGTTCCAGGTGGTGCCGGAGAACACCAGCATCTGGACCCAGATTCATCTGGAGCAGGCCCAGAAGCTCGCGCCGCACCTGGGCCAGGGCGTCAAGGTGGCGATGATCGACACCGGCCTGGACCTCAGCCATGAGGCGTTCCAGGGGTCGCTGGCGCCGCAGAACGAGTGGCGCGACTTCTACGACGACGACAACGATCCCAGCGATGTGGGTACCTTCGGGGAAGGCGGCTACGGACACGGCACCAACACCGCCGGCATCGTGCTGCAGATTGCCCCGGCGGCCACCATCCTCCCGCTGCGCGCGCTGGGGCCGGACGGCAGTGGCGACGTGCTGAGCGTGGCCCGCGCCATTGACTGGGCGGTCAGCTGCCACGCCAGCGTCATCAACCTGAGCCTGGGCACCGGTAGCCGCTCCAAAATTATCCAGGACGCGATGGACCGGGCGAGTGAGGCGGGCGTGCTGATCACCGTCTCGGCCGGCAATGAGGGGCAGAACCGGCTGAACTATCCGGCCGACGACGCCGCCTCCGGGAAGCACAAGGACCGGGTGATCAGCGTGGGCAGCGTGAGCCGCCTGGACCTGAAGTCCAGCTTCTCCAACTACAGCAGCCACCTGGAACTGATGGCCCCCGGCGAGGAGGTGTACGGCCCGGCCCCGCACAACATGCTAGCGGCCTGGAGCGGCACCTCCATGTCGGCCCCGGTGGCGGCCGGAGCGCTGGCGCTGGCGCTGGGCGAGCATCCGGACGCGCGTCTGGCGGCCCCGTCCTCCAGCCCGGAGGCCGTGGCGGCGCACCTGCTGGCCAGTGCTGATCCGGTGGACGCTCTGCCGGGCAACCTCCCGTACCGGGGCAAGCTGGGCAGCGGCCGGGCCAACCTGGAAACCTTCCTGCGCAGCCTGAAGGCCGGCGACAAGGGCAACTGAGTGGCGGTCAGGAAGGGTCGCGGGGCATGATCGGGTGGCTGCTGCAGGCGTCCCTGACGCCCGGCGGCAGTGTGGAGGCGCGCCGGCTGGTCGGTGAGGCTCAGCCGCTGCTCAAATCTGACGTGCCGGGGGCACTCGCGCTGGCGCGGCAGGCGCGTGAGGTTGCGGAGCGGGATGGCGACACCGAGGCGCAGGTGTGGAGCCTGCTGATCGAGGTGGAAGGGCACTTTGAGGCCGGCCAGCTGATGGAAAGCGAGCTGACGGCCGAACAGCTGCTGGAGCTGGTGTCGGACCAGCCAGAGACCTTCGATCGGCCGCGCAGCGCAGCGTATCTGCGGCTGGCCTACCTGCGGCTGCAGTCCGGCAACCTCGCCGAAGCGCAGGATCTGGTCGGGCGCTGTCTGTACCTGGCACGGCAACAGCAGGTGCCGGAGCTGGAGGCGGCCGGGCTCAACGCCCTGTCGGCGGTGTACCGCACCCGGGGGCTGTATGCGGACGCCATTGCCGTGCTGCGTGACGCGGCCCTGCTGTACCACTCCTGCGGCGACACGCACGGCGAATGCGTGGCGAGCTGCAACATCGGGCAGCTGCAGAGCAGCATCGGGCGCACTGACGACGCCATCTCGTCGCTGCGCTGGGCCTACTCGCTGATCGAGGACCATCCGGACGAGCGGAAGCTGCGGCTGAACATCATGTTCAATCTCGGCAGCGTGTACCTGGACGCCGAGGACTACCCGGGTGCCGAGAGCAATTTCCGGCAGGCGCTGCAGGAGAGTGCCGAGCTCGGCGACCGGCAACTGCAGGCGGCCACGCTGATTAACCTGGGGCTGGCGCTGCAGCATCAGCGGGCGGATCAGGAGGCGTTCGCCTGCTATCAGGCCGCGCTGGAGCTCACCAAGACGCACGGCTTCCTGCCGCTGCGGGTCAACGTGCTCGACAGTCTGGGCAGCTGGTACGAACAGGCCAGCGACCCGGTGCAGGCGCTCGACTGTTACCGTTCGGCGCGCGACATCGCCCGGGGCATCGAGTACGCCGACGGCGAGCTGGACGCCCTGCTGAGCGTGGGCCGGCTGACGGCGGCGCAGGGTGACCTGGAGACGGCCGCCGGGCTGCTGGGTGAGGCGCTGGACCTGGCCGGTGTGGGCGGCCGGGCCAAGGGCCTGCGCGACGCGCACCAGATGCTTTCGGATCTGTACAAACGCCAGGGCCGGCTGGCCGAGGCGCTGGAGCACTTCGAGGCCTACCACGCCCAGGAGCGGGAGTTGTTCAGCGCCGAACGGGACCGCACCACCCGGACCCTGATGATGCAGTTCGATGTGGAACGCTCGCAGGCGGAGGCCCGGCTGAGCCGCGCGCAGCGGGCGGTGGCCGAACAGGCGCAGGCGGAGGCCGAGGCCCTGGTGCAGGCCCGGACCGCCGATCTGGAACAGGCGCAGATGGAAGTGGTGGCGCGGCTGGCGATGGCGGCCGAGTTCCGCGACGACGCCACCGGAGAACACACCCGCCGGGTGGGGATCGGGGCGGCGCTGATCGCTGAGGAGCTGGGCCTGTCGCGCAGCCAGGTGGACACGCTGCGGGTGGCGGCCTGCCTGCACGATGTGGGCAAGATCGGCATTCCCGACGCCATCCTGTTGAAGCGGGGCAAGCTGACGGCCGCCGAATTCGAGGAGATGAAGCGCCATACCCTGATCGGGGCGCGGCTGCTGTCCGGCGGGCAGTCGGAGGTGCTGAACATGGCCCGCCAGATCGCGCTGACCCACCACGAGCGCTGGGATGGGGGAGGGTATCCGAACGGGCTGGCCGGCCGCGAGATTCCGCTGATGGGCCGCATCGTGGCCCTGGCGGACGTGTTCGATGCCCTGGTGCATTTCCGGCCCTACAAGCTGGCCTGGGACCGGCAGGACGCCCTGGCCGAGCTGGTGCGGCAGCGCGGGCGGCAGTTCGACCCGGAGCTGACGGACGTGGCGCTGCGGGTGCTGGGCAGCGCCCGTTACGACGCGGAGCTGCTCAACCGCGAGGTGCTGGCCCGCGAGTGGCTGCCGGAACGGTAGGGCCCGTACAGGTGGCCGCCCATCCGGCGGCTCGGCCAGCTGGCTCAGGCAGCATGGCCCTTTGATAAGCCACCTGGCGCACGGTTGTCAGCGGCGGTCCCCGTATAATCCGGGCGTGCCGTCCGATCTCTCTGTTCCCACCGTCACCACGTTTCCGGAGGCAGCGCTCGCGACCCTGGACTTTCCACGCATCCGTGAGGCGCTCGCCACGCGTACCGCCACCCGCATGGGTGTGGAGCGGGCGCGGCAGCTGTGCCCCAGCCCGGACGCGGGGCGCATCGGACGGGAACTCGACGAGCTGGAAGACGCGTTGTTCGGGGTGTCGCTGAGCCTGGGCGGCATCCAGGACATCCGGCCGGTAGTGGAGCGGGCGCGTGACGGCCGGGTCCTGCTCGGCCAGGAGCTGCTGGAGGTCGGGTACACCCTGGACGCCAGCATGAGCGTGCGGCGGGCGGTGGCCCAGAACTCGCGCGGTCCGCTGCGCGAGGTGGCGATGGGCCTGGGCGAACACGGCCTGCTGGTGCGGCGGGTGCTGGAAAGCCTGGACCGCAGCGGCGAGGTCCGCGACGACGCCAGCCCCCGCCTGCGCGACCTGCGCCGGCGCATCGGGCCGCTGCGGGACCGGATCCGCGAGCGCCTGACCAACACGCTGGAGCAGTGGAGCGACGTGCTGCAGGAACACATCGTGACGCTGCGCCGTGACCGCTACGTGCTGCCGGTGCAGGCCAGCCGGGTGGGGCAGGTGCAGGGCATCATCGTGGACAGCTCCGGCACCGGGCAGACGTACTTCGTGGAGCCGGCGGCGGTCACGCCGCTCAACAACGAGCTGGCGCGCCTGCTGCTCGACGAGGAGGCCGAGGTGCGCCGCATCCTGACCGAGCTGTCGGGCCTGGTGGCGCAGGATGAGGCCATTGAGCAGACGCTCAGCACCCTGGCCGAGCTGGACCTGATCGCGGCCAAGGCCCGGCTGGCCCGCGACTGGCGCCTGAACCGCCCGGAGCAGGCCCCTGACGGCCTGTATACCCTGCGCGAAGCCCGGCACCCGCTGATTGAGGACGCGGTGGCCAACGATCTGGTGCTGGGCGACACGCGCCTGCTGCTGATCACCGGTCCCAACATGGGCGGCAAGACGGCCACCCTCAAGACCCTGGGGCTGGCGGTCCTGATGCACCAGTGTGGCATGTACGTGGCGGCCAGCAAGGCGGCGTTGCCGGTGGTCCAGGACGTCCTGGTGGACATAGGGGACGAGCAGAGCATCGAGGCCAGCCTCTCCACCTTCGCCGCGCACCTGCAGCATCTTCGTCAGGTGCTGGAAGGCGCCAGCATCCGCACGCTGGTGCTGGTGGACGAGCTGGGCAGTGGCACCGACCCGGCCGAGGGCGCGGCGCTGGCGCAGGCAATGATCGAGCAGCTGCTGGCTCAGGATGCGCGCGGCGTGATCACCTCTCACCTCGCGCCGCTCAAGCTGTTCGCGCTGGAAACGCCGGGGCTCAAGAACGCCAGCATGGGCTTTGACCTGTCGGCGCTGCGGCCTACCTACCGGCTGCAGGTGGGCCAGCCGGGGCGCAGCTATGCGCTGGCGATCGCGCGGCGCATGGGGCTGCCGGAGGGGGTGCTGGGCCGGGCCGAAAACATCCTGGGACCGGAAGGCGGTCTGCTGGAGGCGCTGCTGGAGCAGTTGGAACGTGAGCGCGATCAGCTGCGCGGCGAACTGGAGGCCGCCCAGGTGGCGCGCCGCGGCGCCGAGGGCGAGCTGAGCCGCATTCAGCAGGAGCGCGCCACGCTGAACAGCCGCCGTGACGAGCTGATCGCCGAGGCGTCGCAGAAGGCCGAGACGCTGTATGTAAACGCGCTGGAGCAGGTGCGCGGCCTGCGCGGCCGGGCCCGCGAGGAGTCGGCGCGGCCGCGAGTGCTGGAGGAGCTGCGGCAGCTGCGGCGGCAGGCGCAGGCGACCCGGCCGCAGCCGGCCGCCCCGGAGGCGCCGCGCGGTGACCCGCTGCGCAGCGGCAGCACGGTGGACGTGCCGGCCTACGGCGCCACCGGGCAGGTGCTGGAGGTGCGCGGCGACGAGCTGGTGGTGCAGCTGGGCGTTATGAAGGTCAACGTGCGCCGCCGCGACGTGCGGCTCAAGCCGGAAGAGAAGCCGAAGGTCCGGACCAGCTTCGGTGGGACCTCACCCACCACCTTCCGCTCCGAACTGCAGCTGCGCGGTCAGCACGTCGAGGAGGCCGTGGAGGAGCTGCGGCAGGCCATTGGAGAGGCCCACGCCCTCAAGGAGTCGCCGCTGCGGGTGGTGCACGGCAAGGGACAGGGGGTGCTGCGCCGGCTGCTGCGCGACTACCTGAAAACCGACAAACGGGTCGAGAGCTTCCACGACGCCGAGCCGAATCAGGGCGGACACGGCGTCACCATCGTGAACATCCGGCGCTGACGGGCTGCACGGGCCACCCCCATCCGGCGCTGGCTGAGGTGGGGGTGGCCCGCTATCATCAGCCTCGATTGTGATGCAGACCAGAGTGCTGAAGACGCTGATGGGCCTGCTGCGCTTGGGTGTGGTGGCCCTGTGCGTGGGCGGGCTGGCCGCAGCACAGGAGCAGGCGGCGCCCCAGCCGTTCCTGATCCGGCTGATGAACCTGTTTCCTCCCGGCTACGCGGACCGCTTCGGCGGCGTGCAGGTGCTCGCAGATCCGGGCAGCGGCTACGGCGTGCGCGGCTTTCCGCTGCCGTTCCGGGTGGACGCGCGCGCGACGTTCGTGGACCATCCGGCGTATCTGGAGTACAGCATGGGGGTGCGCTACCACGACACCAGCTTCGTGGCCGGCCGCTTTGAGAACCCGGACGCCGGCGCCACGCTGGGGGTGGGCCACCTGGAGGTCACGCACAATCCCGGCAGCGGCTGGCAGTACGGCCTGCTGGCCCAGGATCAGGGGCGCAGTTCGCGGGCCACCGTCGGGTACGTGCTGGTGGACGGTCCGGTGCGGCTGCTGAGCGAGTTGGGGTACGGGGTCCAGGGAGCCGTCCGCACCCCGTACGTGCATCTGGAGACGAGCGGCGGCGGCTCGCTCTCCTCCGGGCCGTGGAGCGTGGGGGTGGGCAGCGCCGTTCGGGGGTACGTCTACCCGCAGCAGGGGCAGTTCAGCGTGGACCTGTCCGGCAGCCTGACCCTGCGTCCGGATCCGCACAGCACCGTCACGCTGAGCCACTTCGAACGGTGGGTGCTGGGGGACAGCGCCCTGCCGGACCTGGCGGTGGGCCGCTACAACCAGACCAACCTGGATGTGGTGCTGTCGCCGGACATGCGGCTCGGGCTGCTGTCGCTGCGCAACGTGCAATACCACTACCAGCGCAGCTGGCTGAACGCCGCCGCCAGCGTCAATGGGCTGGCCGCCACGGTTCGCGCCGATCCGGCCGGGCCGCTGCTGGTGGACCTGACGCCGCACTACGACTGGGTGGCCCACGAGGCGGGCGTGCGCGCCGACCTGTACTACCGCGCCCCCTGGCTTTCGGTGCTGGTGGGCCCCAGCGTGGACTACCTGTGGGGTGCGGGTGGCGGCCACTGGAATGTAGGCCTGCGGGTCGGCGTCAAATGAAGGCCGAAGGTGCCGGACCTTCCGGTGCGCTGCCCGCCTGTCCCGCTATACTCTCCTGATGCAACTGCTCCTTGACCTGCACCCCGACGCCTACCCGCTGGAGGGATTCCGCCGCCGCCAGCTGCTGGAATGGGTGTTCGTCCACGGCGCGGCCGACTTTTCGGCCATGACCAGCCTCAGCGCCGGGGTGCGTGCCGAGCTGAGCGAGCAGTACACCCTCAATCCCTTCCGCAGCATCGAGACGGTCCGCAGCACCGACGGCAGTGTCAAGTACCTGTTCACCCTGCCGGACGGCCGCCAGATGGAGGCGGTCTACATGCCCTACCTGGACCGCAAGACCATCTGCGTGTCCACCATGGTGGGCTGCCCCGCCAAATGTGCCTTCTGCGCCACCGGCGCGCTGGGCTTCGGGCGCAACCTGACCGCCGGCGAGGTGGTGGGCCAGATTCTGGCGGTGGCGCGCGGCGAGGGCATTGCCCCGCGCGAGCTGCGCAACCTGGTGTTTATGGGCATGGGCGAGCCGCTGCTCAACTACGACGCCACCATGCTGGCCGCCCGGATTCTGCTGCACCCGCTGGCGCTGGGCATGAGCAAGCGCCGGGTGACGCTCAGCACCGTAGGCTTGCCCAAGGGCATCCGTAGATTGGCTGCCGAGGACGACCTCGGCATCAAGCTGGCCATCAGCCTGCACGCGCCTGACGAGGAGACCCGTCAGCGCATCATTCCCACCGCACATGCCAACACCATTCAGGAGATCATGGCCTCGGCGCGCGAGTATCAGGCCGTCACCGGGCGGCGGGTCACCTTCGAGTACGCCATGCTGCGCGGCGTGAACGATCAGCTGTGGCAGGCCGAGCTGCTTGCTGACCTGCTGCGCGGCCTCGTATCGCACGTCAACCTGATCCCGATGAATCCGTGGGAGGGCAGCGGCTTCGAGGAGAGCAGCGAGCAGCAGCTGCAGGCCTTCTACGACGCGCTGGAGCAGCGGGGCGTCGAGGTCAGTGTGCGCCGGTCGCGTGGGCGGGACGCGGGAGCCGCCTGCGGTCAGCTGGCGCTCAAGCAGCCGGGTGCCGGCGTCTCCGCATCTGCCTGACGCCCCCTGCAACGCCGCTCCACCGCACTTTCGTAAGGGTTACGAAAGACCCCCATGCTACGATGACGCCAGATTTTCCCTCAGGAGGAGCTGGTGTCTCATAAACTCCACACAATGTTGTTGAGGGCCACGCTGGTGCTGGCGATGGCCGGCACCGCTCAGGCCCAGACGATGGTCGAGCAGGTGGGCGCGGCCCAGATTTCCACCACGCTGCAACAATCCGCCCCGGTCATCAAGCCGCCGGCCGTGATCACGCCCTCAACGCCGGCAGCGGAGGCGGGCGCGACAACGCCCAGCGTGCCGTCCACCCCCCCGTCGCCAGCGTTCCTGGCGGCGCTGGATACCGCCCAGAAGAGCTATCAGGCCGGGAACTACCGGCAGGCCCAGACGCAGTACGAGGCGCTGGTCGGCCAGAATTATCAGAACGCCCAGGCGCACTTCGGTCTGGGCCTGACGCTGTTCGCGCTCAACGATCTGGCGGGGGCCCGCTTTGAGTTCGGCCAGCTGAGCGCGCTGGACCCGGCCAGCTTCGAGGGGCCGTACAACCTGGGCGTGGTGGCCAGCCGCCAGAACCAGAACGATGAGGCCCTGGCCGACTTTGCCAAGGCGGCGGAGCTGGCCCGGGGCAAGGTGTCGGCCCCTGTGCTGCGGCAGGTGCTGGAGGCGCTGGCCGGGGAGCAGGCACGCGCGCGGAACTACCCGGCGCTGGCCACCACCCTGGCGGAACTGGTGAAGACCGCCCCCGATGACCTGGACCTGCAGGTGCGCGAGGCCCAGGCGCTGACCCTGGCCGGTCAGGGCACCGCCGCCCTGCCGCTGCTGTATGCGGTGCGGGCCAAGGCTCCAGCCAACGTGGACGCCGCCCTGCTGACCGCCGACATCTATGCCTCGCAGCAGCTGGCCGACCGGGGTGTCCGGGAGCTGGACAGCGCGGTGGCCGCCACTCAGGACAGTGCGGCTCGCGGCCGGTTGCTGCTGCGCAAGGCTGACCTGCTGGCCGGCCTGAGCCGCAGCAAGGACGCGCTGCAGGCGGTGCAGGCGGCGGTGAAGGCTGACCCCCGCAACGCCGCGGCCCAGGCCCGGCTGGGTGAGCTGCTGGTGGCCCGCAGCGACCGCGGCGGCGCCCTGAGCGCGTGGCAGACGGCCGTGAAGCTGGAACCGGTCAATGCCCTCTACCGCACCAACCTCGCGGCGGTGCGGCTGAGTCTGTCCCAGTACGCCGCTGCGGCGCAGGATGCCCGGCTGGCGCTGCGGGCTAGCCCGGATGCCGCGACCCAGGCGCGTGCCCAGCTGGTGCTGGGCGTGGCGTCCTACCGGCTGGGCCGCTACAGCGAGGCGCGCAGCGCCTTGCAGTCCAGCGCCCTGGCCGCGCCGGGGGCGGAGGCGTCGCTGTGGCTGGGCCTGTCCAGCTACGCGCTCAAGGACTACGCCGGGGCCGTGACCGCCCTGAGCGAGAGCGTGCGGCTGCAGCCGACCCCCAACGCCCGGCTGAACCTCGGTTCGGCACTGCTGTCGTCCGGCCGCTACGCCGAGGCCGAGACGGTCCTGCGGGCGCTGGTGGTGGAGCAGCCGAAGAATGCCGAGGGCTGGTATCAGCTGGGGCTGGCCCGCCGGGCCCAGGGGAAGACGGCCGAAGCCACCAGCGCGCTGAAAACCGCCGCCAACCTGGGCAACAGCAAGGCGCAGGGGTCGTTGAAGTGAGCTGCATCGCCGGACTGGCCGTCATGGACGGGCCGGTCCGAGGGAAGGGGGAAGTGCTGTGGGTGCAATGAAACGCCGCTGGCCGGATCTGCTGATCGGCCTGCTGGTGGTGCTGCTGCTGCTGGGATTTGCGGGGCTGCTGCTGCGGCCGGGAAAGCGGACCACCGCCACTGGAACGACCTCGGTGCCGGACGCGGCCCAGGGAACGCAGGCCGCGCCGAGTGGTACCGAACAGACGGGCACGGCGGACACGGGGGAGACCGCTGACACGACCGACACGACTGACACGACGGCGCCCACCACGGGGTCGTCGGACGTGCAGGTGATCCCGGCCAATCCGGTGGCCCAGCCGGACCAGACGGCGGACAACGGCAGCGCTGCCGCGCCCGACACGACGGCGGACACCGATCAGGCGGCGGCTCCCGACGCGGCGCCCAGCACCCCCTCGGTGCCGGCACGCACGGGCAATGCGGTGGCCACCTCTGAGGCACGCACGCCCACCCGCAATGACTACCGCATCAGCCTGGGGACCTTCTCCGGCGAGGCGGCGGCGCAGAGTGGGACGGCCGTGGTGAGCGGCCTGGGCTATACCGTCTACCCGATCGCGATCGAGAGCGGCGCGGTGGCCCAGGTGGGGCCGTTTGCAGACCGTGAGACGGCAGAGCGCGCGCTGGCCGACATCCAGCGGGTGTACCCGGGAGCCCTGCTGTATGCCCCTCGCAATGCTCCGTCGTCCAGCACCACCACGCCGTCCAGCCCGGCGGTTGCGGCCCCGACGCCGGCGGCCGTCCCGCAGCGGACGACCACCACGCAGGACCGCGCCCCGGCAGCCACCACGCAAACGACTCAGCCCACTCCGACGCCCGCCACCACCATGCCAGCGCCCGCTGCGGCCAGCACCGGCACGGCGGCTCCGACCAGCGCCAGCACTGGGCCGGTCTACCTGCAGGTGGCGGCCTACAACTCGGTCGAAGCGGCCCAGAAGTTCGTCGGTCAGGTGCGGTCACTCGGCTTTGATCCGACGGTCAACGCGCCGGCCGGGCAGAAGGTCGCGGTGCTGGTGGGGCCCTTTCAGGGTGACGCCCTCAGCAGCGCCGAGGCCAAGCTGAAGGCCAGCGGCCTGGATTACTTCCGGGTCCGGTGACGCGGTGAGCGTGAACAGTGGCATTCCGACCGCCGCCATCTCCCGGCTGGTCACCTACCTGCGAATCTTGGAGCAGCTGGAAGCCCAGGACCAGCTCAAGACCAGCAGCACCGATCTGGCAGAGCGGGCGCAGGTCAGCGCTTTTCAGGTCCGCAAGGACCTGGCGTACTTCGGGCGCTTCGGGACGCGGGGCATGGGCTACACGGTGCCGGTACTGAAGCGTGAGCTGATCCGGGTGCTGGGCCTGAACCGCAACTGGAATGTGGTGATCGTGGGTATGGGCCGGCTGGGTCAGGCGATCGCCAACTATCCGGGCGCCAGCGATTACCAGTTCTCCTACGTCGGGCTGTTCGACGTGAAGCCGGAGCTGATCGGACAGCAGGTCCGGGGCCTGGAAGTCGGGCATGTGCAGGACCTGCGGGCCTTCGTGCGTGAGCGCGCCGAGGCCGATGCCTGGGCGGCCGCCCACCGGGTCACGCAGCACGTCCGCAAGACCGTGGACCTGGGCTTCCTGGCGGTGCCGCCCGAACATGCCCAGGCTGCTGCGGAACAGCTGGTGGCCGCCGGCATCCGGGGCATCCTGAACTTCGCGCCGGTCGTGATTCAGCCACGCACCACCGGTTCAGGTGAAGCGTCGGACGTGGCCGACGAGTGGCGGCAGGTCACCATTGAAAACGTCGATTTTCTGGCGGGCATGAAACGCCTGGCCTTTTATACTCTCAATCCGAACCTGCATTACGACCTCACGGAGGAATGACCGAATGAAAAAATGGCCCCTGCTCACCCTCGCAGTCCTTCTCGGAGCCTGCTCGACGACCCCTACACCGACCTCTGGTTCCGGAACCGTGACGGTAGCGGCGGACAAATCGGCCATTGTTCTGGCTGCTGACGGCACCTCGGCCAGCAGTGCAACCACCAAGTACACCTTCACCAATGGAGCAGGCGCCGGCAAGTTGAACATCAGCAAGGCCACCCTCACCAGCGCCGGCGTTAGCACCGATGTGGCATTGCCGACCATCGTGGTGCCGGCCGGTGTGAGCTGCACGGTGACGGTGTCGCCCTGCCCAACCGGCAACGTGCAGTTCGGCCCGCAGACGGTGGAAAAGGCCCTGAACGACGCCGATGTGTTTGGCAAACTCGTGACCGCCAACGCCGGCAAGAGCAGCTTCCCAGTCACCGTGTCGTTTCCGGGCGTCAGCAACACGCTGAACTTCACCGTCTCCGCTGGAAGCGCCAGCACCCCGACGGACCCGACCGTTCCCGCTGCTCCCTCTCCGGTCATCGTGGTGACCAGCAGCGGTACGGCCCCCTACAGCAAACTGCTGGGTGTCAACGTATCGGGCGGCTTTGCCGCAGGTGTCGCGCCCAAGCAGATGGTGCTGACTGTAACTGGGGCGGACGGCCTGAGTGACAGCGCCAGCTACGTCTCAACTCAGTCCAGTGCCACTTTCAGCGTGGACACGACCAAGTTCCCGAACGGTGCATTGACCATGCAGGTCACGGCCATTGATGCAAACAGCCAGATCGGCAAAAGTGCCGTCAAAACCGTGCAGATCGCCAACCGGGTGGCTCCGACCCTGACCATCAACACTCCCGTCAACGGAAGCACCACGACGCTGACGTCTCAGGCGGTGCAGTTCAGCGTCATGAAGAAGAACAGCGCCTTCAGTGTGACCGGGGGAACGGCAACGGTCGAGCTCCTCGACTACCGGGGCAAAATAGTGGACACACGCACTGTGGCCGTGACGGACAACGTAGATGGAAATTACACGGCGGACGCCTTCGACATGGCGGGGCTGCCCGCAGACACGTACACGGTGCATGTCAAGTTGGGCGTGACGCTGGACCCTGGAACCGCCACCGCCATCACCCAGGCGCTGGATGCCACCAGCCAGGTCACCACCAACACCACCAGCGTCCTGCCGCCTGCCGCCACCATCCGTTTTCCGGCCATCACCAACAACAGGACGCCGGGTCGCATCGACAGCTCCTCAGGCTTCATGGTGGATGTGAGTGACAACACGGGTGTCTCGGTGGTGGAGGCGCGGATCGTTGGTCCCTATGATGCCACCAAGGCGCTGGCGCTCAACGGAACAACACAGTGCCAGGAGAGCCAGACCGTGCCGGGAAGCGCCCCCGTCAACGTGTTGCTGTTGAACCAGGGCTTTAATCCGCCCCTCTCGCTCGGCAGCGTGGTCCTCCCCAGCATTGATATTGACGGCTCTGCCTATGTGCCGGACAACGCGCCGAATCAGCGGTATGACATGCGCGTGACCGCCGTGGATACCGACGGGAACCGCAACATCCAGTGCATCCCGGTGCTTATCAACCGTGCAGCGACCAAGGCAGCGCGGATCAGCTATACGACGAGCGTAGTGACCAATCCCAGCCCGGCCAATACCAGATCTGGGCAGTTGAATTACAGCTCTGGAAACTTCACGATCGGTGGGATCACCAGCAGCAGCCGTGTCACGGGAGTGCTCTATCAGAACGGTGCTCGTCAGTCGATGGCTTTCACCGCTGATGCGACTGGCTCAGTCGTCGACTCTGTCGGGTTCGGAGCTGCCGGAACGTACCAGGTCGTCTGGATCGTTGAGGACATGAATACGGGCATCGTGACCCAGACCACTGGACCGAGTGTTTCCGTCATCCAGAACCCGTAAAACGGTCATGAGCAGAGGGGCGCACAGAAGTGCGCCCCTCTGTCTTAGGATCAGCTGTTCAGCGGTTCACGTACTCCTCGCTTAGTCGCCACAGCCGCTCGGCCGCCGCGTCATCTAATGCCTGTGGCGCGGGCTTAATGGGCTGCTCGTTGCTGAAGTAGAGGCCGCTCATGCCGGCCACTTCTGGGCTGCTGCTCAGGTAGATGCTGGTCTGAGCACCCTGCTCCTCGGTCTTGGCAAATGGGCGCAGCAGGCTGAAGACCCGGCTGATGCGCGAGCCGTTGTTGTGGGCAAAGCCGGTGGCCACCATGCCGGGGTGCAGCGCGTTGGCCGTGATCCCGCTGCCAGCCAGCCGGCGGCTGAGTTCACGGGTGAACAGGATGTTAGCCAGCTTGCTCTGCCCGTAGGCGGCCCAGCCGCTGTAGCCCAGCCGGAACTCCGGGTCGTCCCAGCGGATGCGGCCCATGGTATGGGCGGCGCTGCTCACGTTCACGATGCGGGCCTGCGGTGTCGCGCGGATCAGCGGCAGCAGTTCCTGGGTGAGCAGGAAGTAGCCCAGGTGGTTGAGCGCCCAGGTCATCTCGATGCCGTCGGGCGTTTCCTGGCGCTGGTTCAGGTACATACCGGCGTTGTTCAGCAGCACGTCAAGCTGCGCCTCCTGGTCCAGCACGTCCTTGGCCGCCTGCCGCACCTGGGCCTGCACGCTCAGGTCCGCGATCACGAAGCGGGCCGCCCCGATCTCGGCGGCCATGCGCTCGGTCTTGGCCGGGTCGCGGCCCACGATCACCACGCGGGCGCCCTGCTGGGTCAGCACGCGCGCGGCCACCTTGCCAATGCCGTTGGTCGCGCCGGTCACCAGCACCGTCTTGCCCGCCATCTGAGGAGAAGTCATGGGCACAGAATAGCGGCTGGGACATCACAGAAAGAGAAGCCGCAGCGACAGGAACGGGTCCGGCCGTGAAGCTTCTCTGCGCTTGGGCTTTACTCGCCCGATATTGGGTTGCGCTTGACTTCCAGATGTTACGTCAAGTCATGTCACAGGGGTGTCACATGGTAAGGCTTGCTCAGGCCAGGGGCCATCCGGCACGCTGATGACAGCGCTGCGTGTGATCGCACTTCAGATCACTTCACGGTAGGCGACCTGGGAACTGCGGGCCTGCAGCTCGGAGCGCAGGTAGGCGAGACCGGGGTGCGTGAGCTTCGGGTCGTGGGCCAGGATGTGTTTGGCCAGCGTCCGCGCCGCCTCGATGATCTCCACGTCCGAGGTCAGGTCGCCGAGCTTCAGGTCGGGAATGCCGCTCTGGCGGGTGCCTTTCAGCTCACCCGGCCCGCGCAGCTTGAGATCCGCTTCCGCAATCACGAAGCCGTCGGTGGACCCCTCAATGATCTTCAGCCGCTTGCGGGTCTTCTGCGAGTGCTCTCCCGCGACCAGCACGCAGTAACTCTGCGCCGATCCGCGGCCCACCCGCCCGCGCAGCTGATGCAGCTGGGACAGCCCGAAACGCTCGGCGTTCTCGATCACCATCACGGTGGCGTTGGCCACGTCCACCCCCACCTCGATCACGGTGGTGGACACCAGCACGTCGAACTCGCGGCGGCGGAAGCGCTCCATCACGTCGTCCTTCTCGGCGGCGCTCATGCGCCCATGCAGCAGGTCAATGCGGGCCTCGGGCAGCAGCACCCGCAGGTCGTCGGCCAGCTGGGTGGCGGCCAGCAGCTCCAACGTGTCGGATTCCTCGATCAACGCGGTAACCACATACGCCTGCCGCCCCTCGCGGATCTGCTTCATCACGAAGCCGTAGGCCTGCCGCCGGGCGGTGTCCTGAATCAGCTTGGTCTCGATGGGCGTGCGGCCCGGCGGCAGCTCGTCAATGACGCTCAGCTCCAGGTCGCCGTAGGCGGTCAGGGCCAGCGAGCGCGGGATCGGGGTGGCCGACATCACCAGCACGTCCGGGCGTCCGGCGAGCAATTTGCGACGCTGCATCACCCCGAAGCGGTGCTCCTCGTCCACCACCGCCAGGCCCAGGTTCTGGAAGCGCACCGCCTCCTGAATCAGCGCCTGCGTGCCCACCACGATGTCCAGCTCGCCCGCCGCGATCTGCGCCTGCACCTCGGCCTTGAGCTTGGCGCCCATCGCGCCGATCAGCAGGCCCACCCGCACGCCCAGCGGCGTGAGGTAGCCCTGCAGGTTGGCGAAATGCTGCCGCGCCAGAATCTCGGTGGGGGCCATCAGCGCGCCCTGGTAGCCGTCCTGCACCGCCAGATACAGGGCGCAGGCGGCCACCGCCGTCTTGCCGCTGCCCACATCGCCCTGGACCAGCCGGGCCATCTGCCGCTCGCTGCGCATGTCGTCGGCGATCTCGTACAGCACCCGCCGCTGCGCCCCGGTGAAGCGGAAGGGGAGGCTGGCCTCGAAGGCCTGCATGTCGCGGTCGAGGGCCGTAAAGCGCTTGCCCAGCAGCACAGCGTCCTCGCCCTGCAGCAGCACCCGCAGCTCCAGAAACAGGTACTCGTCGAAGCGCAGCCGGGCCAGCGCGCGTTCCAGCTGGGCCTCGTCGTGCGGGAAGTGGATGCCCCACAGCGCGTCACCCAGGTCGGTCAGGCCGTACTGCGCCCGCCAGCGGGCCGTGAGGTAGTCGTCCAGCGGCACGCGCGACAGCGCCGTGTGAGCGGTGCGCCGCAGGAAGTCCTGGCTGATGCCGTCCTTGCTGTCGTAGACGCCCACGATCCGGCCGCTGCTGAGGCTGTTGGCAGCGTCCGCCACGCTCTCGACATGCTCCACAGCCACCTGCACCGAGCGCCCGAAGCGCTTGGCCCGTCCGGTCACGATCAGGCGGGTGCCCTCGCGCAGCCCCTTCTCAATCCACGCCTGATTGAACCAGCTGCACTTGATGCGCTCGCCCCAGGGGTTCTCCAGGGTGGCCTCCAGAATCAGCATGCCGGGCTTGGGGGTGCGGCGGTGCTTGCTGACGATCACGCCCTCCACCGTGACCCGCGTGCCGTCCTCAACCTCGGCCAGGCTGGGCAGGGCGCGCCGGTCCTCGTGGCGGCGCGGGTAGGCGTGCAGCAGGTCGCGCAGGGTGTGCAGCCCCAGCGACCCCAGCTTCTTGGCAGCGCCCGGCCCCAGCGGCACCCGGCTCAGCTCGGTGTCGGGGGAGAGTGGGCCGCCCACGTCGGCCGGCTGCACCTCCACCCGGCTGGCCGGACGGCGAACCGGTGCGGGCGCTGGGGTGGGTGGAGTCAGCAGGTCGAGCGCCGACTTCAGCGCCCCAACACGCTCGTCCGGGCTCAGCGCGTCGTAGCCACGGAGCGCCTCACGGACTTTGGGAAACGGCCGGGCGAAGTTTTCCAGCAACCGCTCCATGCCGCCCGCCACCGCGCGGTTCTGGCAGCCCTGCTGCAGCTCCAGCTCCAGCGGCCGGCGAAGTTTCAGCTGTAGTTCGGCCACCGTTGCCATACAAACTCAGGATAGCAGGCGGTCATGGGGTACGTTCCGAACAGAATAACCGGTGACGGGCCGCTCAGCGCTTGTTTTCTTCCAGACGAAAGCCGTGCGGGAGGAAGTCCTTGACCTGCCCCGAGATCACCTCGCCCAGGTGATTCACGCAGGTCACGCTGGCCTCCGGGGCGAACTCGAACAGCACCTGACGGCAGGCTCCGCACGGGCTGGCCGGCGGGCTCGCCTCGCTGTACACCAGCACCTCGCTGAAGTCGCGGCCACCGTCGCTGGCCAGCGCCTGCACCGCCGACTGCTCGGCGCAGCGGCCCAGGCCGTAGCTCGCATTTTCCACGTTGGCGCCGGCGTAGGTGCGGCCATCCGCGGTCCGCAGCGCGGCCCCCACATGGAAACGGCTGTAGGGGGCATAAGCGTTCGCGTAGGCCCGTCGGGCCAGCGCCAGCAGCTCCGTGTCGGGGGCGGCAGCCGGGCGCGTCTCAGGCATCTCGGGTTGACTCATGTATGGCCTCTTCTTCCTCAGCGAGCGGCATGTTCGGCTCGTTGCCGCGTTCCACCCGGACCTGGATCACCCTGCGCGGGTCCGCTTCGGTCACGGTATAGCACCAGCCCTCGTACGCGAAGGCCTCGCCCACCTCGGGAATGTACCCGAAGTGATGGGTGATGAAGCCGGCCAGCGTGTCGTACTCGCCGTCCTCGTCCTCATCCAGTTCGGTGCCCAGCCGCTCCTCCACCTGATCCACCGTGACGGACGCGTCCATCAGGTAGGTGTCCTGGTCCAGCACCTCCACCAGCGACACTTCCTCCTCGTCGGTCTCGTCGTAGATCTCCCCGACGATCTCCTCCAGGGCGTCCTCCAGCGTCACCAGCCCGGCTGTGCCGCCGAACTCGTCCACCACGATGGCCATGTGGCTCTTGCGCTCCTGCATGTTCTTCAGCAGGTCGTTGATCCGCATACCCTCCGGCACGTAGAAGGTCGGGCGCATCATCTCCTCGATGGTGATGTGGTCCAGTTCCTCTAGGTGACGCAGCACGTCGCTGGTGTGCGCCACCCCCACCACGTTGTCGGCGGTGTCCAGGTACACCGGCACCCGCGAGTAGCCGTGCTCGGTGTTCAGTTCCAGCAGGCGGCGCAGCGGGGCGGCCGCGTCGGCCACGATCATGTCCACCCGCGGCGTCATGATGCTGCGGACCATCGTGTCCGACAGGTCGAAGACGTTGTAGAGCAGCTCCTTCTCGTCGTTCTCCAGCACGCCTTCCTGGCTGCTGGCCGACACGATCATCCGGATTTCCTCTTCCGAGTGCGCGGTGTGGTGGCCGCTGGTCGCCTTCAGGCCGAAGAGGCGCACCACCGCGTTGCCCAGCCAGTTCAGGAAGTAGATCAGGTAGCGGAACACGGACGCGAACACCAGCAGCGGGCGGGTCACGAACATCGCCACCTGCTCGCCGCGCTGCAGCGCCCAGCTCTTGGGCGCCAGCTCCCCGATCACGATGTGCATCACGGTGCTGACCGCGAAGGCGATGCCGAAGCTGATGGGGCGCATGGCCCCCGGACTGACGCCGGCCGACTCCAGCACCGGCTCCATCAGGTGCTCGATGGCCGGTTCGGCCACGAAGCCGATGGCCAGGCTGGCCATGGTGATGCCCAGCTGGGTGGCCGCCACCATCAGGTCCAGGTGGTTGATGGCACGTTGGGCCAGCTGCGCCGAGCGGTTACCCTCCTCGGCCAGCTGATCGATGCGGGTGCGGCGCACGCTCACCAGTGCAAACTCGGCGGCCACGAAAAAGCCGTTGATCAGCACCAGCACGAACAGCGCCGCCAGCCCTAGGTAATCATTCATCTGTGGGCACGCTCCATCGTGCCGGGGACGCGCGGAAGTCTCTTCCAGTGGTGCGCGTCCAGGATGGTTTGCCGGAGCCGCGAGGCCCTACAGCAAAAACGCCGCCCGCAGGCGGTGTCGGCCATCCGTGTTGGGGTGCCGGAACCAGAACTGGGCGGCTCGTCCATTGAGGGCATCTTAGCATGGCGGCGCTCACCCCCGGACGTGCCAGGTCACCATCGCTGCCGCTCACAGGCCGAGCAGCCGCAGCAGACGAGGCAGCAGCTCCACCACACCCACCAGCAGCGCGGCAGCGCTTCCCACCAGCACCGCTCCCGCCGCGCAATCCTTGGCCACCCGGGCCAGCGGATGCTGCTCCGGGCTGACCAGGTCCACCACCGCCTCCACGGCCGTGTTGATCAGTTCCAGACCCAGCACCAGCCCGCAACACAGCAGGATGGGGGCGAGCGGGGCCTGCAGACAGATGGCCAGCACCAGGGCCAGCAGCGCCAGCCACGCTTCGATGCGCAGGTTGGGCTGGGTGAGCCAGGCGTGCCGCACCCCGGCCCAGGCAAACCCCGCTGACCGCCACCAGCGCCGCATCTCAGCGTGCCGCCTGACTTTGGAGGTCAGGCGGATCAGGGCGCCGCCCACAACCGGGCCTACCGTTAGAGAGCAGCGGACCCGCCCCGGACTGTTCGCAGCGCATCAGACGCTGGGTTCCAGCGCCGCCTGTGCCGCCAGCCACGTCTGGTGGAATACCTGCCACTCCGGTCCGGTGGCGCCCTCCTCATAGCCCAGGCCCTCCGCGTGCGGGTGATCATGGCCCACCAGATGGGTCAGGCCATGGCTCGCCAGCAGCGCCACCTCACGCGTCAGGCTGTGGCCGCGCGCCTCGGCCTGCCGCAGCGCCGTGTCCAGGCTGATGAAGATGTCGCCCAGGTGCGGCGGCATGAAGGGATCGCCCGGCTCGTAGGTGGGGAAGCTCAGCACGTCGGTGGGGGCATCCTCGCCCCAGGTCTCGCGTTTCAGCTGTCGGATGGCCCGGTCGCCTACCAGCACCACCGTCACTTCACGGTCCTGCACCTGCAGGTGCTGCATGGCGGCTTCCAGGCTGGCGCGTACGGCGGAACGCAGGCCTGCGGGCGGGGTTTTGCGGACCACCAGATCGATCACGCCGGTCAGTATGCCTCAGCTCTGCTGGGGGGGAAGTCAGCTGGTTCAAAGTGAGTCCTCATTTGCGACCCGTAGCATGCCTTCATGTTGACCCGCATCGCTCTCACCTTCTCCATGCTCGTGGCCTCCGGGCTGCCCCTGGCCTCCGCTCAGACGGCCACCCCCAGCACGCCCGCCGCCCGGACGGTGACGGCGGCCTCCGGGGAGGTCTCGGCGCTGGCCGTGGAGATCAGCGGTGCCGTCAAGGGTCGTCTGATTGACTGTCCGGCCCAGCTGAAGCTCAGCACCGGCTCGGTGTGCCTGTACAGCCAGAACGTGCTGCCGGCCCTGCGGACCCTGATCCGCAGCAAGGTCGCCACCCGCGCGGTGGGCGCCTGGAAGACCGACCCCGCCGACAAGGCCAGCAGCCTGCTGCTGCGCACCGGCAACGCCACCATCTCGGTGCTGCTGGCCCGGCTCTCGGCGCAGGAAACACTGGTGATTCTCAGCCCGCTGCAGACCCAGACGCAGGCGGCCGCCACCCGGCCCGCCATGCCGGCCGGCATCGTGAAGGGCGAGCCGTATGTGCTCGACACCGACCTGAAGGGGCTGGTCACGGTGGCCAACCTGGGCAGCGGCAGCTACCGCCTGACCTCCGGCAGCACCGTGCTGACGCTCAGCAGCGGCAAGCGCACCGCCACGCTCGGCAGCGGCACGGTGGAGCTGGCGAACCCGGCGGTCAGCGACGGCCGCAACCTGCTGATTCCGCTGAACAGCCTGCGCTCGCTCGGCTGCACGCTCACCACCGCCCAGGCGGGCGTGGCCGTGAGCTGCGGCACGGCCAGCGCCACCATCCGACCGATCGTGTTCTGAAGGCAGCAGCAGGCCGGCCCGCCCCAGATCAGGGCGGGCCGGCTTTTTCTGCTCTCGTTACACCTGGAACACGCCCACCCGCAGTGGGTCCTGCTGCGGGTTCTGGGCGCACACCTCCAGCGCCCGGATCAGGCGCTCGCGGGTGTCCTGCGGCACGATCAGCTCGTCCACCCACAGCCGGGCGGCGGCGTAGCGCGGGTCCAGCTCGTGTTCGTACTTGTCGCGGATCAGCTGCGACAGCTGCTGCAGCTCCTGATCGTCCGGCTCGTGCCCGGCGCGGCGCAGCGCCGCCAGCTGGATGTCCAGCAGCGTGCTGGCCGCCGCGTTGCCGCTCATGACCGCGTACTTCGCACTGGGCCACGCGTAGATGAAGCGTGGCGCGTACGCCTTGCCGCTCATGGCATAGTTGCCGGCTCCGAACGACCCGCCCACAATCACGGTCAGGCGCGGCACCACACTGTTGCTGACTGCGTTCACCAGCTTGGCCCCGCGCCGGATGATGCCCTCCTGCTCGCTGTCGCGGCCTACCATGAAGCCGGTCACGTCCGACAGGAAGATCAGCGGGGTGCCGGCCTGGTTGGCCTCCAGGATGAAGCGGGCCGCCTTGTCGGCACTGTCGCCGTAGATCACGCCGCCCACCTCAATGCGGGTGTTGAGGCCGGGAATGCCGCCGGCCTTCAGCTGCTTGCGGATCACGGTGCGCTGGTTGGCCACCAGCCCCACCGGGTAGCCGCCCAGCCGGGCGAAGCCGCACACCAGCGTCTCGCCGTAGCTGGCCTTGAACTCCTGAAAGCTGCTCCCGCCGTCCTCACCGGCGTCCACCAGCGCCGCAATCAGCTCCCGGGTATCGTAGGGCGCGGCGCTGTCCAGGCTGACCACCTCGTGCGGCAGCCGGCTGCTGGCTGGTGGGCGGGCCTCCACGCGGCTGCGGGCGTAGGGGGCCTGATCGCCGCGCGCATACAGGCCCGCCAGCGTGCGAATGCGGCGCAGGGCCGCGTCGTCGTCCGGCTCACGGTAGTCCACCGTGCCGGAGATGTCCGCGTGCATGGTCGCCCCGCCCAGCGTCTCGCTGTCCACCGTCTGCCCGATGGCGGCCTTGACCAGTGCCGGCCCCGCCAGATACAGCCCGGAGCCCTCGGTCATGATCAGGGTGTCGCACATCACCGGCAGGTACGCGCCGCCCGCCACGCAGTTGCCCATGATCGAGCCGATCTGCGGCACGCCCAGCGCCGAGAGCCGCGCGTTCAGGTAGAACACCCGCCCGAAGTCGTCCTGGTCCGGGAAGATCTCGTCCTGCATCGGCAGGTACACCCCGGCCGAGTCCACCAGATAGATCACTGGCAGCCGGTTTTCCAGGGCGATGGTCTGCGCCCGGATCACCTTCTTGGCCGTGATGGGGAAGAAGGCGCCCGCCTTGACCGTCGCGTCGTTGGCGATGATCATCCACGGCCGGCCGGCCACCGTCCCTACGCCGGTGATGGTCCCGCCGGACGGGCAGCCGCCCACCTCCGGGTACAATTCCCAGCCGGCGAAGGTCATCAGCTCGTCGAAGGGGGTGCCGGGGTCGATCAGGCGGGCCACGCGCTCGCGGGCGGTCAGGCGCTGCTTCTGATGCTGTCGCTTGATGGCGGCCGGGCCGCCGCCCTGCTGTACGGTGTCGCGGTCCCGCTCCAGCGCCGAAAGCGCCTCGTCCCAGGCGCGTGCTGTCTTGGTCATGCGCCGAGTGTAACGCAGTCGGGCCTAACGGGCGTTAGGCACCGTTCCTTCTAGAATGACGGCATGCTGGATCAGGCGCCCACGGTGTATCACCCGTATCTCTCCGGCCGCTACACCGTGTCGGCCGGGCTGTACCGGCTGGGGGTGCAGCCGGTGGAGGGCCGGGTGGAACACCACACCTTCGCCTTCGACCGCAGTTATCCGGCGTTCGTGGCGAGCAAGGTGCAGGCCCGCCGCCGTGCCCTGCACGAGTACGTGGCCGAGGCGGCGCTGCAGCCGCGGCTGCGCCGGGCGGTGCTGGCGTGGCTGGTGCAGGCCGCCGTGCACGATGCGGGCGGCGGCCTCACCTGGGACGGCCATACGTTCAGCAATCGCTGGCTCGGCTGGGCCGCCGGTCTGGACCTGGAGGGGGGCAGTTGCGGCCCGGTCCGCCACTTCCCAGCTCCGCTGGCGCATCTGGTGCAGGGCGTGGAACCGCTGAACGCGCTGGACTTCCTGGCGATGAACGTGCCGGAGGACCTGGCGATCGTGGCGCGCACCGCTCAGGGGCACGACTATCTGGCGGCGGTGCATGTGCTGTCGCCGCAGCACTGGAACCCGCTCGACAAGGTGGGCCGCAATTTCGTGACGGTGCATGCCCCGGTGGCCGGCAGCGGCCCGATGAACGCCACCGCGCCCCGGCTGCTGGACGCAGTGATCGGACGCGGGCCGTTTGTGCGCTTCGCCTGGGGGCTGGCAATGTCGGCCTGGCTGGACCACCACCCGAATGCCGAGCCGGACGGCGACCGGGACGGCACGCCGGACTTCGACCCGGCGCGTGCCTATCTGCGGGTGGAGCGGCAGACGCTGCACGGTTTTCCGGTGGCGCAGGGCGCGCTGTTCACCATCCGGCCCTACGTGTACCCGCTGGCCGAGGTGTTGAACCCGGAGCGGGCCGCAGCGTTGGCCTCGGCGCTGCGTTCCATGACCCCGGAGCAGCAGCTCTACAAGGGCATGGCGCACACGATGCCGGCCGTGCTGGCGTGGCTGGACCGGCAGGCTCAGCCGCTCACCTGATAGCAGGCGAGGATGTTGCCGGACCCCTGCCACGTGCGGGTATGCAGCAACCGCAGCGGCACCTCGGGGCGGCGGACGAACAGCGGCGTGCCCTCGCCCGCGATCAGCGGGAAGATCATCAGGTGCAGTTCATCCACCAGGCCGTGCGCCAGCAGGTGGTTCCACAGCACCCGGCCGGCGAACATGAAGATGTCCTGGCCGGGCTCCTGTTTCAATGCTCCGATCTCGCGCACCGCGTCGGCCACCCGGATGATGCGGGTGGTGGCCGCCCAGCTACCCAGGTCGCTGTCGGTGAGCCGGTCCGACACGACCCGTTTGTCGGCCTGCGCCTGCACCTGCGCCATCTCCTTTCGGACCGCTGAGGCCTGCGGGTCCCCCGGCACGCCCTGCCAGTACCGCATGTTGTCCACGAAGTTGGTTCGCCCGTTGTACAGCAGCGTCCCGGCCGCCCGCATCCGCTCGGCCATGTAGTCGTCGAAGGTCTGGTCGCCGGCGTAGTCCGGGTGGAAGTGCTGAAAGATCGCGTCCAGCTGCCGGTCCCTGCCCTCGTAGTAGCCGTCCAGCGTGGTCAGGTTGCCCACAATCAGTTTCCGCATTCCGCTCCTTGAGGGGTCTGGCTTGACGTGCCCAGCATACCCAGCACCACAGGCGGAAGCGACACGCTTCCGCCTGCTGACTGGCCTGCGGTTCGGGGCTTACTGCCAGGTGCCGCTGAGTGTGGTGCTCCCGCTGGCGGGGGTGGTGGCAGTGCGGTTGCTGCCGCCCTCCCAGGTGACGGTGCCGGAGCCGTCCTTCTTGATGTACTTGTACTGGATGGCGGTGCTGGCCGGCAGCGACACCGTGGTGGTCCAGGTGCAGGTGCTGGCGCTGCAGGTGCTGGCGCTCATGCTGAGGGCGCTGGCGGTGTTCCAGGCGCCCAGCGCGGCGTTGTCGCCGCTCAGGTAGACGTTCTGCCCGAACGTGGTGCTGGCCGTGACCTGGAAGTTCACGCTGACGGTGCCGCTGCCCCCGGTGCCGGTGGCGCCCGCCACATAGATCCCCATGCTGCCGGCCGGCAGCGTGACGCTCAGCCTGCCGCCGCTGACGGTGGCCGTGGCCGGCGCGCCCTTGCCCAGTTGATCGGTGAACACGGTGCCGTTGGCGAGCGCACTCTTGTCGGCGGCGCTGATGCCGGCATTGCCCTGGATGTCCAGATTCAGGGTCGCGCTGCTGGCGCTGCTGTTCATCGCCACGACGACCCGGCTCGCGTTGCTGCTGCGGAAGTAGGCGTAGGCGCTCTGGCCGCCGTTGGGCCGCCACATCTCGGCGTAGCTGCCCTTCCACAGCGCCTCGTTGTTCTGCCGGATGGAAATGAGTTTCCTGGTGTAATCGAAGGTGGTCTTGGGGGTGCCGCCGCCCGCGAGGTAGCCGCTCTGCACCGCGTTGCGGCCCGTGTCGGTCCAGGCCCAGCCGGGCATGTCCTTGCGGTTGTCCGGATCGTTGCCGCCGTACACGCCCAGTTCGTCGCCGTAGTACAGCTGCGGAATGCCCGGCAGGGTCATCAGGGCCCCCAGGGCCAGCTGGTAGCGGGTGCGGATGGTGGCTTCCGGCACGCTGGTTCCGGGCTCGTTCAGGAAGCGCTGCACGTCGTGGTTGTCGAGCAGGTTCACCTGCAGCAGCGCCCGGTTTAGCCCCAGCGTGCCGATGGTGTCCTGCACCTTGCCGGCCAGCAGGTCCAGACTGCCGCCCTGCCCGAGGCTGCCGACCAGCGCCGTGCGGGTGGGGAAGGCGAAGGTGCTGTCGAAGCCGGCGTCCAGGAACGGCTTCAGCTGGCTGGCGCTGCTGTCCAGGAACGCCTCGGCCAGCAGAAAGGTGTTCGGGCGCGCGGCCAGCACGCCCGGCACCCAGCTGGTCTGCCAGTAGTTGAGCGGCACGTGCTTGGCGGTGTCCATCCGGATCGCGTCGATGGCATAGGTGCTGGTCCAGGTCTTGCTCAGGCCGGTGAGGTAGTTCGCCACCGTGCTGTTCTCCTGGGCGAAGTCCGGCAGGCCCGCCAGCGGGCAGTTGATGTCGTCGCCGGTGCAGGTGTTGTGGAACCAGCCGGGCTGCTGGCTCACGATGCGCGCCCCGTAGCCGGCGTGGTTGACCACCATGTCCATGATGAACTTCTGGCCGCCCGCGTGCAGATCCGAGATCAGGCCGCTCAGGTCGGTGCTGGTGCCCAGCTTCGGCTCTACGGCGGTGTCGTCGGGGCTGGTGTAGTCAGCCCAGTAGCCGTGGTACCCGCACGAGTTGCCGTTGACGAGCCCCACCTGCTTGTAGACCGGGGTGATCCACAGGGCGGTGGCGCCCAGGTCACGGATGTACGAGAGCTTGTTGCGCATGCCCTGCAGGTCGCCGCCGTGGAACTTGGTGCCGCTGGTGGTGTCCAGGCAGTTCGGCTGACCGCTGTTGTCGTTGGCCGTGTTGCCGTTGCTGAAGCGGTCTGGCAGCGCCAGATAGATCACCTGTCTGCGCCAGGCGTCGATGTTGCTGCCGCTGATGGTCTGCGGTTGAACGGCCGGTGAGGAAGCCGGCGTGGTGGAGGACTGGCTGCAGCCAGCCAGCAGCAGGGCAGAGGACAGCGCCAGCAGGGACCGTTTCGACATGCGTGCTCCTGTTCGGGCCGCAGGACGTGTCGCCTGGCCCGCTTCTGAATTTGGAAACGCTTCACTTTGTACCTGCTGGCAGGGGAGCGGGGGTGTTAGAAACTTCACACCCCGCGCCTTAAGCTCGCCTTGGGGCAGTGGTAGCCCGCTATGCTGACGTATGCATTTCCGAGTGGTTGGGCTGCTGACCGTGCTGACGCTGGTGGCCTGTCAGAAACCGGCGGGTCAGGCTGGCGCGGTGCAGGTGAGTCCACAGACGCGGGCCACCTCGGTCCGCGATCCGTTCAGCGGACTGCCCTGGATCTCGCGGGCCGCGCTGCCCCCGGAGGGCCGGCAGACGCTGCAGCGGATCGAGGCGGGCGGGCCGTTTCCGTATGCCCGCGACGGGGTGGTGTTCCAAAACCGCGAGGGCCGGCTGCCCCGGCAGCCCGCCGGCCGCTACCACGAGTACACGGTCCGCACGCCCGGCAGCCGGGACCGGGGCGCGCGCCGGATCATCTGTGCGGCCGTGCCCGAGTGCTACTACACCGCCGACCACTACGCCAGCTTTGCGAGGATCCGGCCATGATGGACTTCCCCCATACCGACGAGTTGCCGAGCGGCCTGCAGCCCGCGCCCGCCGAGCCGCGCCTGTGGGCGGCCGGTGCCCGCCTGATGTTCCGCGAACTGGAGCTGCAGCACGTACAGGACAAGGACGACCTGATGCAGGCGCTGGGCCGCGACCTGACGTTGCCACCGCACTTCGGGCACAACTGGGACGCGCTCTATGACGTGCTGAGTGACCCGGCGACGGCCCGGCCCGAGGCGATCCACCTGTGCCACCTGGAGGCGTTCCGGACGGCGCATCCGAAGCTGGCTGCCGATCTGCTGGACGTGCTGCTGGATGCCCAGAGCGAGCGGGCCCGCAGCGGCGTGGGGCTGTGGCTGCTGACCTAGCCGGACCGGTGTGAGGCGGAGCCGCCTGCTACACTCCCCGCATGTTAATTCTGGGCGTTGACACCTCCTGTGACGACACCGGCGTGGGCGTGGTGGAGCTGCGGCCGGACGGCAGCGTCGCGGTGCGCGCCAACCGGGTCTGGTCGCAGGCGGTCCACGCGGCCTACGGCGGCGTGATGCCGGAGCTGGCCAGCCGCGAACACGTCGAGCGCATTGACCGGGTGATGCAGGACGCGCTGCAGGAGGCGGGCATCACCGTCTCGGAACTGGGCGCGGTGGCGGCCACCTCCGGGCCGGGGCTGGTGGGCGCGCTGCTGGTGGGGCTGATGTACGGCAAGGGGCTGGCGCAGGCGCTGGACATTCCCTTCTATGCCACCCACCACCTGGAAGGCCACATCTACGCGGCGGCCAGCGAGGAGGCCCTGAGCGCCCCCTACCTCGCGCTGGTGGTGTCCGGAGGCCACACCCACCTCTTCGACGTGCCGCAGGACGGGCAGTACGTGCTGGTGGGCGCCACCCGCGACGACGCCGCCGGCGAGGCCTTCGATAAGGTGGCGCGGCTGGCCGGGCTGGGGTATCCGGGTGGCCCGGCGGTCAGCGAGGCGGCGAAGCGCGGCGACCCGAAGGCCGTGGCGTTCCGGGTGCCGCTGGCCGGGCAGAGCGGCTACGACTTCTCGTTCAGCGGCCTCAAGACGGCGGCGCTGCTGGCGCACCGGGCCGGTGCGAAGCCGGAGGATCTGGCCGCCAGTTTCCAGGCGGTCGCCGTGAAGAGTCTGGTGCAGACGAGCGTGCGGGCCGCCCACGACCTGGGCCGGCAGACCCTGGTGGTGTCGGGCGGGGTGGCGGCCAACGCGGCGCTGCGGGAAGCGTTCGGGCGTACAGGCCTGCGGGTGGTGTTTCCAGGCCGGGGCCTCAACACGGACAACGGCGCCATGATTGCGCTGGCGGGGGCGGCCGCCATCCGGGCCGGCCGCGCCCCACATGGGCTGTCCGACGGGGCTGAGGCCTACGCGCCGCTTGCCCGCGCCTGACCTATGATGCCCTGGTCATGCAGAGCCCGTTTACGCTGTCCGCCCGCGCCCGCAGCCTGAAGCCCTCCTCGACGGTGGCCGTGACCTCCCGCGCGCTGGAACTGCGCCACGCCGGGGTGGACGTGATCAGCCTGGGGGTGGGCGAGCCGGACTTCGACACGCCGCCGCACATCAAGGCCGCCGGGATCGCCGCCATTGAGGCCGGACGCACCAAGTACACCGGGGTGAACGGCATTCCGGAACTGCGCGAGGCCATCAGCCAGAAGTTCGAGCGCGAGAACGGCCTGCACCACGCGCCCGACGCCGTGACCGTGACGAGCGGCGGCAAGCAGGCGCTGTTCAACGCCTTCTTCGCGCTGCTCAACCCCGGCGACGAGGTGCTGGTGCCCTCACCCTACTGGGTCAGCTACCCGGAGATGATCGCGCTGACCGGCGCGGTGGCCGTCCCGGTGCCGACCGTCCCGGAGGAGGGCTTTCAGCTGGACCCGGAGCGGCTGGAGCGGCTGATCACGCCGCGCACCCGCGCCGTCCTGCTCAACAGCCCCGGCAACCCCACCGGCGCCGTGTTTCCGCCGGAGGTGCTGCAGCGGGTGGCGGAGCTGGCCCAGCGACACGGCCTGATGATCATCACTGACGAGATGTACGAGCATCTGGTGTACGGCGCCGAGCAGGTGAGCATCGGGCGCTACGCGCCGGAGCACACCCTGACCGTCAACGGCGCCAGCAAGGCGTATGCCATGACCGGCTGGCGCATCGGCTACGCGGGTGGCCCGAAAGCCGTCATTTCGGCCATGAACAGCTTCCAGAGCCAGAGCACCAGCAACGCCTCCAGCGTGGGCCAGTACGCGGCGCTGGCCGCCTTCCAGCAGCACCAGGAAACCCTGCGCTTCATCGAGATGGCCCGCCGCGCCTACCATGAGCGCCGCGACTTCCTGGTGGCGGGCCTGAACCGGCTGGGCCTGCCGACCCCGCTGCCGGAGGGTGCCTTCTACGTCATGACCGACACCACCCGCATCCACCCGGACGAGCTGGAGGCGGCCCGCATCATCCTGGACGACGCGCTGGTGGCGGTGGTGCCCGGCACCGACTTTGCCGCGCCGGGGCAGGTGCGGCTCAGCTACGCCACCAGCATGGACCAGCTGCAGGAGGTGCTGCGGCGCCTGGAACAGCTGCTGGCCCGCCGCTGAGCGGCCCGGGAGCTACCACTCAGCCATCCTGAGTGCGCCTCACTCACATCCTCGGCTCCGGCTCATGGCGGGCGCGGTATAGTGGAGCCTGTATGTTCCGTGTCCTCAATAAGATTTTTGACAACAACCAGCGAGACGTCGCTCGGATCACCAAGACCGTGGTCCAGCCGGTCGCCGCCCTGGAAGAGCAGACCAAAACGGTTGAGGATCTGGCCGCCGCCTTCCTGGCCCTGCGTGAGCGGGTGCAGACGGGCGGCGAGACGCTGGACGACGTGATGGTGGAAGCCTTCGCGCTGATCCGCGAGGCGGGCCGCCGCAGCATCGGCAAGCGCCACTACGACGTGCAGCTGATCGGCGGCGCGGCGCTGCACCAGGGCCGCATCGCGGAGATGCGCACCGGTGAGGGCAAGACGCTGGTGGCCACCCTGGCGCTGTGCCTGAACGCCCTGAGCGGCAAGGGCGCGCACCTCGTCACGGTGAACGACTACCTGGCGCGGGTGGGCGCCGAGGAGATGGGGCTGCTGTTCCGCACCCTGGGCCTGACGGTGGGCCTGATCCAGCGCGACATGCAGCCGATGCAGCGTCAGGCCGCCTATGCCTGCGACATCACCTACGTGACCAACAGCGAGCTGGGCTTCGACTACCTGCGCGACAACATGGCTCAGGACCCCTCCCAGCTGGTGCTGCGTGCCGACACGCCGCTGAACTTCGCCATTGTGGACGAGGTGGACAGCATCCTGATCGACGAGGCCCGCACCCCGCTGATCATCTCGGGGGCCGCAGAGAAGGCCACCGACCAGTACTACGTGATCGCCAAGCTGGTCAAGCGCCTGAATCGCGGCGAGCCGGCCGAGCCGGGCAAGCGCACCGAGCCAACCGGCGATTACACCATCGACGAGAAGAGCAAGGGCGTGCACCTGACCGAGCAGGGCATCACCCGGCTGGAGCGGCTGCTCTCCATTGACGACCTGTACAGCCAGGAAAACATGGAGAAGGCCCACATGATCACCCAGGCGCTGCGCGCCAAGGACCTGTATCACCGCGACACCGACTACATCGTGTCGGCGGAGGGCGAGGTGATCATCATCGACGAGTTCACCGGGCGCAGCATGGCGGGCCGCCGCTACGGTGAGGGGCTGCACCAGGCCATCGAGGCCAAAGAGGGCGTCAAGATCGAGAACGAGAACCAGACGCTCGCCACCATCACCTACCAGAATTTCTTCCGCCTGTACCAGAAGTTCTCGGGCATGACCGGGACCGCCAAGACCGAGGAAAAGGAATTCCTGGACATCTACGGCAGCGACGTGCTGGTGATCCCCACCAACCTGCCGATCATCCGCCAGGACGCCGAGGACCTGATCTACCGCACCAAGGTCGGCAAGTTCGGCGCGGTGGTGCAGGAAACGGTCCAGATGCACGCCACCGGCCGCCCGGTGCTGATCGGCACGGTCAGCATCGAGACCTCGGAGCTGCTGTCACAGCTGCTGCATCAGGCTGGGGTTCCGCACAACGTGCTGAACGCCAAGTACGAGGCGCAGGAAGCGAGCATCGTGGCGCAGGCGGGGCGCAGCAATCAGGTGACCATCGCCACGAACATGGCCGGACGCGGCACCGACATCATGCTGGGCGGCAACGCGGAATTCATGCTGGGCGAGGCGCTGGAATCCATGGGCCTGTCGCGCTACGACCAGGCCACCGAGAACTTCATCAAGTCGGTGATGCGCAAGGACGGTCAGGCGCAGCAGCTGGCCACGCTGCTGCCGGGCGTCACGCCCGAGTTCGTGCAGCAGGCCGAGCAGATGCGCGACGCGGTGGAACAGGACCGGGTGCGGGTGCGCGAGGCCGGCGGCCTGCACATCATCGGCACCGAGCGGCACGAGTCGCGGCGCATCGACAACCAGCTGCGCGGCCGCGCGGGCCGTCAGGGGGACCCGGGCAGCAGCCGCTTCTACGTCAGCTTCGAGGACGAGCTGATGCGTCTGTTCGCCAACGACCGGGTGGTGGCCATGATGGACCGCCTGGGCATGGACGACAGCCAGCCGATCGAGGCCAAGATGGTCACGGGGGCCATCGAGCGGGCGCAGGCGCGCGTGGAGGACCGCAACTTCGGCACCCGCAAGCAGCTGCTGGAGTTCGACAACGTGATGAGCAAGCAGCGCGAGATCGTGTACGCCCAGCGCCGCGAGGTGCTGCTGGGGCCGGACGCGGACGTGGAGGAGAGCACCGAAGGGATGGTCGCGGACTTCGTGGAGATGCAGCTGGCCGAGTTCGCCCCGCTGGACGGCGACCACGAGCAGTGGGACCTGGAGGCGCTGAAGGCGGCCATCGTGGACGCGATTCCGGCGCTGGAAGCGTTCGACTTTGAGACGCTGCGGACCCTGCCAGCCGAGGACGCCCACCGCCACATGCTGGAAGCCGCCGCCGACGCCTTCGACGAGCGCAAGGCAGAGCTGGGGCCGGAGCTGCTCAACGGGGTGTCGCGCTACGTGCTGCTGCAGGTGGTGGACCAGTACTGGAAGGAGCACCTGCACGGCATGGATGTGCTGCGTCAGGGCATCGGGCTGCGCGGCTACGGCCAGCGCGACCCCTTCTCCGAGTACAAGTTCGAGGCCACCAACATGTTCAACGAGATGATCGACAAGCTCAAGGGCGAGGTGACCAAGTACCTGTTCCGGATGCAGGTGGGGGGCACCGCCGCCGCCTGAACAGGCCAGGCAGAGCGGTGCCGCCAGCCCATACGGCTGGCGGCACCGCTCTGCTATACAGCGTTTGCAGCGCTCCAGCGCTGAATGGTACACTGCCCCTGTCCGCACGGCGTCCCAGTTGAATACACCCACTCCACACGCACCCCAATTGCCCGAGGAAACTCACGGGTAAGAGTCGGGGAAAGGTAGGCGACTATGGCAGAAGTTGTGCTCGAACACGTGGTGAAGCGCTACGGCAAGACCCAGACGGCTGTCCAGGATTTCAACCTGCACATCAAGGACAAGGAGTTCATGGTGTTCGTGGGGCCGTCCGGCTGCGGCAAGTCCACCACCCTGCGCATGATCGCGGGCCTGGAGGACATCAGCGAGGGCACCCTGCGCATCGGCGACCGCATCGTCAACGACGTGCCGCCGAAGGACCGCGACATCGCGATGGTGTTCCAGAACTACGCGCTGTACCCGCACATGAACGTCTACGACAACATGGCCTTCGGCCTGAAGCTGCGCAAGACCCCCAAGGATCAGATCGACAAGCGCGTGCGTGACGCCGCCAAGATCCTGCAGATCGAGCACCTGCTGGGCCGCAAGCCCAAGGAGCTCTCGGGTGGTCAGCGTCAGCGCGTGGCGCTGGGCCGCGCCATCGTGCGCGAGCCGAAAGTGTTCCTGATGGACGAGCCGCTCTCGAACCTGGACGCCAAGCTGCGCGTGGAGATGCGCTCGCAGATCTCCCAGCTGCACCGCCGCCTGGGCACCACCATCATCTACGTGACGCACGACCAGGTGGAGGCCATGACCATGGGCAGCCGCATCGTGGTGATGCGTGACGGCGTGATCCAGCAGGTGGACACCCCGCTGAACCTCTACGACTTCCCGCGCAACAAGTTCGTGGCCGGCTTCATCGGCAGCCCCAGCATGAACTTCCTGAACGGCAAGATCCAGAACGGCCAGTTCGTGGTCGGCGGTGCACCGGTCGCGGCCCAGGGCCGCCTCTCGGAGAGCATGCGCGCCTACGAGGGCAAGGACGTCGTGATGGGCATCCGTCCGGAGCACATCGGCCTGCGCGGCATGACCAACCTGCCGGAAGGCACCAACATCATCCGTGGCCGCGTGCTGGTGGTGGAGCCGCTGGGCGCCCAGACCGACTTCATCGTGGAGATCGCCGGGCAGACCCTCACCGTCAAGGTGGAGGGCCAGGCGCGTATCCAGCCGGGTGACAGCGTGGAACTGGTCGTGGACCAGCGCCGCCTGCACGCCTTCGACGCCCAGACCGAGATGGCCATTGACCGTGGCAGCCCGGTGGGCACGCTCGGCCAGGCCGACCTGGACATGAGCCAGACGCAGGCGACCGTCATCTCGGCCGACTGAACACCCCGAAAACAAAGCCCGGCTTCGGCCGGGTTTTTTTTTGTGCCTGAGCTGGATTGCGCGGCTGACGCGCATCCGCTAGATTAAGCAGACTTTATACAGCACCGGAGGCCCGCTATGAAGAGCACACTGTTTGCACTGACCGTCCTGGCGCTGCTGGGCAGCACCCAGGCGCGCACCTGGGACGAGATCAAGTCCAGCGGCACCATCAAGATCGCCACCGAGGGCGCGTTTCCGCCGTTCAACTACTTCGAGGGCAAGAAGCTGACGGGCTTCGAGGTGGACCTGGGGAACGCCCTGGCCAAGCAGCTGGGCGTCAAGGTGGAGTGGATCACCCAGCCGTTCGACAACCTGCTGATCGGGCTGAACCAGAACCGCTACGACTTCGTGATCGCCTCGCACGGCATCACGCCGGAGCGGCAGAAGGCCGTGGACTTCTCCAACCCGCACTACTGCACCGGCGGCGCCATCGTGAGCCGGGTGGGTGGCCCCAAGACGGCCGCCGACCTGAAGGGCAAGACCGTGGCGGTGCAGGTGGGCACCACCTACCTGGAGAACGTGCAGAAGGTGGCGGGCGTGGGCAGCGTCAAGACCTTCCCCAAGGACACCGACGCGCAGGCCGCGCTGATGGCTGGCCGGGTGGACGCCTGGGTCGGCGACAAGTTCAGTGCCCTGGACGTGGTGAAGGCGCAGAAGGGCAAGCTGCAGCAGGGCGACCTGCTGTTCCAGGAAAAGATCGCCATGGCGGTCAAGAAGAACAACACCACCCTGACCAAACAGCTCAACACGGCCCTGAGCGCCCTGGAGAGCAACGGCGTGTATGCCAAGCTGAGCAAGCAGTACTTCGCTCAGGACGTCCGCTGCAAGTAAGAGGGTGCAAAAAGGGGGCGGGCCAGCGGCCCGCCCCCCTCGCTTATCCCAGGAACTCCCGGGCGCCGGTGTGGGCCGCCCGCAGCGTAAAGCGCTCCGCGAACTTGGCGTTGCACATGGCCCCGGTGCGGGCGCGCCCTTCGCGGTACTGCTCGGGCGTGAACTGCCACTTGTAGAACTGCTGGTAGAAGGCGGCCACCTCCGCCGAGACCTCAATGGTGCTCTCGATGTCCACGAACACCTCCGGGTAGCGGCTCACCTCCGAGTGGTACTGGTAGAAGCGGATGCCCTCGCGCCACGGCTGAAGCGGCGTCTCCAGGCCCTCGTTGATGATCTTGGGGATCCGGGCCAGCGTGATGGCGTCGAAGGCGATCTTGGCGCTCATGCGATGGTCCGGGTGCGGGTGGTCGTCGGGCCAGGCGATCACGGCGTTCGGCTGGAATTCGGCGTACAGCCGGGCCAGCTGCAGCGCCTCGTCGCGGCCTCCGGTCATGCGGCTGTCGCCCATGTCGAAGAAGCGGTGATCGGCGCCGATGCGCTGGGCCACCCACGCGCCGTGTTCCTGACGGATGCGCGTCACTTCCTCGTGCGGCGCGTCGCCGAACTGACTGGCCAGTTCGCCCAGGGTGGTCCATACCAGCATCACCTGGTCGCCGCGTGCCGCGTGCTTGGCGAGCGTTCCGATGCAGCCGATCTCGTCGTCCGGGTGGGCAAACACAGCCATGATCCTCATGCGGGCCACTCTACGGCTTTGCGCGCCGGCAGGAAAGGGCGGCAGGACGCCATCCGCAGCGCCGCGCCCTCGCTTGACAGCGGCAGCGTGCGCCCCTAGAGTTGCGCATCGTGACCCGCACCTTTCGTCCACAGCCCAGAAAAGATGCCGCCCGTGACCTGCTGCCGATCCAGGCGTGCATCCAGCCGGCCACGCCCATCGCGGGGGAGAACGTCGAGCTGTATGCCGACGGCGCCTGCGACACGGCCGCCGGCCACGGTGGCTGGGCCACCATCCTGCGCTACCGGGGCACCGAGCTGGAGCTCAGCGGCCACGAGGCCGGCACCACCAACAACCGCATGGAGCTGACCGCGCTGCTGCAGGGCCTGCAGGCGCTCAAGCGGCCGTGTCAGGTGCGGGTGGTCACCGACAGCCAGTACCTGCGCAAGGCGTTCACCGACAAGTGGATCGTGAAGTGGCAGCGCAACGGCTGGAAGACGGCCGGCAACGACCCGGTCAAGAATCAAGACCTCTGGGAGGCGCTGATCGAGCAGGCCCAGAAGCACGCGTTGACCTTCGTGTGGGTCAAGGGCCACAACGGGCACGGCGAGAACGAGCGGGTGGACAAGAAGGCGGTGGAGGAGCGGCTGAAGTTGCGCAGGAGCAGCCGCTGACTTACTGCGCCGCCTGTGCCTCGGCCTCGGCCTTCCTGGCGTCCTTTTTCATGCGCTCATGCATCTGGCTCAGCTCGCCGGTGCACGGTGTCTGATCCGGGAGCGCGTGGTTGCGGTCATTCAGCTTGATGCACCAGCGGGCCGCGAACATCTTGGTGGCGGCCGTCAGGCCGGGGCCGGAGCCCTCGCCGCCGTTCTGGAAGAAGCTGACCACCAGAAAGTTCGGGTTGCCCAGCGGACCGTAGCCCTCATAGAAGGCGTTGGTGTAGCTGTAGTTGTACTTGCGGCTCAGCCCGTTCTCGGCGGTGCCGGTCTTGCCGGCGGTCCGCACCGGGAAGAAGTCCGGCCCCAGCATGTGTTTGGCGGTGGCGTAGCGGTACTGGTCGCTGGTGGTCATGCTCAGGCCCTCCTGCACCAGCCGGAAGGTGGCTGTCTCGCCGTTGCTCACGTCCTGCACCGGCTTGGGCGGCAGCACCTTCCCGCCCTCCTTGCGGATCACGGTCAGCGGACGCTTGTGGCCGTTGTTCAGAATAGTGCTGAGCGCCAGCGCCAGCTGGGCCGGCGTCACCTGCACGTCGCCCTGACCGATGCTCATGTTCAGGCTCATGCCCGGCTGCCAGCTCTTGTCCCGCCGGTCGCTGTGCAGGAAGCCCTGCTCGCTCGGCACGTCGCCGGTCTTCTCACCCACCAGTTCCAGGCCGGTGGGGTGCCCGAAGCCCAGCTGCTTCACCCGCTGGGCCACCACGTTGCTGTACTCCACCGGGTGCTGGGCGGCGCTGTCGTAGTACCACGGGTTGCATGAGTACGCCAGCGCCAGCCGGGCGTCCACCATGCCCAGCGAGTAGTGCGCCCAGTTGTGCCACGTGCCGGACCCGAAGCGGTAGGCCGGAGCGCACGGCACCGTCCGGTTGCCCCACTTCTCCACAAAGGCGAGGGTGGTGCTGGGCTTGAACACGCTGCCGGGGTCGTAGGTCTGCACCACCCGGTTCTGCATCACCGCGTCCAGGCTGCTGCTCAGCAGCGCGGCAGCCTTGGCCTTGGGGTCGGGGCTGGGCGTGCGCGAGAACCAGTTCGGGTCGAAAGTGGGGCTGCTGGCCATCGCCAGCACCGCTCCGGTGCGTGGGTCCAGCGCAATGATGGCGCCGCGCACCAGCGGCTCCGGCGGGCTGTGGTACTTGGCGCGGTTGCGGTTGATCTCCGGCAGCGCCTCCCGCAGCGCCTGCTCGGCGGCCCGCTGGAGCGCGCTGTCAATGGTCAGTACCACGTCCCGGCCCTTCTGCCCGGGGTCCACGGTCCGGGTGCTCTGTGGCCGCCCGGTGGCCGTCACCTCCACCCGCCGCACGCCGTTCTTGCCCATCAACGTCTGCTGCAGGCTGTACTCCAGCCCGCTCTTGCCCACCAGGTCGCCCAGGGTGTAGCCCTCGTCCTCCACCTCGCTCTCATCGGCTTCGGCGGTGTAGCCCAGCAGATGTGCGGCCAGCTTGCCTTGCGGATAGATGCGCTCCACCCGCTCGCGCAGCTCCAGGTTCGGTTGCAGCGCCGTGTACTCGTAGAGCGCCGGTAGGTTCTCGGCCTTGATGTTGCGGGCCAGCACCACCTCGCGCTCGTGGCTGAAATCGGGCGGCCTGGGGGCATCTCCCTGCGTCTGATCCGGCTGCACGCCCGCGAGATAGCGGATCTTGTCCCAGCTGCCCACCTCGCCGCCGGTGTAGATCAGGTCCACCGCCAGCCGGTTGGTGGCGAGCAGCACACCGTCGCTGGTGCGGATCTCCCCGCGCAGCGCCCGCACCACCTCGTCCTTCTGGTAGTTGCTCTCGCTCTGCACCGCGAACTGCGCGTGATGTACCACCTGCAGGTTATAGAGCCGCACCCCGAATACGCCTAGCGCCACGCTCATGCCCAGCGCCAGCCAGCGGATGCGGTTCATCGCCGCTCTCCGGAGGTGCTCATGCGGCCAGCTCCGCGTCGGCGCCGGGGCGGGGTCCCAGACCCCAGCTCATCAGCCGGTTCCACAGCGGATACACCAGCACCGTCAACGCCAGTTCCCAGGGCAGCACCCGCATCAGGGCGTCCACCGTCACGAGGCCGCCGCGCAGCCAGTAGGTCAGAATCAGAAACGCGGTCCACTGCCCCAGGATGGCAATCACCACCGTGAGAATGGCCCCGACCACGCCGCCGTCCGTGAGTTGCCGGCGCGCGCCCAGCACCAGCAGCACTCCACCAGCCACCGCCGCCGCGTGCAGGCCCAGCAGGCCGTGGCCCAGCACGTCCTGCAGCAGCCCCACCCCGTACCCGGCCAGCAGCGCCGGCACGGACCGCAGCCGTAGCGCCAGCGCCACGCCGGTCAGCAGGAACAGGTCGGGTGCCGTGACGCCCAGCGGGGCCAGCAGGCTGGCAAGCGCCCCCTGCAGGCCCAGCAGCAGCAGAAAATACACGATGGCGCGCACGACGCGGAAGGTGATGTTCATAACGGGTCCCGGGGCCAGCCAGCCCCGGTGGAGCAGCATAGTGCAGCAGGGCGGCTTCGGGGTGGGGCGGCGCTCACAGGCCGCCCAGCACGGTCACGTCTTCTGTGAGGTTCACGTCCACGGCCGGCTTCACGATCACGGTGCGGTTCACGTCGTTGGGGCCAAGCGGCAGCACCCGTTCCACCGTGCCCACCTTGATGCCCACCGGAAACACGCCGCCCAGGCTGGACGTGACCAGCACATCGCCGGGGCGGATATCCACGCCCAGCGAGAACTCGGCCCGCAGTCGGTCCGGCGGCGCGCCGAAGGCCAGCCCGCGCCCGCCCTTGTTGCGGGCCAGCGTGACCCCCACCCGGCTCTCCGGGTCCACCAGCGACAGCACCACTGCGCTCTCGGACGTCACCTGCACCACCTGACCCACCAGCCCGGACGGGACCGTCACCGGCATGCGCACCCGCAGCCCGTCGGCGGCGCCCTTGTTGAGCGTCAGGCGGCTGAGCAGCGGGCTGGGGTCCACGGCCGTGACCTGGGCGATGCCCACCACGTTGGGCGCCTGGGTGGCGATGATCTGCGTGACCTGCCGCAGCCGCGCCACTTCCCGGCTGAGCAGCTCGTTGCGCTGGCGCAGCACGTCGTTCTGCTGCTGCAGCGTGTAATAGCGCTGGCTCAGGTCCCGGTCGCGCACCAGGGTGTTGTAGGCGAAGCGGATGTTGGCCGCCCCCTCCAGAAAGGCGCGGGTCAGCGGCGCAATGCCGCTCGACAGCGAGGCCGGGGCCACCAGCTGAAACCGCAGCGCCACCATGCTCAGCGCCAGCAGCAACAGGTACAGCAGCGCCGCCCGTCGCCAGATGCGGCCCTGGGTGCGCGGCCGGCCGGACCGGGACGTCACTGCCCCACGCCCCAGACCGGCAGGCCCGCCCCGCGCAGCAGCCGCATGACCAGCCCCAGCGGAAAGCCCACCACGTTGGAGTAGTCGCCCTCAATGCGGGCCACCAGCGCCATGCCCAGGCCCTGAATGCCGTACCCGCCCGCCTTGTCCAGTCCCTCGCCGCTGGCCGCGTAGTGATCCAGTTCGGCCGGCCGCAGCGGGCGGAACTGCACCTCGGTGCGCTCCACGCCGCTCGCCAGCCGCCCGGCGTCCATCACGGCCACCCCGCTGTACACCTGATGCCGCTGGCCAGACAGGCGCGACAGAAAGACCCGGTTCTCGGCCGTGTCGCGCGGCTTGCCGAGGATCTGCCCGTCCAGCGCCACCAGCGTGTCGGCGGCGATCACCAGCGCGTCCGGATGCCGCTCGGCCACTGCCCTGGCCTTCTGCCGCGCCAGATCTTCGGCCACGCGCTCGGGCGCGGTCTCGTCGCTCACCTCATCCAGGTCGCTCACCACCACCGTGAACGTGAGTCCCAGCCCGGTCAGCAGGTCGCGCCGGCGGGGGCTGCCCGACGCCAGGATCAGGCTGCGGCCCTGTGCCTCCACCGCCACCGTCAGTACCCGGCGGTGTTGCCCTGCCCGGCCACCAGCCCCACGCCACCGGAGGTGCCCAGCCGGGTCGCTCCCGCCGCAATCATCGCCTCGGCGTCCGCGGCGGTGCGCACCCCGCCCGCTGCCTTGATCTGCGCGCGGCCCGCGATCACGCGGCTCATCAGCTGCACGTCGGCCAGGGTGGCGCCGCCCGTCCCGAAGCCGGTGCTGGTCTTAACGAACTCGGCGCCCGCCGCCACCGCCGCCTCGGTGGCGCGCACCTTCTGCTCGTCCGAGAGGTAGCAGGTCTCGATGATCACCTTCAGCACGGTGCCGGGAATCGCGTCCCGCACCGCCTGAATATCGGCCTGCACGTACGCCCAGTCCTCCGCCAGCGCCGAGCCGATGCTGATGACCATATCCACCTCATCGGCGCCCTGCTGCACGCTCCGGCGGGCTTCCTCAGCCTTCTGGTCGCTGGTCAATGCCCCCAGCGGAAAGCCGCAGACGGTGGCGACCCTCACCTCGCTGCCCTGCAGCTCCGAGCGGCACAGCGCGATGTGCTGCGGATTGACACACACGGCCATGAAGCGGTGCGTGCGGGCCTCCTGACACAGCTGCGCGATGTCAGCGGGCGTGGCGGTGGCTTTCAGGAGGGTGTGGTCAATGTACGGCGCGAGATTCACGCCTCCCAGCATAGCGGTCCGGGCGGCAGGGGCCTCGCCGCAGCGGCCGGAAGCCGTATCCTGCCTGCATGACCACCGACGCTGACGCTGTCCGCCTGACCCCCGGCGACCCGTTTCCCGCCTTCTCGCTCCCGGACGCCTCCGGCCAGGTGCACCAGCTCGGCGACTATGCCGGGCGATATCTGGTGCTGTACGTCTACCCCAAGGACGACACGCCCGGCTGCACCAAGGAGGCCTGTGACTTCCGTGACAACCAGGCGCTGCGTGCGGCCGGGGCGCAGGTGCTGGGCCTGAGCCGCGACGATGCCAGCAGCCACGAGCAGTTCGCCGAGAAATACAGCCTGCCGTTTCCGCTGCTCAGCGACCCGGACGCCACCTTCATGCGCGAGATCGGGAGCTGGGGCACCAAGAACATGTACGGTAAGGTCTCGGAGGGCGTCAAGCGCAGCACCTTCCTGATCGGCCCGGACGGGCGGCTGGTCAAGGCCTGGTACGCGGTCACGGTAGACGGCCACGCCGACGCGGTCGTGAAGGCCATCGAGGCCGACCAACAGCGGCAGGGCAGCGTCCGTGGCTGAGCTGGAGGCGCTCAAGCAGCAGGCCGCCGTCCGGGCCGCCGCGCTGGTGCAGAGCGGCACCCGCATCGGCCTCGGCACCGGCAGCACCGCCCGCTACGCCATTCTGGAGCTGGGGCGGCGGCTGGCGGCGGGTGAACTGGAGGGCGTGATGGCGGTGGCCACCTCTCAGGCCAGTGAGGACCTGGCGCGCAGCCTGAACATCCCGGTGGAGCCGCTGACCCCGGAGCCGCTGGACATCGTGATTGACGGCGCCGACGAGATCGATCCGCAGCTGAACCTGATCAAGGGGCTGGGCGGCGCCCTCACCCGCGAGAAGCTGGTGGAGGTGCAGGCCCGACGCTTTGCGGTGATCGCCGACCACACCAAGCTGGTGTCGCGGCTGGGGGAGAAGGCCCCGCTGCCGATCGAGGTGGTGCAGTTTGGCGTGGACAGCACGGTGGAGCGGCTGCGCGCCCTGGGCGCGCGTGGAGAGCTGCGCCGGGACGCCGGAGCGCTCTACATCACCGACAACGGCAACTACATCTTTCACGCCCACTTTCCGGAGAACGCCTCGCTGGCCTCGCTGGAACGCTCGCTCAAGGGCGTGCTGGGCGTGGTCGAGACCGGGCTGTTCCTGGGCATGGCGACGGTGGCCTATGTGGCGACGCCGGAGGGCGTGCGGGAACTGCACGCCGGAGCCTAGCGGTGCGGGTGGTGCTGAAGCTGGGCACCTCGGTGCTCACGGCCGGGACCGACCGGCTGCACCGGCCCCGGCTGGTGGAACTGACTCGCCAGATCTCGGCGCTGCGGGCGGCCGGGCACACGGTGGTGCTGGTGAGTTCCGGGGCGGTGCTGGCCGGCTGGGAAACGCTGGACTTTCCGCCGCGCACCCGCACGCTGGCCGAGAAGCAGCTGCTGGCGGCGGTGGGGCAGGGCACCCTGATGCACACCTACGCGATGCTGGCCGAGCTGTACGGCATCCGGGTGGCGCAGGTGCTGCTCACCGCCGACGATTTCCGTGACCGCACCCGCTACCTCAACGCCCGCACCACGCTGCTCGGCTGTCTGGAGCGCGGGGTGCTGCCGATCATCAACGAGAACGACGCCGTGGCGGTGGAGCAGATCAAGGTAGGCGACAACGACACCCTGTCGGCCTTTGTGGCCAACATGCTGGAGGCCGACCTGCTGGTGATCCTGACCGACGCGCCGGGCCTGTATACCGCCGACCCCAGATTGAACCCGCAGGCCACCCTGATTCCGGAGGTGGCCCGCATCGACGCGGACATCTGGGCGCTGGCGGGCGGCGCGGGCACCCACCGCGGCACCGGGGGCATGTACACCAAAATCCAGGCGGCCGAGATCGCCACCCGCGCCGGAACGCCGGTGGTGATCGCGCCGGGGGACGCGCCGGACGTGTTCGTGAGGGCGGTGCAGGGCGAGTCGCTCGGCACCCGCTTCCAGGCGTCGGGCAGCCGACTGGAGGCCCGCAAGCGCTGGATTCTGGCGGAGATCGCGCCGGGCCGCCTGCTGCTCGATGACGGCGCTGCCCAGGCGCTGCGCGGGCAGGGGAGCCTGCTGCCCGCAGGCGTCCGAGGTGTGGAAGGACAGTTTGAGCGCGGCCACACCGTGCGCCTGCTGGCTCCTGACGGCGCCGAGGTGGGCCGTGGCCTGGCCCGGTACCGCGCCGATGACCTGCGGCGGGTGCAGGGCCACCATTCGCGCGACATTGCGGCGTTGCTCGGCTACGATTACGGCCCGGAAGTGGTCCACCGCGACGACCTGATTCTGCTGTAGCCATCTCTCCCCGCCGGCTTCAAATCGTGGCGTTTCTCACTCCGGTTCACCCTCCTGTCAGATTGATGTGGGCATTTCTGCGTACAATATGAGGCGAGTGGCGGTTCCCCACCGCCCTCACCTTCCCTCAAGAACGCGTGGCTCCCCCCGCCACGCGTTTGTTTATGTATAAAAGATGAGGAACACTCTGCCCCCTATCGGGCGTGCTGACGCGCAGTGAAGATATTCACAACAATGGTGTCTGAAGACTTTTAACATGAAAAGGTCATGTTCACCCTCGTCACTGATTCTACCTGCGACCTCGGCGTGGCCGAACTGCAGCGCGCCGATGTCCGCTGCGTCCCGCTCAACATCCAGATGCAGGGCCGGCAGTACGCCGACTGGAGTGAACTCGATCCCGACACGCTGTATCAGCAGATGAAGGAGGGCCAGCAGGCCCAGACGGTGCCGCCCAGCGTGGCCGCCTTTATGGACGTCTATCAGCCGCTGGTGCAGGCCGGTCAGCAGGTGCTGAGCATTCACCTCTCGTCCCAGATCTCCGAGACCATCACTGTGGCGCGCAACGCCGCCGCGCAGCTGCCGGGTGGCGACCGGGTACACCACTTCGATTCCGGGTCGGCGTCGTGCCAGCTTGCCGAGTACGTGCTGACCGCCGTCCGCGCCCGCGACGCCGGCCTCACGCTGGAGCAGACGGTGGCGGAGCTGGAGCGCGTGCGCAGCGAAATCTACGCCGAGTTCTGCGTCACGGATCTGGAATACCTGCGGCGCGGCGGCCGGCTGTCGCGCTCTGCCGAACTGGTCGGCAACCTGCTGGGCGTGCGGCCGGTGCTGGGCTTTCAGGAGGGGCGCATCACCGCTCGGCGGCGGGTGCGGGCGTCCGGGGCGGGCCAGGACATCATCCGGCGCATGGAACAGCACTTCGGGCAGACGCCGCTGTCGGTGGCGGTCGTGCATGCCGGGCGCGACAGCGAGCGGATGCAGGAACTTCAGGCCGCCCTGCGCAGTTCCAAACTGAATATCGTGCGCGGACGGATGCAGCTGATGGGCTGTGTGATCGGGGCCCACGTCGGCCCCGGCACCTTCGGCTATCTGGCGGTGCCGACACGCTGACCGCCTGAACAGGTGACCGGTGCTACAATTGGAGGCAGGATGCGGATCGTCATCGCGATACTTCTGGTGGTCCTGGCGGCCACCCTCTACTTCACCGGCGGAATCCGTCTGGGCATGGTCACGGTCATGCCCACCTGGCTGGTCAATGCCCAGGGCGCCAGCGAATACAGTTACCGGATGGCCGGCGACAGCGTGCCGGTTCAGGTGAAAGGCACCTGCAACGGGAAATCTGGCCGGATCGTGCTGCGCCTGCGCGATCCGGCGGGCAACCAGGTCGGCGGTCAGGAGTGTGTGCGCGGTGACTGGGCCATCAACCTGCAGGGGCACAACGACCCGGGCTCGTATCGTCTGACCCTGGAATACGACCACTTCACCGGGCGGGTGGACGTGCGGCACGTCCAGAACTGAGACCTAAAAGAAGCGGGGCACCAGGTCAATCTGACCGGTGCCCCCACTCCGTCTGAGTTTTACTGCTGGGCCTTGGCGGCCTGCTCGCGGTTGATGCGCTTGGCCAGACGGCTCTTCTTGCGGGCGGCGGCGTTCTTGTGCATGGTGCTGCCCTTGGCGGCCTTGTCGATCAGGCTCTCGGCCTTGCGCTGCATCTCGGCGGCGTTCTCAGCGCCGGCGCTGAACGCTTCCACGGCCTTCTTGGTGAAGGTGCGGATGGTGCTCTTGCGGCTGCGGTTGATGGCGCGGCGCTTGAGGCTCTGACGGTGACGTTTCTGGGCAGATTTGTGGCGCAGGGCCATGGGATTCCTCTTTCTCCTGCGGATGCAGGGCGGTTCCTGGTGTGCCCACCGGGAACACGAGCGTCGGGGGCTGGTCGGCCGTCCCGCGCGGTGCAGCGGAGGCTGCACGCTGCTCACCTCTCGGGAAGCAACTTTGTTACTTTACAGGCTCCGGCGACCCACTGCAAGCGGCACAATGGAGGCCATGAACCGCCCTCACCGTCCGGACCCCCCAGCCAGCGCCGACGAGGCCCGCGAACAGCTGCTCGCGTACGCCTTCCGGGCGCTGGGCCAGCGGATGCTCAGCGAGGCCGAACTGCGGACCCGGCTGCTGCGCCGCACCGACGACGAGGCGCTGGCCGAGGCGGTGCTGACCCGCGTGCGCGAACTCGGCTACCTCAGCGACGAGCAGGTGGCGCGGGCCGAGGGACAACGGCGCGGCGTGGGCGGGTACCGGGTGCGCCAGAAACTGCGCCAGCGGGGCCTGGACGAGGACCTGATCGAGGAGACGCTGGAGGCGCGTGACCCACAGGCCGAACTGGAGGACGCCCGGCGCGTGCTGGAGCGCCGGTGGGACAGCTTTCAGCGTGCTGCTGATCCCCGGGCGCGTGCCTACGGCTTCCTGATGCGGCGCGGCTATCCGGGCGGCGTGATCCGGCAGGTGCTGGACGAGCTGCAGGCGTCTGCGGAGTCAGCGGACCGGTAGGCTGGCGCGCAGCTGCTCGGTCAGGGTCTCGCGGCGGCCCTGCAGGGTGTCGCTCACGCCCACCCGGTACAGGTGCGGATTGAGCAGCCGCCGGGTCCCGGCTGGAAGCCGGGCCAGCTCCGCCTGAGCGCGTTCCTGCAGCGAAGGCAGGGAGGCGGCCGGGGTGGAGCGCTCGCCCCGCTCCACCACCCGTTGGCGCGGATCGTGCCAGTCCAGCCCGCCGGGCAGCCGGGAGCTGCGCAGCGGGTTGCTGGGGTCACTGACCCTCAGGCCACTGCTCGGCACCTCATCCTGCGCCGTCAGCACGTCCAGCACCGCGTGCCCCTGCGCGTCGGTGGCCCGCCAGACGCGTTTGGTGCCGGGCAAGCTGGTTTTGGTGGGGTCGCCGGTCAGCTTGATGCGGCCGATGCCGTTCAGTTCGACAAGCTTGTACACGCCGCCCAGTGCGCCACCGCCCGCGCCGCCGCCGGTGGCGAGCTGGGTGCCGACGCCGTAGGTGTCGATGCGTCCGCCTTCCCGGATGATGCTTTCGATCACTTCCTCCGAGAGGTCGTTGGAGGCGGTGATCTTCACGTCCGGGAACCCGGCCCGGTCCAGCTCGGCCCGCACCTGTGCCGACAGCCACGCAAGGTCGCCGGAATCCAGCCGGACTCCGCGCAGCTCGTGGCCGCGTGCGCGCAGCTCACCCGCCACCGTGATGGCGTTGGGCAGGCCGCTTTTCAGGGTGTCCACCGTGTCCAGCAGCAGCGTGGTCTGGTCCGGATACAGCTCGGCGTAGGCGCGGAACGCCTCCAGCTCGCTACCGAAGCTCTCGACCCAGGCGTGCGCGTGGGTGCCGACCACCGGCAGACCGTAGCGCTGCCCGGCCTCCACGTTGCTGGTGCCCACCGCGCCGCCCACGAACGCCGCGCGGGCCGCACTGAGCGCTCCGTTCGGTCCCTGGGCCCGGCGGGTGCCGAATTCGATCACCTGTCCACCGTGCGGCGACTGCTGCGCGGCCCACACACACCGGGCGGCCTTGCTGGCGATCAGGGTCTGGAAGTTGACGATGTTGAGCAGCGCGGTCTCGATCAGCTGCGCCTCCCAGAGCGGCGCCGTCACGGTCAGCAGCGGCTCGTGGGCGAACACCACCGACCCCTCCGGGAAGGCCTCGATGGTGCCGCTGAAGCGCCAACCGGCCAGGGCCTCCAGGAAGTCAGCCGGAAACAGCTGCAGCCCCTTCAGGTACGCCAGCGCCGCGTCGTCGAAGCGCAGCGACAGCAGGTGATCCAGGGCCACTTCCAGGCCGGCCCAGACCGCGTACCCGCCGCCAAACGGATTGCGCCGGAAATAGAGGTCGAACACCGCCTCCTGGGTGTGCAGCCCGCGCTGCCAGTAGCCGCCCAGCATGGTGAGCTGATACAGGTCGGTGAACAGGGGAGACGCGTCCATGACCGCAGTGTAAGGGTCCGTGCTTGGCGGCCCTCTTGAGCCTTATGCCAGACTTGGGACATGACCACGCCGATGCAGAACCAGATCATGCAGGCCCTGAGCGTGCAGTCCACCATCGATCCGGCCGCCGAGGTGCAGCGGCGCATCTCGTTTCTCAAGCGCTACCTGCAGAGCACGCCGGCGCGCGGATTCGTGCTGGGCATCAGCGGCGGTCAGGACAGTAGCCTGGCCGGGCGGCTGTGTGCGCTGGCGGTCGCCGAGCTGAATGCCGAGCACGGCGGCGGCTACACCTTCATCGCAGTGCGGCTGCCCTACCACCGTCAGGCGGATGAGGACGACGCCCAGGCGGCCCTGGCCTTTATTCAGGCGCCTGAGACGGTGGTGCTAAACGTGGGACCGGCCACCGACGCGGCGGCCGAGAGCGTGCGTGAAGGCACCGGCCAGCCGCTGGCCGACTTCGTGCGTGGCAACCTGAAGGCACGCATGCGCATGGCGCTGCAGTATGCCCTGGCCGGTGAACGCAACCTGCTGGTGGTGGGCACCGACCACGCGGCCGAGGCCGTGACCGGCTTCTACACCAAGTACGGCGACGGCGGCGTGGACCTGACCCCGCTGACCGGCCTGACCAAACGCCAGGGCCGCGCCCTGCTGAAACACCTGGAGGCGCCGGAGCGACTGTATCTGAAAGTCCCCACTGCCGACCTGGAGGACAACCGGCCAGGACTGCCGGACGAGGTGGCGCTGGGCCTCACGTACGAGCAGCTTGACGATTATCTGGAGGGCAGGGCCGTCTCCGAGGAGGTGGCCGGGCGCGTAGAGCGGCTGTACCGCACAACTCGCCACAAGCGGACCATGCCGGTTTCGCCGGCGGAGACATGGTGGGAGTCCGAGAATTGATCTCAGCAAAGCAAATTTTCACGAGCTGGATTATCGTGAAATAATTCACTTGATAGAAGAAAAGAGTGGCAGCCGTAAAGGCTGCCTGAGGGACCGGGTCGGTCAGGCCTGCGGCTGCTGCGGCTGAATCTGGAAGCCTTCCAGGGTGGCGTAGTCATCCTGGAAGTGCATCAGCACACCGCCGAACAGCGTGTCGAAGGTCTCCTGCGGCATCTCAGCCAGGGTGGGGTAGAAGCCCACGTACTCCAGCCAGACGTTGCCGTCGGCGTCGATGCTGCGGCTGAAGGCGCGCTCGCGGTTGCGCTCGTTCAGCATGCCCATGACCTCGTCCTTGCGGTTCTGGTAGGTCTTGTGAGTCACGCAGGTGATCTCGAGGCGGCTGGTGTTGTTGGGGCCGTCGTTGACGCTCACCAGCACGGCGGCGTCTCCCATCTCGAAGCGCCAGCCCATCTTGACGAAGCGCTGACCGTTGTTCTCCTCGATGTCGAGCTGGACGTCCTTGTCCTTGAGGTACTTGGCGACGGTTTCCAGCGTCAGCAGCGCAGTGTCTTGGTTGGTCATGGTGAGTGAATCCTTTCGTGGTGCAAAGACTTGAGTGTAGCCCGAACGATTCTACACCCTGAACTCCGGAGCAGGCTCAGGGCTGACGCAGCACCGTCAGGGTCACGGCCGCCACGCCATCGTCCAGCATGCCCAGCGCCCGCGCCGCCTCCGTGGACAGGTCAATGATGCGCTCCGGATTTCCGAACGGCCCACGGTCATTGATCATCACGTCCACGCTGCGCCCGCTGCGGGCCAGCTGCACCCGCACCCAGGTGCCGAACGGCAGGCTGGGGTGGGCGGCGGTCAGCGCGGTCAGGTTGCTGAAGCGGCCCGGGTAGTACACCGCCATTCCCCGCTGGCCCGGCGTGGCGGGGGGCGGGGTGTCGTCCGTGGCGGCAGGCACCGGAGCCGGCGTCTCTGCCTCCAGCTGCAGCTGCAGCACCTGCCCGGCCCGCAGCGCGTCGGTGGTCAGGTGATTCAGTTGCATCACCTGGGCGACCGTCAGGCCGTGCGCCCTGGCCAGCGACCAGAGGGTGTCGCCCGGCTGGACGGTGTACGGCGCGGCCAGCGTCAGCCCTCCACCCAGCAGGACCGCTGTCCAGAGCGCTCGCTTCATAGCGTGTCCATCGGACTGCCGGACAGCACCTCGTACCCGTCCGCCGTCACCAGCACCAGGTCCTCGATTCGCAGGCCGCCCACGTCCGGCAGGTACACGCCCGGCTCCACCGTGACCACCATGCCCGGCTCCAGGACCTCCTCGCTCTTCTGGCGCAGCCCCGGGCCTTCATGCACCGCCAGCCCCACGCCGTGGCCCAGTGAGTGGGCGAAGTACTCGGCCAGGCCATGCCGCTCCAGCACCCCACGCGCCAGCTGATCCAGTTCCGCGCAGCTCATGCCGGGACGGATCGCCTTCACGGCCGTCTGCTCGGCCTCCAGCACGGCGCGGTACAGCCGCCGCAGCTCCTCGCTCGGATTGCCCACCGCCACGGTGCGGGTCATGTCGCTGTTGTAGCCGTTCAGTTGCGCCCCGAAATCCAGCGTGACCAGCTCATCCTCTCCGATGACGCGTTCCGAGGCCGCTCCGTGCGGCATGGCTCCGCGCGGCCCGGACGCCACGATGGTGTCGAAGGCCGGCATGGCCCCGCGCTCGCGCATGTACGTTTCCAGCGCCAGCGCGACGTCCAGCTCGCGGACGCCCGCCCGGATCATCGGACGCACGGCGGCGAAGGCCTCGTCGGCCAACCGCTGGGCGGCCCGGATTGCCTCCACCTCCTGCGCGGTCTTGAGGGTCCGCAGCCGCGCGATCAGACCGCTGCTTGAGACGAGCTGCACGGCGGTCCAGTGCTCCCGCAGCTGCTCCAGCTGGGCCACGGTCAGGTGGTCCGCTTCGAAGCCCACCCGCAGCCCCTCCACCAGCGGGGCGGCTTGCACCAGCGTCTCGGGTGGCCGGGCGATCACGGTGGGCAGCGCGGTTTCCTCACGGGCCTGCACGGTGTAGCGCGCGTCGGTGTAGAGCGTGGCCTCGCCGCTGGCCAGCACCAGCACCTTGGCGTCGGCGGGGCTGCTGAAGCCCGACAGGTAACGGACATTCTCGGGGGTGCTGACCCACAGGGCGTCGAGGCTGGCCTGCTGCATCGCCCCGGTCAGGCGAGCCAGAAGTTCCTGATTCATAGGCGGCAGCCTAACATGCCGGGCAATTGTAAGGCTGTGCCGGATTGCAAAAACCCGGCCAGGCGGCCGGGTCGGGTGAAGCAGGTGTGGCCTCAGCGCAGCGCGCTCGCCATGTCCAGCACGCTCTGCACTTCCAGCGCCGCGCCGCCCACCAGCGCGCCGTTCACGTTCGGCTGGTCGCAGATCTCACGGATGTTGCCGGGCTTGACGCTGCCGCCGTACAGCACCTGCACGTCCTGACCGGTGGGGCCGTACAGCCCCACCAGCGCGGTGCGGATGGCGCTGCACAGCTCCTCGGCGTCGGCAGCGGTGGCGGTCTTGCCGGTGCCGATGGCCCACACCGGTTCGTAGGCCACCACCAGCGCGCCGGGGCGGTCCAGCCGCACGCCGGCTAGACTGTCGCGCAGCTGGTCGAGCGTGTAGGTCACGTGCTCGCCACGCTCGCGCACCTCCAGCCCTTCGCCCACACACACGATGGGAATCAGGCCCGCCTCGATAGCGGCGCGCGTCTTGGCGGCCACCAGCTGGCTGCTCTCGGCGTGGTATTCCCGGCGTTCGCTGTGGCCGATCACCACATGGCTCGCGCCGGTGTCCAGCAGCATCGCGGCGCTGATCTCGCCGGTGTAGGCGCCGGAGGCATGCGCCGACACGTCCTGGCCGCCGACGGCCACGCCACTGCCCTGTAGGGAGGTGGCCAGCGCCGGCAGATCAATCGCGGGCGCCATGATCGCCAGCTGGGCGCTGCCCGGCTGCAGCTGGGCAGTCAGTTCTTTGGCCCAGGCCGTCGCCTCGGTGGGCGTCTTGTTCATCTTCCAGTTGAGTGCCAGCAGGGTGGGGGGCTTTGCCATGGAAACCTCGGGGAGGGGAGAGAGGAGGAAGAGACGGTGGGGCCGGGTTACTTCATGGCTTCCACGCCCGGCAGCTGCTGGCCTTCCAGCAGTTCCAGGCTGGCGCCGCCGCCGGTGGAGATGTGGCTCACCCGGTCGGCCTGCCCGCTCTTGTTGATGGCCGAGACGCTGTCACCGCCGCCGATCACGGTGTAGGCGCCCTCGCCCAGCCCGGCCACCGCCTCCGCGATCGCGTTGGTGCCGGCCGCGAAAGCCTGGAACTCGAACACGCCCAGCGGGCCGTTCCAGAACACCGTTTTCGCGCCCTGCAGCGCGGCGGCGTACGCCGCCCGCGTCTGAGGCCCGGCATCCAGCCCTTCCCAGCCGTCCGGAATGGCATTGGCCGGGACCACCTGGGTGGTGGCATCCTCGGCAAAGCGGTCGGCCGCCACCACGTCGGTGGGGAGCAGCAGCTTGTCGCCGTACTCGCTGAGCAGGCGGCGGGCCAGGTCCAGCTGATCGTCCTCGTGGATGCTGTTGCCGATGCTTCCGCCCTGGGCCTTGATGAAGGTGTACGCCATGCCGCCGCCGATCAGCATCCGGTCCACCTTCGGCAGCAGGTTCTCGATCACCTTGATCTTGTCGCTGACCTTGGCCCCCCCGATGATCACCACGTACGGGTGCTCCGGGTGCTCCAGCAGGCGCGACAGCGCCTTGACCTCGGCCTCCAGCAGCAGGCCGCCCGCGTGCGGCAGCAGGCCTGCCACACCGCTCACCGACGAGTGGGCGCGGTGCGCGCTGCCAAACGCGTCCAGCACGAAGGCGTCGCCTAGCTGGGCCAGCCGCCCGTTCAGGCCGGCATCGTTCTTCTCCTCGCCGGCCTCGAAGCGCACGTTCTCCAACAGCGCCACCTGACCCGGTTGCAGCTGGCTGACCGTTTCGCGCGTCTCATCGCTGCCGGGCAGCGAGCCGATGAACTGCACCGGCTGGCCCAGCAGTTCGGACAGGCGTTCGGCCACCGGCTGCAGGGTGTACTTGGGGTCCGGGCCACCCTTGGGGCGGCCCAGGTGGCTCATCAGCACCACCGAGGCGCCCGCGTCCAGCAGGCGGCGCAGGGTCGGCAGCGAGGCCTGGATGCGGGTGTCATCCTGAATCACCCCGTCCTTGATCGGCACGTTGTAGTCCACGCGCACCAGCACGCGCTTGCCGGCGACATTCAGGCTATCGAGGGTCTGCATGGGTTCTCCTTGGGCGCCGCTGCCCGGCGCCGGTCTCATAGGGATGGGCGCCGGGCCAGAGCAGTCATGCCCCCGGCCCGGCGCCCATCCCTCACGCGCCGTTCAGTTGGCTTTGCTCTGGACGAACTGCACCAGGTCCGCGATGCGGTTGCTGTAGCCCCACTCGTTGTCGTACCAGCTGAAGAACTTGACGAGGTTGCCCATCGCCATGGTCAGGCCGCCGTCGATGATGGCGCTGTGGGTGTCGCCCACGATGTCCTGCAGCACGATCGGGTCCTCGGTGTAGCTGATGATGCCCTTGTGGCTGCCCTCGGCCGCCTGCTTGAACACCGCGTTGACCTCCTGGGCAGTCACGTCACGGCCCAGGATTACCACCACGTCGCTGATGCTGCCGACCGGGGTGGGCACGCGCAGCGAGGTGCCGTCGAACTTGCCCTTCAGCTTGGGGTACACCTGCGACACGGCCTTGGCCGCGCCGGTGCTGGTGGGGATGATGTTGATGGCGGCGGCGCGCGCCCGGCGCAGGTCGCTGTGCGGCAGGTCCAGCACGCGCTGGTCGTTGGTGTAGCTGTGCACCGTGGTCATGATGGCCTTCTCGATGCCGAAGGCCTCGTCCAGCACCTTCATCGGCGCGCCCAGGCTGTTGGTGGTACAGCTGGCGTTGCTGATGATGTTGTGGTTGGCCGGGTCGTAGTCCTGCTCGTTGACGCCCATCACCACGCTGAAGTCCTCGTTCTTGGCCGGCGCAGTGATGATGACCTTCTTGGCCCCCGCTTCCAGGTGCTTGCTGGCCCCCTCGCGGCTGGTGAAGATGCCGGTGCTCTCGATCACCAGATCGGCGCCCAGCTCACCCCACGGCAGGTTGGCCGGGTCGCGCTCGGCCAGCGCCTGGATTTTCTTGCCGTTCACGGTCAGGCTGGTCTCGTCGTACTCGACGGTGCCGTCGAACTTGCCGGCGGTGCTGTCGTACTTCAGCAGGGTGGCCAGCGTCTTGTTGTCGGTCAGGTCGTTGATGGCGACCACTTCCACGCCACGCGCTTCCAGAATGCGGAACACCAGTCGGCCAATGCGTCCGAATCCGTTGATGCCTACCTTCATACGTCCTCCTGAGTCCGAAGCCAGCTCTCGCTGGGGCTGAACTTCTGCACGGGCAGTGTAACGCACGCCGGCCAGATTCCAAGTCAGTAGGTGTACACAGGACACCAATTGGCCTAGACGTTCGTGATCCATCTGGCCCGGCGGGGGATGTGGACCCGGCCAGGAACCCTCGGAGCGATGACGTGGGGTGCAGGCCCTCCAGCCGCGGAGGTTTCTCGGTCTGGGCAGAAAAGCCGGGAGAGCCGTGCCTGCCAGAAGGAGGGTTGGGGTATCCAGCGTTCTACAGCCCCGGCTAGATGACCTCAGCTCTGACGCCTCCCCGCTGAACAACAAAAGAACCCCGACACTGTCGGGGTTCTTGATCTGGTGGGCGGTACGTGATTTGAACACGTGACCCTTCGCGTGTGAAGCGAATGCTCTACCGCTGAGCTAACCACCCACGGTTCCACCTGTGCTGGTGGGCCCTGCCGGATTTGAACCGGCAACCAATCGGTTATGAGCCGACTGCTCTGACCGTTGAGCTAAGAGCCCTGGCCTCAGGCGAAGCGAAATATAGCAGCGGCCCAGGGTGTTGTCAAACGGCGGCGTCCGGACCTCCCGAACCGCTACACTTCCGGCGTGACCGACGACCCGCCCCGCCCTGAACTTCCCGCCCCGGATCTGCGCGTCCAGGTGCAGGTGCAGCTGCGCCCGGAACCCACCAGGGCCGGCGGCCAGCTGTACCAGTACGTGATCCGGATCGAGAACCACTCCGACGAGAGCTGGCAGCTGATGGCCCGGGAATGGACCATCACTGACGCGACCGGCCAGGTCACGCAGGTCCAGGGCGAGGGCGTGGTGGGGCAGACCCCGATTATCGCTCCGGGCGGCGTGTTCGTGTATGACAGCTTCGTGACGCTGCAGCGCTCGCCCGGCACCATGCGCGGCGCCTACCTGCTGCGCGACGCCTGGGGCGCCACCACCCGGCTGGCGATTCCGGAGTTCCGGCTGGGCAGCGGCCCGGACAGCGAGGACCGGGTGCTGAACTGATGGCCGCTGACCTGCTGATCCGTGTGCTGGAGCCGGACGATGCGGGGCGGTTCTTCGCCCTGCGGCTGGCGGGGCTGGAGGAGTCGCCGCTGGCCTTCGGCACCCACGCCGACGAGTACCGGTCAGAACCGCTGGAGCGGGTGGCCGCCTTTCTCCAGCCGGGCCAGGGCCGGGTGGTGCTGGGCGCCGAGCAGGGCGGGCAGTTGGTGGGCACCGTCTCGCTGGTGCGGCAGCTGCGCCGGAACGTGCAGCACAAGGCCAGCGTGAATGCCGTGTACGTGAAGCCGGAAGCGCGGGGGCAGGGGGTGGGCGAGCAGCTGATGCGCGAACTGCTGGCTCAGGCGCGGCAGATGGAGGGGCTCCGGCAGGTGCAGCTCTCGGTCACCACCTCTCAGCAGGCGGCGCTGCGCCTGTACCGGCGGCTGGGCTTCGAGACGTACGGCCACGAGCGTGAGGCGCTGATCGTGAACGGGACGCCCGTCGACGAGGATCACCTGCAGCTGGACCTGACCTAGCCCTGCGCCAGGCTGGCCTCGACGCGGGTGCCCTGCCCCGGCATGCTGATCACCTGATAGTGCCCGCCCCGGCTCTCGACCCGTTCGCGCATCTGCGAGAGGCCCAGGCCGCCCGCGCTCGACACCCGGCCCGACACCGCCTGCGGGTCAAAGCCCTCGCCGTCGTCCTCCACGCGCAGCCGGACGGTGCTGCCACCGGTGAGCGTCACCTGCACCATGCTGGCGCGGGCGTGTTTCGCCACGTTGTTGAGGCTTTCCTGCAGGATGCGGAACACCACAGCCTCGTCGCTGGGGGCCAGCGAGATGCTGCCCTGCACGTCCAGCCGCGCCTTCAGGTTGTGCTGCTCGGCAAAGTCGCTGACGTAGCGCTGGACCGTTTCCAGCAGGCCGTAGCGCTCCAGGTCGATGGGGCGCAGCGCGAAGATGCTGCGCCGCACCTCCCGAATCTGCTCGCGCAGCAGCGCGCTGGCGGCCCGCACCTCCTGGGCCGCCTTGTCCGGGTCCCGCACGATCAGCCGCTCCACCAGGTCCAGCCGGATGGCACAGAAGGCCAGCGACTGCGCCACGCCGTCGTGAATCTCGCGGGCGATGCGGCTGCGCTCCTCCCCGATGGCCACCTCCTCGCTGTGCAGGTAGGCGCGGGCATTGCGGACCGCCAGCGTGGCCTGCGACGCCAGCAGCGCCAGCAGCGGCACCCGCATGCCGCTGAACGCGCTCTCCCGGGCGGCCCCCAGCACGATCACGCCCACCAGTCCGTCCTCACCGCGCATCGGCAGGCCCAGGGCGCTGCGGGCGCCGGCCAGCACCTCGGCCGCCTCCTCGGGGGTGCTGATGATCGGGGTGCCCTCACGGCCCACCCGCGTCACGAAGGCCGGGACCGCGCCGCCGTAATGCGCCTCGCCGTCACCCTCGCGCGCGTATTCCAGGCGCAGCGTGCCGTCCTGGTCAGTGAGATAGGCGGCGCGGCTCTCGGCGCCCACCCGCTCGGCCATGTTGCCGGTCACGCGGGCGAGCAGGCGGCGCATGTTGCGCTCGGCCCGAATGGACTGGTCCACCTCGTAGAGCGTGATCAGGTCGCGGCTGCGCTGCTGGGCCGCCGCCAGCGCCGCGCCCACCTCCGCCCCGATCGCCTCGGCGAGCGCGCGGGTCTGCTCGCTGGGCGGCGCCTCGAAGTACAGGCTCATCTGGCCCACCCGGCCGGGACCGGCACTCAGCGGCAGGCTCAGCTCCCTCAGATCGGCGCTGGGCGCGGCCAGCAGTGTGTCGCCCTGGGCGCTGCTGGACAGCTCGGCGCCCAGCGCCTGTCCGCCCACCTCCACGCCCTCCAGCCGCAGCCGGGCGTGCGCCGCGCCGGTCGCCTGCACCGCCCCCTGCGCGGACGCGCTCAGCACCGCCTCCAGGTCCGGGGCGTCGGCCACCTCGCGCATCAGCGTCTGCACCGCCTGCATGCGGGCGTTCTGGGCGCTGAGCTCGGCGTACAGCCGCCGCATCACATGCTCCGCCTGCTCTCTGGCCCGCGCGCCGTCCGCGATCCACTGGATGGTGAAGAAGGTGACGAGCGGACCCAGCAGGCCGTAGAACAGCAGGTGGGCCGTGACCTCGGTGCGCGGGCTGTGCAGGCGCGACACCAGCGTCTCGTACAGCACCACCACCAGCAGGATCAGCGGCGGCAGGATGGTGCGCGAGAAGCGGAGGCGGCTGGACAGTGGCGTGCCGGGCAGCTCAGGCTGAGGCTCGGCACCGTACGCGGGAACGGACATACCGGCAGTCTAGGACGTGGGCCCGGCCTCAACAGGTGCTTCCGGTGCAGTTGCCGCTGCCGCCTTCCTGGCGTCCTGAATCTTCCAGCGGGTCTGCCGCAGCAGGCCCCGGAACAGCCGGGTGTCGGCGGTGGTCATGCGGGCGCGGTCCATCCAGGCGCGCCACAGCCGCAGGGTGTGCTGCACCCGCACCTCGTCCGAGTAGCCGGTCAGCAGCATGGTGTCGCGCAGGTGGCCGTACATGTGCTCCATCTCCGCGTGGGTGGCAGCGCGGCGCTCCAGCGGGGCTTCGCGCTCGACGTCGTCCTGGCCCTGCAGGAACTCGTAGCACACCAGCAGCACGGCCTGCGCCAGGTTGAGGCTGGCGTACTCGGCGGTGGGCACCCGCACCGCCGCCTGACACAGCTCCAGGTCGTCGTTGGACAGGCCGGACTCCTCCGGCCCGAACACCAGGGCCGGGGCGCTGGCGGCACGCACCAGTGGACGCACGGTGGCCGGATGCTGCGGAGGCGGCAGGTCGGCGCGCAGCCGGGCGGTGGTGCCCACGCTCAGGTCACGGTCGGCCAGGGCCTCGGCCAGGGTGGGGTACAGTCGGGCCTGGCGCAGCACGTGCTCGGCATGTACCGCCATCGCCACCGCGCCGGAGTCCAGGTGGTCGCCCCGGGGCGCCACCAGCCGCAGGTCCGAGGCGCCCATGTTGAGCATGGCGCGGGCGGCGGCCCCCATGTTGCCGGGCGTCTTGGGGGAGACCAGGACCACCGCCAGCCGGCTGGCCATTCCTGTAGGCGGAACGTTCATGGCAGGCATGCTAGCGCAGGCACCCCCCTGGGTACCCCCTCCGCCCGAAGTCATCTATAAGGCCGCTGTCAGACGCTGCACCGTAGGCTGGGCGGGTGGAGGTTCTCCGCACGTCTTGCATGTCAACGTCATCAGGAAGGGACCACCTTTGAACTCCGTTACCCCACAGTCCTGGGTCCGCTCCGCCGCGCCGGTGCGGGCATGACCGGTCCCGTCGCTGACCCGCAGCAGGGCAGCCGCGACGCGCCCTCCTGGTCAGAGCTGCCGGGCGAGGCCCAGACCGCCGTGCCCGCCACCCTGGACGGTCTGGTGGCCCGCATGGTCCAGCACGACGAGGTCCAGGAATATCAGGCGGTTGTGGGCCTGGAAGAGGAGGCGCTGCGGCTGGTCGGCGCCCCGGCCTCCGAGCGTGCGCTGGTGCTCAACCTGCTCGCCAAGGCCCATTTCTTCCTGGGCCACACCGATGACGCGGTGCGGCTCACCGAGCTGGAGGCGGCCGTGTGTGCGGAGGCCAACGACCAGGAAGGCCATGCCAAGAGCCTCAACAACCTGGGGCTGATCGCCCTGAGTGCCGGCCGTTATCACGTCGCGCTGGAACACCTGCTCGCCTGTTTCGATCACATCATTCACAGCGGCCTGCCGATGCACGCCCTCGCCAGCGCCTGCCTGACCAATGTCGGCAACCTGTACCACGACCTGTCGGATTATCCGCGGGCCATCCAGTACTTCCAGCTGGGCATCGAGGAATCGTTGCAGGCCGGGCACGTCGCCAACGAGATCGCCGGGCTCACCGGCCTGGGCCTGACCTACAAGGACAGCGGACAGCTGGAGGAGGCGCTGCAGCAGCTGTGCCGCGCCCTGGCGCTGGCGCAGGCGCACAACCGGCTGCAGGACGAGGCCGAGCTGCTCGATACCCTGGCGCAGGTGTACCGCGCCTCGGGCCAGACGGACCTGGCCCGCCGGATGTGCCTGGACGCCCTGGACCTGGCGCGGCGGCTGGGGGCCGGGCCGAGCGAACTGAACGCCCTGCTCAACCTGGGCCGGCTGGAACTGGAGCAGCCGGAGGTCGCCGTGGGCCACCTGGAGGCGGCGCTGGCCCTCGCCACGGCGGCCGACAATCCCAAAACGACCCTGGCAGTGTGCGAGGTGCTGGCCGAGGCATACCTGCGGGCGGGCCAGCCGGAGCGAGCCGCTGCGCCGCTGCGGGAGGCGCTGCAGCTGGAACGGCGGGTGCGGCAGGAGGAACACGAGCAGAAGGTGGAGGACCTGGCCCGGCAGCTGGAGATGGAGCGCGCCACCCACCAGGCGGAGGCCTACCGGCTGCTGAACGAGGCCGCGCAGGAGGCCCGCCAGCAGGCCGAGGCGGAGGTGCTCCAGCGGACCCGGGAGCTGGAAACGGCCCACCAGGAGGTGGTGGTCCGCCTGGGCATCGCGGCCGAGTACCGCGACGACAAGACCGGCAGCCACACCCTGCGCGTGTCAGAGCTGGCCGCCCACCTCGCGATGCAGATTGGGCTGCCCACCGATCAGGTGGAGCTGATCCGCCTGTCGTCGCGCCTGCATGACATCGGCAAGATCGGCGTGCCGGACGCGGTGCTGCTGAAAGTCGGCAAACTGACCAACACGGAATTCGAGATCATGCAGCTGCACACCACCATTGGCGCGCGGATGCTGCAGGGCAGCACCACCCGGCTGCTGCGGATGGCCGAGGAAATTGCCCTGCATCACCACGAGCGCTGGGACGGCAGCGGGTATCCCCATGGCCTCAGCGGCCAGGACATTCCCCTGTCGGCCCGGATCGTCTCGCTTGCCGACGTCTGGGACGCGCTCACCACCGAACGCCCCTACAAGGCCGCGTGGACGGTGGAGGCCGCCCGCGCCGAAATCCTCGCGCAGTCGGGCCGCCACTTCGACCCGGACCTGACGCGGGCGTTCCTGGAGATGGTCAACGACAGCGGGCTGGCGGCCGTCGCGCCCCGCCTGGACCCGGACGGCGATCTGGGCCGCGAGGCGACCTCGACGGTGCGCCGGGTGGTGGTGCCGCCGGCGGTGCTGGAGCATCTGCAGACGTTGAACACCTCGGCCTGGGACTGCCGGCAGACCGACCCCGAGCGCAGCAAACGGGAGGCTCAGGACGCCCTGGCGCTGGCCGAGCAGCACGATCATCCGCCGGGCGTGATGGCCAGCCTGCGCACCCTGGCGTTTTCCGACCTGCGGACCGGCGACCCGCGCAGCGCCCTCCACCGCCTGAACCGCGCCCTGAATCTTCAGACGCCCGGCAGTGACCTCGCACTGGAACGCGACTGCAAGAACCTGCTGGCCTGGCTCTACAAGGACCTGTTCAACACCGAGAAGGCCACCCAGTACCTGCTGGAGAGCCTGGAGCTGTCGCGTCGCCTGGAGGACGCGAGCGGACAGGCCAACGCCCTGGGCAACCTGGGGGTGGTCACGGCGGCCCGCATGGGGGACCGGCGTTCCGCCCTCGGCTATTTCGAACAGGCGCTCGCCCTGCATCAGCAGAGCGGAAACCTGCCGGGTCAGGCCAACTGCCTGTACAACATGGCGGATAATCTGGTGGAACTTGGGGAGTATGCCCTGGCGCAGCAGGTGGGCCGGCAGGCGGTGGAGGCCGCCCGCGCCGCCGGCAATCCGGTGCTGGAGGCGGTGTCGTGCTCGGTGGTGGGGCGGGCGCTGGACGGCACCGGCGAGCTGAAGCGGGCCATTGTGCTGCACGATGAAGCGCTGGAGACGCTGCGGCGCTCCGGCATTGATGCCCCGGATGCCTACGGCTGGATGCGGCTGTTTCAGGCGCACAGCCTGACCCGGCAGGGACGTACCGACGAGGCCGCGCAGGCCCTGGGCGAGGTGCGCGAGGTGGCCGAGCGTCTGGACATCAAGGAGATGCTGGTGCGCGTGCACCACGAACTGGCCGGCATGCACAAGGCCCGGGGCGCCTTCGATGAGGCGATGCGGCACCTGGAGGTGGAACGCGATGTGGACCGAGCGCTGAATGAGCAGCTGACCGCCCACCGCAACGAGGCGCTGCTGATGCAGTTCGAGGTGGAACGGGCCCAGTCGGAGGCCGAACTGTACCGCCTGCGGACGCTGGAACTGGCGAACGCGAACGTGGCGCTGGAACGGGCCAACCGTGAGAAGAGCAGCCTGCTGGTCGCGTTGCAGGAACAGGCCGACCTGCTGGAGCGGCAGGTGCGGGAGGACGCGCTTTCGGGCCTGTACAACCGCCGGCACATCGAGACGCTGTTGCAGCGGGCCTACGAGGACCACCGGCTCCGGGGGGCCACGATGGCGGTGGCCATGATCGACATCGACCACTTCAAGCAGGTCAACGACCGCTACTCGCATCCGGTGGGCGACGAGGTGATCCGGCAAGTGGGCCGCCTGCTGACGGAAAGCCTGAGTGGCCAGCAGGCCGCTGCCCGGTACGGCGGCGAGGAGTTTCTGCTGCTGCTGCCCGACACCACGCTGGAGCAGGCCGCCCGCCATATTGAACGGCTAAGGGTAGCAGTCCACAGCCATCCCTGGGATCAGGTGGCGCCGGGGCTGCACGTGTCGGTGTCGGCGGGAGCTGCGGTCAACGACCAGACCAGGGATTACGAGAAGCTCGTTTCGGCGGCGGATTTCAAGCTGTACCGGGCCAAGCAGACGCGCAACACCGTGGTGGTCTGAAGGCCCGCGGCACCAAATAGGCGGACCCGGCATACCTGCCGGGTCCGACGTCCATTTCAGGGTTCAGCGCAGGGTGTTCAGGAAGTTCGCGGCACTGATCAGGTTGAAGGGCATGCTGCCGACCTTGTAGGCGGCATTGGCAGCGCTGACATCCCGGGCGGAGCCCACGATGCGGCTGACGAGCTGCGTGCGGTTGGTGGTAGACAGCGGCTCGCCCAGCGCCAGCGCCAGCACGCCCGACACCACCGGGGCGGCGAACGACGTGCCGGTGGCCTGGGCAAACTGGCTGCCGGGATAGGCGGTGGTCATCAGGCGACCCGGCGCCAGCAGCGACAGCTGAGTGCCGTAGTTGGAAAAGTCGGATTTGGTGGTGCTCAGCTCCAGGCTGCCCACGCTCAGGGCGTACTGGCCCAGGGTGGTGGCCTGCGCGCTGGACCGGGCCGGGTACATTGGGGGTGCCACGCCCTCGTTGCCCGCCGCCATCACCAGGTACACTCCCTTGGCCGCCGCGGCGCGCAGGGCGTCCGTCAGGGCCGAGTCGACGCTCGACACCACCGACAGGTTGATGACGGTCGCCCCGTGCTGCACCGCCCAGTTGACGGCGCTGGCCACCACCGAGGGGGTGGCGAGGCCGTTCGGGGCAATGACCCGCAGCGGCATGATGGTGGCCTTCGGCGCGACCTGCAGCACCAGCGAAGCGATGGCCGTGCCATGGCCGTACGCGAGGTCCGCCGGGCTACCGCGCTCGGCAGGGGAGGTATCGTTGTCGAGGAAGTCGTACTGGTCGGCGGCCGGGGCCAGGTGGCCCTGGAATGCGGGGTGGCTCAGGTCCAGGCCGGTATCGATGACCGCCACCTTGATGCCGGCGCCCAGGTGCGGCGCGGCCACCTGCGCGGCAGACAGCTGCACCATGTTCCAGGCGGCCAGGTTGTCGGTGAAGGTGTTGGGTACGCCGCTGGGCAGGGTGCTGGCGGTGGACCCGCTGGCCCACGCGCCGATCTTGCCGCTGGCCCAGGCCCCGATCTTGCCGGTGGCCTCGGCAGTGCTGTATTGACCAGACGGCAACGCCAGAGGATGAAGCTGTGTAGGTGCGACGCTGCCGCAGCCGGTCAGCAGCAGCAGACTCAGGCCGGCCGCAAGGCGATTGGATAGAGACAGGGACATTGGAATCTCCTTAGCGGTACTTGTGAATAAACGCGGTGAGATTGAGGGTACCGTACCCCAGCCGGTAGGTCGAATCGTTGTTTAGGGTGGCGGTGCTGTCCAGGGCGTTCAGCAGGGCCGAGACATCGTACCGGTTGGCGCTGGGCACGCCCGCAGACAGCGCCAGCGCCAGCGCCCCGGACACCACGGGGGTGGAAAAGGAGGTGCCGGTGGCCAGCACGGTCTGGTTGTTGGGGAAGGCGGTCTTGAGCCCCTCGCCGGGCGCCGTCAGCTCCAGATAGCTGCCATACGTGCTGAACGCCGACTTCGTCAGCGAGTTGGTGACGCTGCCGACGCTGACCGAGCCATAGGCCTGCAGGTTGTTGCCGTTGGCCAGCGCGTTGCGGGCCGGATAGAGGACGTTGGTATCCCCGCTGTTGCCGGCGGCAGCCACCACCGTTACGCCCCGGCTGATGGCCGACTGGATGGCGCTGTTCAGGGCCCAGACGTCCGTGGTGGAGCCCAGCGACAGGTTGATGACCTTGGCGCCCGCGCTGACGGCATAACTGATGGCGTTGGCGATGGTCTGGATGTCGCCGCACCCGTTGGTGTCCAGGACCCGCAGCGGCAGGATGGTGGCTTTCGGGGCAATCTGCAGCACCAGTGAAGCGACGGCCGTGCCGTGGCCGTAGCCCTCAGAGCCGGAACTGGTGCCGTTGCTGACGTCCTGAGGCGTCGGGGTGCCGGCCACGAAGTCGTACATGTTGGCGGTGTCCACGTGCCCTGAGAAGGCCGGATGATTCAGATCCAGGCCCGTGTCGAGCACGGCGACCTTGATGCCCTGGCCCAGTTCCGGCACCAGCGCCTGGGCGCCCGACAGCTGAATGGCGTTCCAGTCGTCCATATTCTCGGTGAAGGTGGTGGCCAGGGCGCTGTTGCCCGTGCTCCAGGTGGTGAAGCCGCTGGACCACGCGGTGAAGCCGCTCGACCAGGCATTGAAGCCGCTGGACCAGGCGTTGAACCCCTGCATCCGGGCATCCCCGATCTTCAGCCGGGTGGTGTTGGACTCCACGGTCACGTCATAGGGCTGCCGGGCTGCCACATTGTTGGCCACGATGGCGCTGCCCAGATCCGGATAGAACTCCAGGACCCTGCCTCCGGAACTGCTCTGAAGCGCACTGAGGGTGAGCGTGGACGGGATGCTGAGCGTATGAATGAACGCGTACTTCTTGGCGCTGCCCATGCTCAGGGCCTGCAGCGACAGAGGCGGCGAGTACGCCGGAGGTGCCGGGTTGCCACAGCCGACCAGCAAGGCGAGCGTGGCCAGGGGCACAGCCACAGGCAGTGCGGAAATGCGGGGCATAGTTTCTCCTGAAGATGAAGCAGAGAAGGCGACGGGAAACTGGTGGCACGGGGGGCCGTTCATCAGTTTGATGGAGCACTTATGACGAATTTCTTACACGCAGCCACGCCGGGATGGCACGGGGGGGAACCCGGCCCGCCATCCCAGTGGCCCCGCTCCGCCGGCAACACTTGACCAGTGAGGGCGCCAGCAGGGGCCTGCCGGCCCGAACCAAGGAACCCCCCAGGAAATTCCCGGCGTTGTCTGCCTCGACGCCGGGTCCAAACAAACGTCCGGGCGAGGTCCACTGCACGGACCTCGCCCGGACACCCCAGAGGGATTAAGTCAGCTGGCGGCTGCCGGAGGGCCGGGCCGTGGCCGGCCGGTCCAGCGGGCCCGGCTGAACCGGTGGCCGGAACCGGCGCAGCCGCAGGGCATTGCTCAGCACGAACACGCTGGAAAAGCCCATGGCGGCGGCGGCCAGCACCGGGCTCAGCTGCCAGCCCAGCGCGGGAGCCAGAACGCCTGCCGCCACCGGAATCAGCAGGACGTTATAGGCAAAGGCCCAGAACAGGTTCAGCCGGATGTTGCGCAGGGTGGCGCGGCTGAGCGCGATGGCGTTTGGCACACCGCGCAGGTCGCCGCTCATCAGGACCACGTCGGCGGTCTCCACGGCCACGTCAGTGCCGGTCCCGATGGCCAGCCCCACATCCGCGCGGGCCAGGGCCGGCGCGTCGTTGATCCCGTCCCCCACGAACGCCACCCGCTGGCCGGCGGCCTGCAACCGCTGCACCGCGTCGCTCTTGCCGCCGGGCAGCACCTCGGCCAGCACCTGATCGATGCCCAGCGGCTCCGCGATCGCCTGGGCGGTGCGGGCGTTGTCCCCGGTGATCATGGCCACCTGCACCCCCTGGGCCTTCAGCGCACGGACCGCCTCGGCGCTGCCCGCCTTGACCGGGTCGGCCACCGCCAGGAGCGCTGCCAGCTGACCGTCAATGGCCGCGTAGAGCGGAGTCCGGCCCGCCTGGCCCAGCTGAGCTGCCTGCAGCGCCACAGGGTCCACATCCAGGCCGAGCTGCTGCATGTACCGGTCGGCGCCCACGTTCACCAGGCGGCCTCCGATCGTGGCGGCCAGGCCGTAGCCGGGAACCGCCTCAAAGTACTGCGCCGGCTCCAGCGGCAAGCCCTCCCGACCGGCCGCCTCGACGATGGCGCGGCCCAGCGGGTGCTCGCTCTGCGCCTCGGCGGAGGCGACCAGGCTCAGCACCTCGGCGCGTTCCAGCGTGGAGGTCAGCACCAGGTCGGTCAGCTGCGGGCGCCCCTCGGTCAGGGTGCCGGTCTTGTCGAGCGCCACCACCTGCACCGCGTGCAGCCCTTCCAGCGCCGCGCCGGTCCGGAACAGCACGCCCAGTTCGGCGGCCTTGCCGGTGCCGACCATGACGCTGACCGGCGTGGCCAGCCCCATGGCGCAGGGGCAGGCGATGATCAGCACCGCCACCGTGTTCACCAGCGCGGAGCTGAGCGCCTGCGGCCCTCCGAACAGCAGCCACGCCAGGAACGTCAGCGCCGCGATGCCCAGCACCACCGGCACGAACACCCGCACCACCCGGTCCGCCAGCCCCTGAATCGGCGGCTTGCTGCCCTGGGCGTGCTCCACCATCCGGATGATCTGGGCCAGGGCTGTCTCGGCCCCGATGCGGGTGGCGCGGAACACCAGCGCGCCATTCTGGTTGATGGTGCCGCCCACCACGCTGTCTCCCGGCTCTTTCAGCACCGGCATCGGCTCGCCGGTGATCATGCTCTCGTCGAGGTAGCTGCGCCCCGACACGACCTCCCCGTCCACCGGCACCCGCTCCCCGGGGCGCACCGACACCAGGTCCGCGCGTTGCACCTCGTCGGTGGGCAGTTCCAGCTCGGCGCCGTCCCGCACCACCCGCGCCACCTTCGGCTGCAGGCCCAGCAGCCGCTTCATCGCCTCGCTGGAGCGGCCCCGGGCCAGCGCCTCCAGGTACTTGCCCAGCAGAATCAGGGTGATGACCACTGCCGAGGCCTCGTAGTACACGTGGGCGGTGCCGGGCGGGAAGATGCCGGGCGCCAGCGTGACCAGCAGGCTGTAGAAGAACGCGGCGCTCGTCCCGATCATCACGAGGCTGTTCATGTCTGGCGACCGGTGGCGCAGGGCGGTCCAGCCCAGCCGGTAGAAGCGGCGGCCCGGGCCGAACTGGACCGGCAGGGCCAGGGCCAGCATCACCCAGTTCAGGGCCGGGCCCAGGCGCTCCATCAGCCACATCTCTGCGGACAGGGACAGCATCGGCAGCATGGCGAGCAGCAGCAGCGGCACCGCGAACACGGCGCTGAAGCGCACCGCGCCGAGCAGCTCGGAAAGGTGTGCGTCTCTGAGCGCCTGCTCCTGATCGCTGCGGTCCTGCCCGGCCGGGGCGTCGAGCACGCTGTACCCGCTGTCGCGCACCGCCGCCTTCAGGTCGCCCGGACCGACCGCCGCCGGCAGGTACTGGACGGTGGCCCGCTCGGTGGCCAGATTGACGCTGGCCGACACCACGCCGTCCATCTTCTTCAGCGCCCGCTCCACCCGGCCCACACAGTTGGCGCAGGTCATGCCCTGCACCCCGAATTCCAGGGCGCTGAGCACCGGTTCGTACCCCACGTCCCGGACGGTGTCGAGCAGGGTCTGGGGTGAGGTCCGAGCCGGGTCGTACTGCACGGTGGCCCGCTCGGTGGCGAGGTTCACCGCCACGTCGTCCACCCCCTCCACCCGTTTCAAGCCGCGTTCCACCCGGCCCACACAACTGGCGCAGGTCATGCCCTGCACGCCGAGTTCCAGTGTCTTCGTCATCTCCGCTCCTTATCCCCCCCTGGGGGATATGCCCGAAGGATATGCCCAGAGGCTGGAAAGGTCAAGGTCAAGATGCCCGTTGAGAACGAATGTATGGGTTACGCCCACCGGTGGGCCCTCCTCCGGATTGACACCCCCGGTGGGAGGGTATAGCCTATGGACATGAGCACGGAACTGAACATCAGCGGCATGACCTGTGGACACTGCCAGGCAGCTGTCACCAAGGCCCTCAAGCGCGTTCCCGGCGTTCAGGACGCCGAAGTGGACCTTCAGACCGGGCGGGCCACCGTCCAGGGCGAGCCGGACGTGCAGGCGCTGCTGTCGGCCGTCAGCGAAGAGGGCTACACCGCTCAGGTCCGGCAGTAGGGTCGGGTGACGCCCGCCGCCAAGGCCCACGCGCCCACCCCCGAGGCGGGTGCCGATCACGCCCACCTGTGCATGCCGGAGGAGGCCCGCAAGCGTGCGTCGCGCCGGCTGGCCATCGCCCGGGGCCATCTGGAGAGCATCGTCCGGATGCTGGACGATCCGCACGTCTACTGTGTGGACGTGCTGCGCCAGATCAAGGCCGTACAGGGCGCGCTGTCCGGAGCCGGGGAGGTGGTGCTGCGCGGGCACCTGGAGGCGCACATCTCCACCGCCCACGAACGCGGGGACGCCGCCGACCTGATCGAAGAACTGATGGAAGCGCTCAAGTACACCTGAAGGGAAACGCTGCCTGAGCGGTTCAGGAGGTCAGAAAGCCGCCGTCCACCGGAAGCGTCACGCCGTTGATCATGGCGGCGGCGTCGCTCAGCAGGTAGGCCACCGCCTGGGCCACGTCCAGCGGCTCAGCAAAGCGGCCCAGCGGGATGCGGGCCAGCATCGGGGCGCTGCGGGCCGGATCGCTCCAGGCCCGCTGGCCCATCGGGGTGAGCGTGACCGTGGGGTTGACGGCGTTGACCCGGATGCGGTGCGGCCCCAGCTCAATGGCCATCACGCGCGTCAGCTGATCCAGGGCGCCCTTGGACGCGCAGTAGGCCGCGTGGTTCGGCAGCCCCACCATCGAGGACTGGCTCGACACGTTCACGATGGCGCCGGGCGACGACCGGGTGATCAGGTCGCGGGCCACCGCCTGCCCGAGCAGCAGCGCGGCCCGCACGTTGACGGCCATGGTCCGGTCGAACGCTTCCGGGGTGGCCTCCAGAAACGGTTCCAGCAGCGCAATGCCCGCGTTGTTCACCAGCAGGTCAATGGCTCCAGCGGCCCGAACGGCCTGCTGCACCCCCTCCACCGTCTCCAGGTCGGCCACCACCGGCAGACAGCCGGTCTCGCGCTGCAGGCGGGTCAGGTCGTCGGCGCTGCGGCTCACCGCCACCACCTCGGCGCCGCAGGTGGCCAGCAGCGCCGCGATCTCGCGCCCGATGCCCTTGCCGGCGCCGGTCACCAGGGCCCGGCGCCCGCCGAAGTCAAAGACGGTCATGCGGGGGCCGTGAAGCTGGAGGCCGGTGTGGTCGATGCGTCCAGTATGCCACGGCCCGTTTCACGGCAGCATCCGGCCCAGCCACTCGGCCGGCTCCACGGCCTCGCCGCGCAGCCGCAGTTCCAGGTGCAGGTGAGGGGCGTTGGAAATGCCGGTGGTGCCGACCCGGCCGATGATGTCGCCGCGCCGGACCACCTGCCCCACCTTGACCAGCGTGCGCGACTGGTGAAAATACAGGCTCAGCAGCCCGGCCCCGTGATCAATGATCACCAGCCCGCCCCGCACCGGATACGTGCCCACCATCACCACCGTGCCGTCATTGATCGCATGAATGTCGGTGCCGATGGGGGCGAGGTAGTCGGTGCCGTAGTGGTACTGGACCGGTCCGCCTCTGGAATAGGTGCGGGACTGCCCGAACACCGTGGCGATGCGCGGCGGGATGGTCAGCGGGGCGGCGAAGGGCCGGGTCCAGACCTGGGGGGTGCGGCGCAGGTAGGCGCGTTCCACCTCGGCTTCCTCGGCCGCGCGGGCCGGGTCCATCAGTTTGTCGGTGATGCTGCTGGCCATGTTCAGCTGCTGCAGGCCCGTGACCTGACCCGAGACCGGAATCTCCCCGGTCAGCACCTGTGCGCCCACCGTCACCCGGTAGCGGACCGGCGTGGTCTTGCCCAGCACCACCCGGCCCAGCACCAGGGCACCATCGGCCGCCGGCAGCGGCGTGAGCAGCTCGTTCGGCTGACGCACGTCTTCGCCCACCTCGCTGGGAAACTGAACCCGCGCCCCTGCCGCCCCGGGCCCACTCAGCCGCAGCACGAAGGCGTCGCCCATCCGCAGATGGGTCGGCACGCTGACCGTGACGCCCCCAACGCTCCGGGTGGCCGGCGTCGGGGCAGCGGGGGCAGTCCCGGCCACCGTCGGAGCCCTAGGCAGCTGCAACGTCTGCCCGACTTGCAGGGCGGTGCTGGTCAGGTGGTTCAGCTGCTGCAGGGTCGCCACCGGCACGCCGCTGCGGGTGGCGAGGCTGTAGAGCGTGTCGCCCGGCTGCACCACATAGCTGATCTGGGCGCTGCCCAGCCCACCCAGCAGCAGGGCGACGAGCATGAAGTGTCGTCGGTTCATACGGACCTCCAGAGGGGGCCGGCGGCTCACGGGGCCTCCGGGGCCGGGCCGGGGTCGGCCGGAATGGGGATTGGCGGGAGCGTTGGGGGCAGGGGCAGCACCAGCAGGGCGCGGCTGGTCTGACTGAGGTAGGCGACGCGCAGACCGTCCGGCGCCACCTGCCAGTCGTCGTGGGCGATCCTGTCCTGCAGCGTCAGCAGTGGCCGGACCTCGCCGCTCTCCACGTCCAGCTGCACCAGCCGCTGACTCGGCTGCCCCGGCTCGAACGGGACCATCAACAGGTGGCCGGGGTCCTGCCAGCGGGCCGAGCCGAACAGCGGCAGCGGCGTCACCCGCCGGTCCTCGGTGCCGACCACGAACATGCCGTTGCGTCCGGGCATGTCGAGCGTCACCCGGTACACCACCCGGCTGCCGTCCGGACTGACCCGGACGCCGCTGAACATCTGTCCCTCAGCCAGCACCTGCGGCGGGCCACCCTGAATGTTCACGCTCACCAGCGAGCGGCGCGGGTCGGTGCGGGTCAGCCGGCCGGTGAGCAGCACGGTGGTGCCGTTCAGCCAGCCGACAAGGCGCCCGCCATACACGGTCGGCAGGCGGCGCGGGGCCGCCACGCTGCCGTTGACAAAGGGGTCCGCCACGAAGACGGTCAGCGGAATCCAGTCGTCCCGGTCCGCCGTGCCGTAGGTGGACCACGCCAGCGCCCCCTGCGGCGACCACGCGGCGTCCCGGCCGCTGGTGGGCACCGCCGCCCGGGCTCCGTCGGAAAAGCGCACGGCGGTCGCCGAGGAAGCGCTGCGCGGCTGAAGCGCAAAAGCGCCGTCCGGGGACAGCAGCGCGGGCGACAGGTCCAGAAACCCGGCGGGGGCCGAGCCGTCCGCCGGAATCCGGTACAGGCCCGGCTCGCCGCCGGCCGGGCGGTCCAGCACGATCAGCTGCGTGCTGTCGGCCGTCCACTGCACGTTGGCGCAGCAGCCGGGCCGAGAGACCTGAACGGCAGGTCGGGCCGTGCCGGGCATAGGCGGCGGCAGCGTCTCGGTGGGGGCCGGTGGCGCCGGCGGCTGAGCCGGACCCGCCGGCAGCTCCAGCGTCTGCCCGACCTTCAGGTCCGTGCCGGTCAGCTGATTGAGCGCCTGCAGCTGCGCCACCGTCAGGCCCACCGAACGGGCGAGGCTGTAGAGCGTGTCGCCCGGCTTCACCACGTAGGTCGCGGCAAGGGCCTGTCCGCACAGCAGGGCCGTGAGCACCCCGCTCATCCTGCGCTTCACCGGGCCGCCGGGGTGGCCGGGGCCAGGGGAGGCCACGGCTGCGGGTAGGCGTTCAGCAGGGGCCCGTGCAGCCGGACAGTGGGCTGGGTGTCCAGGAACTGCCATTCCTCCGGGCGCTGCAGGTCCTGCTGGAAGGCGGGCCCGTCCACGTCGGGGTCTACCAGACTGAGCGCGGCCCAGTCCGCGTTCAGGTAGCCGACCGGGTTGAGCAGGATCTGGTGCGAATGGTCCCGGATCTCCAGGTGCAGGTGCGGCTCGGACACGCAGGTGTTCTGCGAGTCGCCCGAGACGGCCACCACCTCGCCCCGCCGCACCCGCTGGCCGACGCGCAGGGCGGAGCGGCGCAACAGGTGCCCGTACAGGCTGGACAGGCCGTCCGGATGATCGATCACCAGGTTGTGGGGCGCCGCGCCGTGCGGGCCGTCCACCTCCGACACCACCCCGTCGGCGATGGCCACCACCGGGGTGCCGCACGACGCGCTGAAATCCAGGCCGAAATGGACGCCCTGGCCATTCTGATACTGGGTCTGGCGCTGCTGATAGGCAAAGGTGGTGTTGCCGTAGAACTGGCCGAGCAGCCAGGTGTCGGGCCCGGGTGCCGATGCGAACGGCAGGCCGTACTGGGCGGCCGGTTTGGGCAGAGTACTCAGCGGGGCCGGCTGCCCCGAGTGGGCGCCGGCCAGGCCGGTCAGGCTCAGCGCAGCGGCCAGCATTCGGGCGGGGAGGAGGCGGGTCGGGGTGAGGGAGGCCGCCAAAGGAGGCCGGACACGCGGAGCAGGGGGGTGCATCCCCTCCAGCCTAGCGAACTGACCGGGAACGTGCAGGTGTGGGCCGGTTCAATGGGCCGCCCGCCGGGTGATGGCCGCCGTGCTGAGCCCACCCTGCCATCCGTGGGCCATCCTGTCCGGCCTACCCTCAGGGCACCAACGAGCGCACCCGACCGGGTGGCCAAAGGAGCAACCATGATCCAGTCCCGCCTGACCGCCCTGACCCTGCTGACCGTCACGGCCTGCACCCTGAGCACCGGACACGCCGCCACGGCCGCCCAGAAGGGCTTCATCACCGGCACCGTCGTGAACGAACAGGGCGTGCCGATTCCCGGCGTCGAAATCGATGCCGACAACACGCTCTCCTACGACAGCAACCTGATCACGACCACCGACGCGAAGGGGCAGTACCGGATCGACGTGCGCAAGTTTCCCGTCACCTTCAAGATGTACGCCAAGATGCGGTTGAAGTACGAGGATTTCACGGTGGCGGTGGAGCTGCTGCCCAAAAATCCGGACGCCGTGCCGGGCGTGGCGGGCGGGGTGCGCGACTTCGTGTTCAAGCCCAAGCCCGTCACGGCCGACGACCCCTACGGCAACCTCGCCTGCGTCTTCGTGGAGCGCGGGATCGGGGAGTATGACATCGACACCAAGCAGGTGCAGGTCACCCTGACGCCCGTGGGCAAGCTGGCCGACGGTTCGACCGGCAAGGCGCGCACCTTCAGCCTGATCTCCAGCTACTCCGGTCCGGTCATCCCCAACGTCATGTGGGGCACCTACACCGTGACCGCCACCCTGAACGGGAAGCCGCTCGAAATCCATCGGCGCACCAGCCCGAATACCTTCCCGTGGGGCCCGAGTTACACCGGCGGGTTCGTGCGTGATTACAACATCAATCAGCCGAACATGTATCTGGAAGTCCGCCTGCCCAAGAGCGGGCAGTGAGCGGCGAAGACGAGCCGCGCCCCCCACCTGAGTTCACCTCCAGTGGCTCCCTCACCGGTCAGGCCGCGAAGCACGACGAAAGGAGCAGAAGACATGGACGATGAACCCGGGACACACGTGATTGGACAGGACGGGCGGGTCTACGTGCTGCGGGTGTGGTACGAGCCGCACGACGCGGCACTGGGCCCGCAGACCCGGCACTGGCGGGCCTCGCTGCGGGAGGGCACGCACGGAGAGCGGCGCCACTTCGCCACCGTTGACGAGTGTATCGAGCATCTCTACGGCGAACTGGTGCGGCGCTGAGAAGGAAACAACCAAGCCGCAGCTGTGACGACCAGGGTCACGCTGATGGGTCGCCCGTCTGTGGGTAGACCCAGGAGGCTAAGCCTCCGGCCCTGGCAACCGCTTTGAATGGATGCGATGCGTTGAGGCGGCCTCCCAGAGGGGTCAGACGATTCTGACGGGCGAAAGGAAATGAGACAGCTCGGCTCAGGCGGGCGCTGAAGTGCAAACTACCTTTCCGTCTGGAATGCCTTCTGAACAGGCTGCACGACCAGCCGTATTGCGGAGCGGGCGGTTTGCCGGCTCAGTTCCTGGTCCGCGACATGTTCAACGAGACGGCCGTTCGGATCAAGGCTTTGAACGCCTGCTCGTCCACCATTCCGCCCTCACGCACATCAATGGCGCGCCGGGTGTTGCCCTCCAGGCTGGCGTTGAACAGGCCAGCCGGGTCATCCAGTGAGGCCCCCCGGGCAAAGGTCAGCTTCACGGCGTGTTTGTAGGTTTCTCCGGTGCAGATCAGGCCAGCGTGCGACCACACCGGAACACTCCACTTCCACTCCTCGACCACTTCCGGGTCGGCCTGCTGAATCCAGAGGCGAAGCTGGCCAAGTGTCTGGCCTCGCCAGTCGTCCAGCGCCTGAATGCGCTCATCGATCATCTGAGAGGCGGGCACGCCCTGCTGAGGCTCTCTCTTACTCATGCTGTCTCCCTGTTCCGTCAGTATGGCGGGTCGCCACCCGTCCGAGCCGCAGAGTTGCGGCTGGGTCTGTTGTGAGATGTGCAGAAGCCGCCTGAGCATGACCGCCTGTCCGGCCCGGGTCAAGGTGCACAGGGCAGAGCGCAGGCCTGCTAGGGCCGGTCTGCCTCACCCCGCACCGCCCTCAGGGTCTGCCGCGACACGTACAGTCCAGGCCGGATCCGGAAGGCCTCGGCGGTGTCTGGACCGCAGCTCGCGGTGCCCAGGCCACGCTGCAGATGGTCGAGGTGCAGGGTGATGGTCGGCCGGGGAGTCAGCTCGTCGGTGTGCAGGGCATACTCCAGGTCCCGGGCGGTGTAGTGGCTCGCGCTGGCCTCCAGGCCCGTGTCGCCCGCCTCCACCAGCAGGCCCGCCTGTCCGTCCTCGCCGCCCAGCTGGAGCCACCGCACATCGGTCCTGTTGCCGTGCTCCTGCGGCATCACATACGGCACGTACTCGGCCTGAACGGTGGACGTGTAGCGTCCGACGTGCGCGGCGGCGCGGCGATCCCGGTAATTCTCCCATGGGCCGCGTCCCAGCCACGTCAGCGTCTCCAGGCCGGCGGGCACGTCCAGCGTCACGCCCAGCCGGGGCAGCTCCGGCAGGCCCGGGTCCAGGTCATAGGTGTGCTCGAAGTGCAGCGCGCCATCGGTGGTCATCCGGCAGCGCTGGTGATGGCGCACCTCACCGGCCCGCGTCTCACGGGCGGTCCGGAGTTCGATCAGGGCCGAGCCGTCCGGCTGTGCCTGCACGCTCGCCTCCCGCACCGCCAGCGGGGCCTCGTCGTATCCGGCGGCCAGCCACACCGGCAGGGCACAATTGACCCACGCCTGATCCACCTCACCTCCGGTGAACCGCTGGCCGGCCGCCTTGCGGTGCCACGCGAGCTTCAGCCCATCGTTGTCGGTGGGCGCCCGCCAGAGGTCCAGTTCCGGTCCGACGTTGAAGAGGAGCTCGTCCCCCGCCTGATACTGTTCCAGCCGCCCCCGCGTGGCCGACACCCGCACCTGAACGTCGCCGGCCTGCAGCGTCCAGCCGTCCTGCGTTTCTGTGATCTCGACGGGCGGCCGTGGTGGCGTGGCGGGCGCGTCCTGCGGCACGGCCTCCAGCAGCGTCGTCAGGTCCAGCTGATCAGTGCCGAGCACATGCCCTGCGGGCGCCCACGGTGCGGCGTCGCGCAGGGCAAAGGTGACGTTCAGGTACAGGTCCCGTCCAGCGGGGAACGGGGGCAACGCCAGCGGCAGCGTCTCGCGTTGCCCCGGGGCGGTCTGGAGGGTCGGCAGCTCGCCCTCTGTTACCGGCACCCCGTCCAGCAGCAGGGTCCAGCTGCCGCGCAGGTCGGCCAGCGTGGTGAACGACCGCCGGTTTTCCACGGTCAGCAGGCCGGATGCCCATCCGGTAACCCGCACCGGGCGGGCCAGATGGCGGTACTCCAGCAGGCCGGTGTGTGGGGTGCGGTCGGGGAATACCAGGCCGTCACACACGAAGTTCATGTCGTTGGGAACGTCGCCGAAATCGCCGCCGTAGGCCCAGTGGGTGCCGTCGCCCGAACTGTTGTTGACCCGCAGACCGTGATCGCACCACTCCCAGATAAAGCCGCCCTGCAGCCCAGGGTACCGGTCAAAGGCGTCAAAGTAGGCGCTCAGCCCACCGTTGCTGTTGCCCATGGCATGCGAGTACTCGCACATGATCAGGGGCCGGCGGCGCTCCGGGCTGGCCTCGTCCTCCGCCCAGGCCACGATCGCCTCGGTGGACGGGTACATCGGGCACACCAGATCGGTGGCGGCGGTCCCGGCGGCCCAGCCGGCCACGGCCACCGCCCCCTCGTAGTGCAGCGGTCGGCTCGGGTCACGGTGCCGGATCCAGCCGGCCAGGGCGTCGTGGTTCGGGCCGTAGCCGCTCTCGTTGCCCAGCGACCACACGATCACCGCCGGGTGGTTCTTGTCGCGTTCCACCATCCGCAGGCCGCGCTCCAGAAAGGCGGCCGCGTAGCGGGCATCCTGGCACAGGTCATGGTAGAAGGCGTGGCTCTCGATGTTGGCCTCGTCGAAGACGTACAACCCCAGCTCGTCGCACAGGTCCAGCCAGTAGGGATCGTTAGGATAGTGACTTGAACGCACCGCGTTGATGTTGTGCTGCTTCATCAGCAGGGCGTCGCGCCGCATGTGGTCGCGGGAGAGGGCGCTGCCCGTGCGGTCGTCGTGGTCGTGGCGGTTGACGCCCAGAATCCGCACCGCCTGCCCGTTGACGAGCAGCTGGCGGTCACGCACCTCGATGCGCCGGAAGCCGGTCCGCACCGCCGTCACGTCCAGCAGCTCCCCGCCCGGCCCGTGCAGCGAGACCACCACGCGGTACAGGGCCGGCCGTTCGGCCGACCACAGGTCTGGGGTCGCCACCTGCGCCGAGAAGCGAACCTGGCCGCGCGGCGTGCTGGAAGACCGGGCCAGCGGCGTGAGCGGTTCGCCGACCTCCTGGTCGTCCGGGCCATACAGCTGCACCGTCACCGCTCCCACGCCTGCAGGGTCGCCCCCCTGGCTCACCGTCACCGCCAGCTGTCCCTGGCCATCCTCCTGGGGCTCGGCCCGGACCTGGACGTCCTGAATGAAGGTGTGCGGCGTGCTGTACAGATACACCTCGCGGTGAAGGCCGCCCATCCACCACTGGTCCTGATCCTCGACGAAGCTGGCGTCGGACCATTTCACGACCGCGCAGGCCAGCAGGTTCTCGCCCGGCTGCACAAAGGGCGTCACATCGAATTCTGCCGGCAGCCGCGAGTCCTTGGACAGCCCCACGAACGCCCCGTTGACCCATACATACAGCAGGCTTTCCGCGCCGCCCACATGCAGCACGGTCCGGCGGCCAGTCCAGTGCGGGGGCAGGTCGAAGGACCGCTGGTACAGGCCGGTCGGATTGGCATCCGGCACCTGCGGCGGCAGCTGCGGAAACGGCATCTGGACGTTGGTGTAGTGGGGAACGTCGCCCGTGTGCAGCGTCCAGTTGCCCGGCACCGGCAGGGTGGTCCACTCCGGTGTTCGGCCCGCTGCCATCATGAAATTGGCCGCCACCTCTTCCGGCCGCGCCGCCAGGAAAAAGGTCCACTCACCGTTCAGGCTCTCGACCCAGGGCGAGTGCGCTCGTTCGCCGGCCCGCGCCTGATCTGGGGTTTCAAAGGGATACAGCGTGGCGCGGGCCGGCAGACGGCCCAGCTGTTGCAGTTCCGGTGTCTGCCAGGGCCTGACGGCGCCCCACATCAGCGGGCTGGCGTCCTGAGGAGAAGGTGTCATAGGTGCTCCAAGAATGACAGGCCAGCGCAGGGGGTGTGGAGGGCAGATCAGCTGGACCGTGCAGACGCTCCTGGCCCCAGGGCGGATCCGGGAGCCCTGGCAGCCCGTCCGGCTGCCGTCCCGGTGGACTGACGGCTGTCTGGACCGCCGCTGGCCAGAAGTGCCGCTCACTGTTACCGTGCCGTGAGGAGACGCATGCCAAAACCAGTCGCGCCCAGGCCAGCCCGCGTTTCACTGCAGCCTGGCCGCCATCTGCTTTCGTCCCGCCGGCCGGTGCCGCGCGGGCGTCCTGTCCAGTCGCTGTGCCTGATCCGGGCCCGCTCCACGCCCGGTGCTGGGATGAGGCGCGTCCCTTGCGCTTAACAGGCCGGCTGCCGATGACCGCCCTGGTGGCCGGATTGGTCGCCGTGCTCGTGAGTGCGTCCAGCAACCTGCCGCTGTTCGTTCAGATGTTCGCGGCCGTTCACTTCACGTCCGGGCAGGCGGTCAGCAGCCTCACCAGCATGTATCTCGCCCTGGGTGTCCTGGGTGCGGGGCTGTCGCTGGTGTACCGGTCGCCCATCATTCTCGGCTGGAACACTGCTGGGCTGGCGGTGCTCATCGCTGAAGGCCCCCGGTTTTCTCCCGGTGAGGCGGTCGGTGCCCTACTGCTCGCTGCCCTCGTGCTGGCCCTGCTGGGACTCACCGGCCTGTTTGACTGGATTGCGCGGCACCTTCCAAGACCGCTGGCCTCCGCCCTGCTCGCGGGTGTGCTGCTGCCATTCGTCCTGCGCGGCTTTATGGCCATTCCCACCGCCCCCACCTTCCTGCTGCCGATGTTTGCCGCGTATCTGCTGGGCCGCGCCCTGGTGCCGCGCTGGGCGGTGCCGCTGGCCCTGCTGGTGGGTCTGAGTGCGGCGGTCCTGGGGGGCACACTTCACTCGGGCGCCGCCCACGTGGCTGGGCACCTGACGCTGATCCGTCCGAGCTTCAGTGTTCAGGCCATCCTGGCCATCACGCTGCCGAGCGTGCTGCTGGCGGTGGCGTCCCAACACCTGCCGGGGCTGGCGATCCTGAGTGCCAGTGGATACGGTCACGTGCCGCCGCGCCCACTGGTGACGCTGACCGGGCTGGCCGGGCTGGTTGCCGCACCGTTCGGGAGCATCACACTGAACCTGGGAGCCATCACGGCCGCCATCTGCACCGGGCCGGACGCCCATCCTGACCCGGCCAGACGGTACATCGCCGGCCTCAGCTGCGCGGGCGGGTACCTCGTGCTCGGCCTGAACGCCGGAGCGCTGCTCAGCCTGGCCAGCGTGTTTCCGCCGCCGCTGCTTCAGGGATTGGCGGGGCTGGCGCTGCTGGGTCCGCTGCTGGTGGGACGGGAGGGGACGCTGGTGACTGAACCGCGCTGGCGGGAGGCCGCGCTCCTGACCCTGGTCCTGACTGCCTCCGGGTTTTCCTGGCTGGGCATCAGTGCCCCGGTGTGGGGGCTGGCACTGGGCTGGGGGCTGGCCGAACTGCGAGGCTGGAGAGAGCGGACACGTCCAGCTGTATAGCGGGACGAAGGGCGAGGAGATGCGGTCCCAAGGGCTTTCCCACGAGCGCCATCAATTCCAGCAGGCGGCTCTGGTCGGTAGTCGGGGGCCACACCAGAGCCAGCCACGTATCCGGTGAGTCGGGGACGTCAGGCGGCTCTGTCGGGACTTTGCCTGGAACAGGGGGCGTACCCACGTCCCTCCTGTCTATATTGAGCGATGCAAAAAAAAGACGTCCCTTCCGGACGTTGATGAAAAAAGTATAGCGTCATATGCACCGCGCGTCAATCTCATGCAGGCCTAGGCAGATAGGTCTGTTCCGTCGGGCTTCCTGCCACGTCCATCACCTGCTGTAGATGATTTCGGCCCACGCTGGTCTTGCCGGTGGACACGCCGTGGGCATCGTCGGCCCCCGCCCACGGCGTGTCACAGAGCTGCCTGCGCCGAACCTGCCACAATACGGCATGACCGGCACAGCCGACTCCGCGGTGGCGCGACGACACTTTGAAGGCTGGCTGGCCGCCCATCAGGGGTACGGCTTCGTGCTGGCGAATGCAGGTGAGCCGATGGTGCGTGGCCGGATGCTGGCCCAGCTGACCAGCCTGACCGGGCGGCAGCAGGACCCTGAGTACATCTGCCTGCTGATGGAGCAGCGGCTGGGGGACGAGACGCCCGCCCACATCGGCCGCACGCGCACACCCGGCAGGTACTGGAGCGATCACCTGCGTGGGCTGCTGGCCGCTCAGGGTGAGTATGCCCGCTGGCGCCGCCGGCTGCTGCGCGAGGGGCACGACACGGTGCGCTACGACCTGCACCTGTATGTGATCGGTCAGCGTCACGTCGCGTTTGCGCCGCAGCCGGACGGGCCGGTGAGTGCCGAGGCTGTTGAACGGCAGCTGGTGGCCCTGGCCACGGAAGGGTTTCCTCTTCGGCTGCTGAACGATGGGGACCAGACCGGATGACCGTGCGCCTTGCCCGGACTGGTCGGAGATGGGCGCACCATCGCCTGCCGGCCGCTGACCCTCTGGTGAGCCAGAAGTGCAGGCGTGCTTCCACCACCCAGGATCCACAGCGGATCAGGCCGATGGCCGGTCATGGCCGAGGCAGCGCTGCCCCTGCTCGCGCCCCTTCTCCCCGTCGCTCCCGGCCATCATGACGACCCTGGTGCTGGTGGAAAGCCCCAGCAAGGCCAGAAAGATCGCGGCGTACCTCGGACAGGGGTATCAGGTGCGCGCCAGTCTGGGCCACGTCCGCGACCTTCCCGCGAAGAAGGAGGACGTGCCCGCCCGCTACGCGAAGGAACCCTGGGCGCGCCTGGGCGTGGATGTGGCCCACGGCTTCCGGCCGCTGTACGTGATTCCAAAGGCCAAGGCGGGCGTCGTGAAGGAACTCCGGCAGGCCGCCGAGCGGGCCGGACGCGTAATCCTGGCCACGGACGGCGACCGGGAGGGCGAGAGTATCGCGTGGCACCTCGCGCAGCTGCTGGGGCTCAAAGACCCCGAGCGGATGGTCTTTCACGAGATCACGCCGGACGCGATCCGGCAGGCCGTCGCGCATACCCGACCGCTGGACTACCGGCTGGTCGGCGCGGCAGAAACCCGCCGGGTCCTCGACCGGCTGAGCGGTTACGGCGCGTCTCCGCTCCTGTGGGACGCCATCGGACCGGGCCTCAGTGCGGGGCGGGTGCAGTCTGCCGCCCTCGCCCTGCTGGCCCAGCGCGAGCATGCGCGGCTCAACTTTGTGGCCGCCGCGTTCTGGCGCGTCACCGCACGCATCGGCCAGCCCACGTTCACAGCGGCCGTGACCCACGTGAACGGTCAGGCGCTCGCCACACCCAAAGACTTTGGACCGGACGGAACCGTGAACCCCGGCGTGCTCCTGATGACGCCGGAGCAGGCCGAGAAACTCGTGGCGTTCCTGAAGGCCCGGCCCGCCGCCGTGCAGTCGGTGGAGGCGACGCCTTTCAGCACCCGGCCGCCTGCGCCGTTCACCACCAGCACCCTGCAGCAGGCCGCGTCCATCCAGCTGAAACTCGCCCCGAAGCAGACGATGGACGAGGCGCAGCGGCTCTACGAGGGTGGATTCATCACCTACATGCGCACCGACTCGCCCGGCCTCTCGGACGAGGCCACCCGCGCCGCACGCGCTGCGGCCCAGGCGGCCCACGGCCCGGACAGCGTGCCGGAGCGCCCCAGAACCTACGCGCCGAAAACCAGCACGGCCCAGGAGGCGCACGAGGCCATCCGGCCCACCGGGAGGGCGTTCCGCACCCCCGCCGAAACAGGCCTTGCCGGCACTCAGGCGGACCTGTACGACCTGATCTACCGCCGCACCGTCGCCAGCCAGATGACGGACCTGCGCGGTACCCGCACGCAGGTCACCCTGGCGGTGGGGCGTGTGACGCTCGGCGCGTCCGGGCGCGTTATCACGGACCCGGGGTTCACCCGTGCCTACCAGGACGAGGAACCGGACCCGGACGAGCAGGCCCTGCCGCCAATCCAGGCAGGGGAGATGCACGACGTCCGGGACGCCAGTGCCGAGCGCCGCACGACCCCGGCCCCCAGGCGATATTCCGAGGCGTCGCTGGTGCGGGCGCTGGAGCGACAGGGAGTCGGGCGGCCCAGCACCTTCGCCAGCATCCTCAGCACGCTGGCCACCCGGGGCTACACCACCGTGCGGCAGCGCCAGCTGGTCGTCACGTGGCTTGGTCTGCTCGTCACGCAGTACCTTGGGCGCTCCGCTCCAGATCTGGTGGACCCCGCCTTCACCGCCAAGATGGAGGCTGACCTCGACCGCATCGCCGAAGGGCAGCTCACGCGCCTGGAGTGCCTGACCGGGACCTGGACCGACAGCCTGGACCCCACCTTCAGGCGCGCGCCGCGTGACGCCCCGACCCTCGCCCTCCCGAAGCTGCCCGGCGTGGTGGTGGGGGTGCGGGGCGGGCAGCCCACACTGTTTGGTGACGGCCGCTTGGCAACGTTGCCGCCGGACCTGCTCCCCGAGGACCTGACTCCCGAGCTTGCGCAGGCCCTGCTGGCCGGCGAACGTGTCCCGGCCAGGAGCAGGCGCACGCCAAAAGCCGATGTGCCGAAAGGGAAACGACAAAGAAAGGCCAGAGGCGAGCCGCACACTCCCAGAACACCACGGCGTTCCAAGGGCTGAAGCTGTATGGAAGCTTTTAAGGGAACCCTGCCGGTACCCGTGACGGGTGCAGCAGGGTGGAAGCTTCCTGGGCGGAACCGGCCCCGGTACAACGAGGAATCAAAAGGGTTCCGCGAAAGCTCACCGCGCGTTCGGCCCGTATTGTGGTGCTGCGGCGATTGTCCAGATCCAGGGATCGTGGCCCTGCGCGCGAGGTGCCGACGACTCACGGCTTCGGCTCCTCAGGCGTCTCAGGTCCCGGCCGTCCTGCTGACTTGAGCAGCGCGTCGTGCAGTGGGACAATCGAAGGGTGCCAGCATCTTCTGCAGCCGCACCGCATCTGCGCGAACTTGTGCGGCTGCGTCGTGTGCGTGATCGCATTGACCGGGAGTATGCCCAGCCGCTGGACGTCGAGGCACTTGCGCAGGGTGTGAACATGTCGGCCGGACACCTCAGCCGCCAGTTCCGGCTGGCCTTCGGAGAGTCTCCCTACGCCTATCTGATGACGCGGCGCATCGAGCGTGCCATGGCGCTGCTTCGCCTGGGCCAGCTCAGCGTGACCGAGGTGTGTTTTGAGGTCGGCTGCTCGTCGCTGGGCACCTTTAGCACCCGCTTCACTGAACTCGTGGGGGTGTCGCCCAGCGTCTATCGGCAGCAGGCAGCGGGCGCGACCGAGGGCATGCCCCCCTGCGTGGCGAAGCAGGTGACCCGGCCGATCCGCATCCGGGACGGGTCCGAACGCCGCATTCCCCTTGAGTGACGAAGATGTTCTGAGCAGGTGTTCTGCCTGGATGCGTGTGTGCCGCACCGAAACTAACCAACGTGCAACTTGAAATCTACCGATAATGACAAGGAGCCATCATGCGTGTGCTCGACCGACTGCTCGGAGACTGGGAATTCACGATGCAGCATCCGGCCGTAGCCGGGCCAGTGTCAGGCCGGCAGCGGTATGAATGGGTGCTGGATGGGGCATTCATCCTGCAGTACTGGACGTACGCGCACCCCGACTTCCCTGACGCCATGGCGCTGCTTTCACATGACCAGTACCACTACTTTGATGTTCGGGGAATTGTCCGCATCTTTGAACTGCAGATCAACGTCGAGGGGTGGTCCATGATCCACCTGGACCCAGATTTCGCACAGCGCTCCACGTCACGCTTCCAGGAGCGAGACATTTTGGAAACAACGGGTGAACAGTCGCAGGACGGCGGCGTGTCATGGCAATCCGATTTTGCCATGATCTGCCGGCGCTTGAACTAGAGGATTTCATGGAGATGTCAATCCGTCAGGCAGGCGTTTGAGCGGAAGGCTTGCTGTGAACATGAATGCCATGGTCCATCTGTCGAATCATTGGATCGATGTTTGGTATTTCGTGCGCGGAAAATTGAGTTGAAGGCGTTCACTACAGGTCTTGGCGCGGCCGGCCCTTCTAAAAGGCGGCCGGTACAGTGGCAGTCTCAGCTCAGGCCACTACAACTTCCAGAACCGACACCGACATGGCGGGCAGCGTCAACCGGACTGTGGTTCCGTCCACGGTGATGCGCTCCAGAGGCCGTGGAACCACGGTTTCCGGATGGTCGAAGCTGTTGTGCGCGTCCTTCATGCGCCCCTCCAGGCATTCGCCGCTGACCTGCAGCTCTCCAGCACCCAGCCCGCGCACATCGAGAATCAGGTCGGCCGATTCATCAAGCGTTGCGTTGCACACGCTGATATGAATCCGTCCGGCGTCGTCGCGGCTCCCTGAGACAGAGAGTGGAGGGTAGGGGGACACGTTGTTGCCCGGCTCTGGCACCGTATGCGTGTCGATCAGTTGGGCATCCTGATGGACCCGATACATCCGAAACACGTGGTACGTCGGCGTCAACACCATGCGGGCGCCCTCGGTCAGGATCACGGACTGCAAGACGTTCACCAGCTGGGCGAGGTTGGCCATCACCACCCGCTCGCAGTGGTGGTTGAAGATGTTCAGTGAGATGCCGGCCACCAGGGCGTCGCGGATGCTGTTCTGCTGATACAGGAAGCCGGGATTGGTGCCGGGCTCCACATCAAACCAGGTGCCCCACTCGTCCACGATCATGCCGATGCGGCGCTGCGGGTCGTACCGGTCCATGATGGCTGAATGGTTGGTGATCAGCTCGTCCATGAACCAGGCCTTGCGGATCGTGGCGTGCCACTCGTCGTCGGCAAAGCCAGTGGCTGGTCCTTTGTGTTGCCAGGTGTCGCCGGGCACAGTGTAGTAATGCAGGCTGATCGCATCCATGTATGGGTGCGCGTTGTGCATCACGGTTTCCATCCACCGGTAGTCATCGACATTCGGGCCGCAAGCCACCTTGTAGACCCGGTTGTCGCCGAAGCTCCGCACATAGGTCTGGTAGCGCCGGTATTCATCAGCGTAATACTCCGGGCGCATGTTGCCGCCGCAGCCCCAGTTCTCGTTGCCCACCCCGAAATACCGGACCTTCCACGGGTCAGTGCGCCCATGGCGACGGCGGAGGTCGGCCATCGGGGATTCGCCGTCAAAGGTCATGTACTCCATCCACTCGGACATTTCCTGAACCGTGCCGCTGCCGACGTTGCCACAGATGTAAGGCTCGCAATTCAGCAGCTCGCATAGCCGCAGAAACTCGTGCGTGCCAAAGTGATTGTTCTCCACCACCCCGCCCCAGTGGGTATTCACCATCCGCTTGCGCGCTTCTCGCGGGCCGATACCGTCTTTCCAGTGGTATTCGTCAGCGAAGCAGCCGCCTGGCCAGCGCAACACGGGCATCTGCAGGTCGCGCAGGGCGGTCAGAACGTCGTTTCGAAGACCCTCGGTGTTGGGGATAGGGGAGTCTTCGCCCACCCACAGGCCTTCGTAGATCCCACGGCCGAGATGCTCCGAGAAGTGGCCGTAAATGTTGCGGTTGATGGTGCCCCTGGTGATGTCGGCGTTAATGACGACCTTCGCGTGCATAAGCTCCTCCAAGATTGGGTGGCGTAAGGGTGTCAGGATGCGACAAAAGAACGGGGCAACCCGTTTTTCCGGACCGCATTATGGTGTGATCGTTCACAGCGTAATGAGCTACTTGCTCCATGTCAACCCACCAACGGAGGAGCGCAGGTCTACCAGAGTAAAAGCGAAGTTGAAGGAGCAGTAGAGCTTTTGATGACCGACAAGGCCCGGCTTATAAGTGAAAAACTGTTGTCGGAATTGGCTTACTGGAGGCTCACAATGCCTTTTATTCAACTTGGCTGGATGCCCTTGATTGTGAACGGAGCAATGCTCTGCCTTCAATATAGCGATAGGCAAAGAAGTATCGTAAGCAGCTGAATGTTCGTGCCAATTCCCACGAACAGCTACTCAAACGGACCGGGAAACGATGGTTTTCTTTCATGATCTCCGATCTGCCGCCGGCAAACACTGAATAGTGGATTGTCAACAAAGGTCAGGGGCATCGGGTAGGCTAGGCCATGAAGCTGAGATACGCGGTGTATCTGGATGACGAGCAACGCGACGCCCTCAAGCGCCTGCTGAGCGCGGGCAAGACCCATGCTCGTCGCCTCACCCACGCTCGCATTCTCCTGGCGGCCGATAAGAACGGCCCTGCTCATTCCGATCAGGAGATCGTTGAGTTCTGCACGTCAGTGATAACACCGCGTTCCGTGTTCGAAAGCGCTTCGTCGAAGGCGGCCTGGAGCACGCGCTCAACCACATGCACCCTCAGCACCTCAAGCCGCACACCCTGTCACCAGAAGCTGAAGCGCACCTCATCGCGCTCGCGTGCACGCCCGAGAAGGGTCAGTCCAGGATGTCGCTGCGTCTCCTTGCCGACAAGATGGTCGAGCTCGGGCACGTGGAGACAGTCAGTCACGAGACCGTGCGCAAAGCGCTGAAAAAAACGCGCTCAAACCGCATCTGAAGGAGCAGTGGGTCATCCCACCCCTCCAGAACGCTGCGTTCGTGGCCGCGATGGAGGATGTGCTGGATCTGTACGCCAGACCCTACAACGCGTTCTTCCCGGTGGTGTGCTTCGATGAACGGCCCTGCCAGCTGATTGACGACGTCATGACGCCGTTGCCCCTGAAGCCAGGTCAACCGGAACGGTTTGACGACGAGTACGTCCGAAACGGGACTGCGAACGTGTTCGGGATGCTTGAACCCCTGACCGGGAGACGCTGGCTCAGGGTGACCGAGCAGCGCACGAAGCGTGACTTCGCTCACGCGATCAAGCACGTCGTCAACGTGCTTTACCCTGAGGCCGTGCTGATTCGGGTCGTACTGGACAACCTCAACACGCATTCGCTGGCGGCGTTGTACGAGACGTTTCCGGCGGCGGAGGCCCGATGCCTGGCGAAGAAGCTGGAGTTCCACTTCACACCGAAGCGCGGCAGTTGGCTGAACGCCGTGGAGATTGAGTTTGCGGCACTTTCGAAACAGTGTCTGGATCGGCGCATTGGGAGGATCGAGCGGTTGCGGGAGGAGGTAGAGGCGTGGTGTGAGCGTCGGAACGCACGGGGCGTGAAGGTGGAGTGGCGGTTTACCGCGGAGGTGGCCCGTACGAAACTGGACCACCTCTACCCCTCAAATCAAAATTGACAATCCACTAGAGGCAATTGGCGGATCGGCCACAGTGATGTGGCAATGCGCACCTGTGTACCGAATAGCATCTTGACCCGGTCGCCAGAATAGACATTCAGCTGATGTGAGTGGGTCATCACCTGCCTGTGATTGGAGAGAAGAGTGAAGTACTGACGAGGTGAGGTTGACCGGCTGAAAATGAAGGATAGTTTTATCCGGCACAAACAGGAAAAGACCGCGCTGGGCGGTCTTTTGTCTTGGAGCCAGAGGTCGGATTTGAACCGACGACCTACTGATTACGAATCAGTTGCTCTACCCCTGAGCTACACTGGCGGGTATTTTCCCCCTGCTGGAGCGAGTGTACGCGCCTGGAGAGGTCGTGGCAACTTCAGTCTGTCCAGGTGAGACCTGGTCAGCCGCGTTTGTTGCTGCGACAAGATAGCGGCTTCCGAGAGAAAAAGAAACCCCCCATTGGACTCCTGATGGGTTGCAGAGCATCCACCAGATCAGTCGACCACTAAGGTTACACTTGCACGCATTCGACGAAACAGCTGTTCAGAGCTGACCAGGACACCCACGATCATGAAAGCGCGAAGCCAATTTGCTGCAGTCATGGCCACGCTTCAGCCCTTGCAACCTGAGCCACTCCCATACGGTCTGCAGAGCCATGGTGTCACTCTGCCTGATGGAGCTGGATATGCATTGCCAAAACCCGAAGGTCGCCGTGACTGCTCCAGTACAGTAGTGAACCGAAATCCCGTCAAGTCAATGCACTGTACTGCCGCTGTACAACCGACCACGAATTGGGACAACGGCCTTGCCCTGCTGCCGGCTGAACACGGGCTCTTTTAATCCCACGGTCCGATGTCGTGCGACAAGGTGGACTCCTGCTCGCATCGTTCAGCTGGGCATGGGAAGGGAGAAGCTGAAGGTGGCGCCGACGTCTACCGTTCCCTGGGCGAAGACCCGGCCGCCATGCTTCAGGATGATGCGACGCACGATGGCCAGGCCGACGCCCACGCCCTGAAAGTCACGCTCCGGATGCAGCCGCTGGAACACCCCGAACAGCCGCTGTGCATACTGGGGCTGGAAGCCCACACCGTTGTCCTGCACATGGATGACCCATTCCCCAGGCTGTTCATCGGCCCAGACGCTGATCCGGCTGATCTCCCGCGTGCTGGAGTACTTGACCCCGTTACTGATCAGGTTGGTCATCACCTGTTGCAGCATCGTCGCGTCGCCCCACACGGTGGGGAGTCGGCTGATCTGCCAGTGGATGGGGCGATCAGGGTATTCGAGCCCCACATCGTTCTGGGCCTGCGTGACCAGCTTCTGCAGCGGCACGCGGCGCGGCTTGAGGTTGGCCCGGCCCGCCTGTGAGAGCACCAGCATGCCGTCGATCATGCTGGTCATGCGTTCGCCGGCCTGTTCGATGATGGTCAGGTGACGGCCGACCCGGTCGTTCTGGTGGGTCGCCAGATCCTTCTGGGCCAGCCGGGCAAAGCTCATCACGTGGCGCACCGGGGTCCGGAGGTCGTGGGAGGTGGAGTACGTGAACGCTTCCAGTTCCTCGTTCGCAGCTGATAGCTCGCGTGTCTGGATGTCCAGGGTGTCGCGCTGCTCCTGCAGCATCCGGGTCTGCCGGGCACGGAGCAGGGCCAGGTCGAGGCTGCGGCCCACCGCACGGAAAATCCCCCGTGCCCGTTCGTCCCAGCTCAGCGACGTGCGCGAGCCGACCATCAGGACGCTCTGCAGTTCACCTTCCACAAAATAGGGATAGCCCGCCACGGCCAGATAGATGCCTGTCTCGCGGATCAGCAACCCCGTGTCGTTCCAGTGATCAATGAAGGCGGCCGTATTCTGCTTCAGCAGCAGAGCAATGCTGGAGTTGACCAGGGGAAACCCGCCCTGCAGGAGGGAGACGAGCGTCTCGTCATCAACTTCACTCCACGCCCGCGCCTTGAACAGGTCTCCGTCGCGCTCAAAATAGGCGGCGTCCACGTCACAGGTATCCGCGAGCAGGGTGATGGCCTGGCGCACCAGCATCTGAACGTCCGTTTCGCCGCCCACAGCCTCGGTGAAGCGTGTGAAGGCCTCCAGCGCGGCCCGTTCCTCCTCCAGGTCCCGTGCCTGGGCAGAGCGGTCCAGGGCCAGCTCCAGACTCCGGACCACCGTCTCCAGCAGCACCCGGTCCACCTTCGACCAGGCCCGCTGATGAAACAGGCCGAGCGCGAGCACGCCGGCCGGACGACCTCCCACACGCACCGGCAGGGTTGCCGTCGCCCCGATATGGCCCACCACCATGGACAGCTGATCGGTGTCGTGGTGATACACGTCCTGAAAGTACGGCTGACCCGTGGTCCAGGGGGTCAGCAGGTTCTGCGTCTCTGCATAGGGCAGTCCAGCGTCGACGGTCGCCTGCAGCTCCGGAGACTGCAGATCACCAAGCTGCATCCGGCAACGCCAGAGGTCGCCCTGCGGTTCGTAGTACAGGGCAAACCCGTCCGGGAGCATCGACATCGCCACCTCCTGGGCGCGCCGGACCAGCAGAAGCGGCTCGGTGGAGAGCGCCAGGTCACGGGTCAGGTCCGCGAACACCTGCAGGGCGCGGGTCTGCGCGGCAAGTTCCGCGTTCTGCTGCGAGAGCCGCTGCACCGCTTCGGCGCGTTCGATGGCCAGATTCAGGCCCCGGCCGACCGCCCGCACCAGCGCCCGGTCCGCCCCAGTCCAGCGCTGGCTGTGGCGCAGGCCGACGGACAGCATCGACCACACCACGCCTTCAACCACCACCGGATAATTGGCCACCGCGCCGTACTCCCCGGTGGTGGCGAGCTGCTCCTGTTCGGCGTTCCAGCCCTCCCGAAACTCCGGCTGCCGGGTGTGGAGCACCCGTGCGATCATCGGCGTCTCTGGAGTGAGTCCGCTGGCGATCAGGGCGGCCACCTGTGGAGTCACGTCCTGGCTCCAGACCCGCGCCTTCCACCGACCGTTCTCCGGTTCGTAATAGCCGATGCTGGCATCCGGAAACCGCGCTCTGAGCACCTCGATGGCCTGACGCGCCAGGGCCAGCAGGTCGGTCTCGGTTCCAATGGCGTCGCTGAAGGCCATGAAGGCGTCCTGAGCGCGGGCCGCCATCTCGATCTGCCGGGTCCGGCCCTGGAGCCGATCCAGCTGTTCGAGGCCCACGGCCCGCCCCAGTGCCACTGCCCCCTGTCCCGCCAGGGTCCCGAGAAATAGTCGCTCTGGCTCTGTGAAGGTGTGCGGCGCGTGGTAGTCCAGCACCAGCACGCCCAGGGCTTGCCCGTCCAGCAGCATCGGAACGGCCGCTTGAGCGCCAGGTCCGGCCGCCTGCTCCGCTGAACGGCCCGGGCGCGAAGCAGGACCCTCGACATACTGTGCCTGCCCGCACCTGAAGGCCGTGTGCGCCAGCAGCCCGTCAGCATCCGAACCCCCCGGGAGGTTGTCCGGGGAACCGCTGCTGGCCGCCACCGCCAGGCCGCCTGTCTGTTCGTCCGGCAGCAGCACCACACTCGCCGCAGCATCGAGTGCCGCCAGGGACCCGGCCACCATGACCTTCAGGACGGCGCCTCGGGTCCTGGCAGAGGCCAGGTCACCCAGCACGTGATGAAGGTGCCCGGTCAGGGCGGCTGAAGCGCCCCTGAGCGCCTCCGGTGATGACGACATGCGCCCAGCATAGCGTGGCGTGCCCGACGGCCCGTCTACACGGCATGAACACGGGCCTTCTGACCGTACCGGCAGGCCGTTTGACAGTGTGCGCGCCCCAAACCAGCAGGCAACAAAAAAGCCCCGTCTGTGACGGGGCCGAACTCGTGTGGTGGCAAAGGGCGGACTTGAACCGCCGACCCAACGATTTTCAGTCGTTTGCTCTACCAGCTGAGCTACTTTGCCGTGCTTGCCCCGAGGGTTCAGGGCTTGGCGGTCCGGACGGGATTTGAACCCGCGACCTTCTGCGTGACAGGCAGATATGCTAACCGCTACACTACCGGACCAGGCCTGGCGCCATCTTTGTGGTGCCCGCCGCTTTCGCAGCGGGTCTAAGGATAGCCGCGCCCCCCCAGCTTGTCAACACTGCTGCTCAGCGAAGCGCCGCGGCCGCCCGCAGGGCCGCACCCGCGTTCAGGATTCCCGTGCCGCATCGGTGGTCCGGGCTCGCCGGGTCACAGGTGCCGCCCGGAAACGCCGCAGCGGTCTGCTCCAGCACTTGCCGCAGCTGGGCCGGCGTGAGCGTGGGACGCAGGCCCAGCATCAGGCTGGCCACGCCGGTCACGTGGGGCGCGGCGAAACTCGTGCCGTTCTTGCGCGTCACCTGTCCCTGACTTACCATCGGCACGCCGTCCTGCGCGTCTCCACCGGGGGCCGCCAGCCCCACGCTCAGGCCCCAGTTGGCGTACGCCGGGCGGTGCCCACTGCGGTCCACCGCCGTGACCGTCAGCACGTTCGGACAGCCGGCAGGGGTGTAGCCGGCCGCGTCCTGGCCATCGTTGGCGGCCCCCGCGATCACCAGCGTGCCGCGGGCGGTCACGTCCTGAATCGCTCTCTGAATACGCGCGTCGCAGCCGGTCAGCGGAATGAAGTCAGCATAGAGGCTCAGGTTCAGCAGTCGGGCGGGGTTCGGGTTGACCGGCGCGCCGTCCACCCGCAGGCCGGCGGTCCAGCGGATGGCGTCGGCGAGGTCCTGCGGGTCGATCATGCCGTCGGTGCCGGCCACCCGCACCTCCACGATGCGGGCCGCCGGATTGATGCCGGCCATGCCCTGGCCGTTGTGAGATGCGCCGATCAGGTTGGCGACCACCTCCGCGTGATATGCGAGCGGACCCACCCCGCTGGCGTTGCGGTCGCGGCCGTCGCCGTCGCCGCTGCGTGCCGGGTCCGACACGAAATCGTAGCCGTTGATCGCCCGGCTGCCCAGTTCGCTGCTCGCCACATACCCGGTATCCAGCACGCCCACCGTGACCGACGCGCCGGAGCGCACCCGCCAGGCGTCCGGCATCCCGATCTGGGTCAGATTCCACTGCTGCGGATACAGCGGGTCGGTCGGCTGCTGCATGGCTGGAACGGACGGTGTGGTGGGCAGAACCGTGACCCGGATGGCGGCAGACAGGCCCGCCAGGGTCAGGACGGTGGGCAGCAGGGCGGCAAGGCGGCGGACACGCAGAGAGGACACGCCCGCATTGTGCCGCCCGCAGCTGACGGGCGGCTGAGCCGCTAGCATTCGCACATGACCACTTCTCACATGCAGGCGGCAGAACGGCGCACGGTGGTGCTGCTGACCGGAGCGTCCAGCGGCATCGGCGCGGCGACGGCGAACGAACTGGCAGGCCGAGGCTACGCCCTGCTGCTGACCGGGCGGCGCAGCGGCGCGCTGGACGACCTCGCCCGTCGCCTCGACCCCACCGGCCAGCGGGTGGCGGTGCAGGCGGGCGACGTCACCGTGGACGCGGACCGGCGCCGGATGGTTCAGGCGGCGCTCGACCGCTTCGGGCGGGTGGATGTGCTGATCAACAATGCCGGCGTGAGCATCGCGCATGGGGCGTGGTGGGACGACCCGGATCCGATCCGGGTGCTGCACACCAACCTGACGGCGCCCATCGAGCTAACCCGGCTGGTGTTGCCGGCCATGCGGGAACGGCGCGGCGGGCACATCGTGAATATCGGCTCGGTGGCGGGGCGGGTGGCGACGCACGGCATGTACTCGGCCAGCAAGTATGGCCTGCGCGGCTTCTCGCTGGCGCTGCGCCGTGAACTGCTGGGCAGCGGCGTGCAGGTGAGTCTGGTGTCGCCGGGCTTCGTGCGTACCGAGCTCACCCAGGACGCCAGACTCCCGATGCCCGGCCCGGAGGGGGTGGCCAGGGCCATCGCGGACGTGCTGGAGCGCCCGCGCCGCGAGGTGGTGTCGCCCGCGTGGTACGGCCCGCTGTCGGTGATCGAGGGGGTGCTGCCGGGGGTGGCGGACCGGGTGATGCAGGTCATCCGTGCCCGCCGCTACGGTTGAGGCCTGGTTCAGGCAGCCGGCACGGCCACCCGCTAGACTGACCGGGTGAGCCGTCACCCCGCCGTGCCTGCGTCTGAACTGGTGGCTGTCCGGTCCGGCCCTCTCCGGCTTCCCGGAGCGTGGCGGTGAGTGTCTTCCGTACCCTGACGCCGGTGCTGGAGCGGGCGCTGCAGACGGTGGACCAGCGCTTCAGCCGCTTTATCCAGCCACGCCGGCTGCGCGGCAAGATCATCATCCTGAGCTACTGCGGCTGGGGCACCCCGCAGCGGGTGGAACTGACCGGCCGGGTGGTGCTGCCGCGCACCCTCCACCCTCCGCAGAACGCCGACCCGCGCTGGCGCAACTTCGCCAACGTGCTGCGCCGGCTGTCCTCGCGGGAGGTGGGCGGCGTGGGTGTGGACGGCACGCTGGGCGGCGCCTCGGCCCACGCCGAGTCGGACGCGGACGGGTACTTCACGCTGGTCTTCGAGGCGAAGGAGCCGTTTCAAGCCGGCTGGCAGAGCGCCGAGCTGCAGCTGACCGGTCGCAACCGGATGACCCACGGCTGGGTGCAGGTGGTGGATCAGGCCCGCTTCGGGGTGATCAGCGACCTGGACGACACGGTGATCCGCTCGGACGTGACCAGTCTGCCGCGCATGCTGATGACGGTGCTGACCGGCAACGCCCGCTCGCGCTCCCCGTTTCCCGGCGTCGGCTCGCTGTACCGGGCGCTGACCCGCGACGGTCGGCGGCGCAATCCGGTGTTCTACGTGTCGAGCAGTCCGTGGAATTTCTTTGACCTGCTGTGGCAGTTTCTGGATTACCGCCGCATCCCGCTCGGCCCGATGTTCCTGCGCAACTGGGGGGCCGAGCTGCTGCACGGCCACAACAGCTACAAGCACCGGGTCATTGACCGCATCCTGCGCGCCTATCCTCATCTGCCGTTCGTGCTGGTGGGCGATAGTGGCGAGAAGGACCCGGAGATCTATGCCGAGGTGGTGCGGCGCTTTCCCGGCCGGGTGCTGGGCGTGTACATCCGCGACGTGACCGCCGGACGCGGCGACGAGCGGGTGCTGCGGCTGCGCGATGAGCTGCAGCGGCTCGGGGTGGACATGGTGCTGGCCCGCGACAGCTTCGCGGCCGCCGCCCACGCCATGGCCCTGGGGCTGATTACACCGGGTGAACTGCGCAGCGTGGCCGAGTCGGTGGAGCGCTGGCAGCACGGCCTGATCAAGATGTGAACCTGAGCAGGAAGCCGAATGTCTGGGGGTTCACCCCGGCAATCATGAACCTGCCATATCAGGGAAACGGCTTCACCGGACCTTGCACATTCTGGGGCTGGCCTTCGCTGAGGCTGCGCTGAACCTCGGGCACAGGACCTCACGCTGTGAAGCAGGAGAGGCGCGACCAGGCGCTCCCTGCATCACCGGAGGTCATATGTTCAGGAACATCAGGATCCTTGCCGCCCACCGTCTGCCCCGCACCCTCCTGGCCCTCAGCGTGGCCGGCATGATCGCCGCTCCCAGCATGGCGGCCGGTCAGGGCACGCCGAGCACGGCCACACCCACGCGTCCACCAGCCGCTCAGGCCGCGCCCCGTCAGGGAGTTCCCACCTCCCTGCAGGTCAGCTACTACGCCGGAGATCCGCTTGCCGGAGGAAAACTGCTCCAGACGGTCACGCTGAAGCCGCCTCAACAGGGCGCCGGGCCGATGACGTCTCAGCAGGCGCCGGGCCAGCCGGGCGCTCAGCAGGGTCATCGGGGCACCGGGGCGACTCCGGACCGGCAGGACCCGGTCCACGCCAGTGCTCCGGCGGGTGCCACCTTTGCCGTGATCCGGGATGGACGCGGCGGAGCGCGCATCGTGGACCTGTCGCAGCCGATGCAGGGGCCCGGCGGGATCGGCCCGCGGATGCAGGGTCCGGCCGGTCCGGATCAGGGGGGCCGTGGACCGGGCACTCCCGGCCGCGGAGGTCAGAACCCGGGCGACCCCCAGGGCAACTGAGCCCACCTGCCCCACCCCTGAGGGCCGGGATTGACGGTGTGAGGCCGACATGAGAGTGTACGGAGCAGAGTGCAACTCAGGAGGTTTCATGACGTCACCGGTCCGCTCCCTGTCGGTCTCGCTGCTCATGCTGGCCTGCACTGTTCCCCTGGCCCTCGCTGTGCCCACGGTGCGGCCCGGCTACGCGGTCGGGCGGATCACTCGTCCGGATGGTCAGCCGGTCGCGGGGGCCGTCGTCCGGGTCGAGGGCACCAACGATCTCGGCGGGCTGCAGAGCTTCACCGCCAACACGGACGCGCAGGGGTACTACGAGCAGCGGCTGGTGGGCGGGATCTACCGGATTCAGGCCTGGGTGCCGCGCAGCTACAACGGCGTCACCGGCTACATCCTGAGCGCCGAACCGACCCAGGGCGGCGACGATGATGAATTCGACACGCACAAGGGGGGCATCCGGCGCGACTTCGTGTGGAAAACCCAGGGCCTCAAGCCGGGCCGGCAGCCGGGACCGGGCAAGAACTACTACGGCGGCTGGGGCCAGGTGCTGCTGGGGTCCCCGAAGTCCGATGACCGGCCGGCCTTTGCCCGCTTTCCCACCGACGCCCGGGTAGAACTCACCTTCACGCCGGCCGGCCCGCTGGTGGACGGCCGGACCGGGCGCGCCGTCACCGTCACCCTCGCCGGGGTCAACCCCAAGACGCTCTCCGAGGTCAACGACTGGGGCAGCGCGGCCCTCGGAACGTACCAGGACATGCCCACCGGGCGGTACACCGTCACGGCCCGGTTCATCACGCCGGCGGGCGCGGTGCCGGCCCGGGTGGGCGCGTACGTGATGAGCGGCGCGGTGGGCGGGGCCACCGTGTGGCTGGCGCCGGCGGCGCAGCAGGTGATCCAGTGGCAGCCGAACCTGACCGACCTGACCGCCCGCAGCGTGCAGGACATCAACCTGTACGTCCTGCCCTGAGCCGGGCGCCGTGGCCTTCCAGCCGAGCCGGGCCACGCGGATGCGGCTGCGGTGTGCGGCAACAAAGAAGGCCCTCCGCTGGGAGGGCCTTTGTCCGTGGTGGGCGGTGAGGGATTCGAACCCCCGACCCGTCGCGTGTAAAGCGAAAGCTCTACCGCTGAGCTAACCGCCCGCGCCCGGCACTATAGGCGGCAAAGCTGAGGCGGGTCAAGCGGGGTCGGGAGCCGGCTGGAAGCCGCCGATCCGCTGGTGCAGGTCCTGGGCCAGCGAGAGCAGCCGCACGTCGCTCCAGGCGGGCCCGCACAGCTGCAGCCCCACCGGGACCCCGGCCGCCAGCCCCACCGGCACGCTCACGCTGGGATACCCCGCTTTGGCGCCCACCGCGGCGCCCAGGTACTTGGGAAAGACCAGAGCCTGCAGGCCCTGCTCGAACCAGGGGTCCAGGCCCTCCGGGCCGCTCAGCCGCAGGTCGCGGGCCCTGGAGAGCTCGTAGGCGCGTTCCGACAGGTCGCCGCGTGTTCCCTGGGCCGCCTGGAGCAGCGTCATGCCGTAGCGCTGCAGGGTCTCCGGGTCCTCGTCGCTCCGCTCAATCACCTCCGCCAGGCTGCGCGGCCCCTGCGTCACGCCGCTCAGGTACCGGTTCAGGTCGTGCTTGAACTCGTACACCAGCACGTCCAGCAGCCAGCCCTCCAGCTCGGCGGCGCTGCTCAGCTGCACGTCGCTCAGCACCGCTCCGGCCTCGCTCAGCACCTTGAGGGCGCTCTCCAGCTGCTCGCGTTCGGGCGCTGTCAACCGCTCCCAGGCGCCGTCGCGCACCACACCCAGCCGCGCCCCCTGGAGCGCGCCCGGCTGCAGCGTGAAGTCCAGCTGGGGCGCGGCCTGGCTGGCCGGGTCCTGCTCATCGGCGCCCTGCATCACCTGCATCAGCAGGGCCAGGTCGCCGGCCGAGCGGCCCATCGGCCCGGCGGTGTCCTGGCTGTGCGAGATCGGCACCACGCCGGTGCGCGGCACCAGCCCCACGGTCGGCTTCAGCCCGATCACCCCGTTCTGATGGGACGGCGAGAGGATGCTGCCGCTCGTCTCGGAGCCGATGGCGATCGGGGCCAGCCGGGCGGCCACCGCCGCGCCGCTGCCGCTGCTGCTGCCCCCGGTGTCGTGGCCGGCGCGCCAGGGGTTCACCGTCTGCCCGCCGTGTGAGCTGTAGCCGTTCGGCATGCCCAGCGTCATGAAGTTGGCCCACTCGGTCAGGTTGGCCTTCCCGATGATGATGGCGCCCGCCGCCCGAAGCCGAGCGGCCAGCGGGGCGTCGGCCGCCGGCTGGTGTTGCGCCATCAGGCGGCTGCCCGCGGTGGTGTGCAGCGGCGCAGCGGTGTCAACGTTGTCCTTGAGCAGCACCGGCACCCCGTGCAGCGGGCCGCGCTGCTCCTGGGGCAGCCGGTCCAGCCGCGCCGCCTCGTCGCGCGCCTGCGGGTTGACCTCCAGCACGGCCCGCAGCGCCGGGTTGAAGCGCTCGATGCGCCCCAGGTACAGCTCCACCACCGCACCGGCGGTCAGGCTGCCTTCCCTCAGTGCCGTGCTCAACTGTTCCACCGTCAGGCTCAGGATGTCCATATGGCCAACCATACGGCTTTTTGCCCGGCTGCCCAAGTGCGCTAGGCTCGCTGCTATGACCACCGATGCCGCACCCACCATCGCCTACCAGGGCAACCCTGGAGCCTACAGTGAAGTCGCTGCGCTGAACGCCCTGCCGGGCCAGCCGGTGAACACGCGCGGCTACGTCACCTTCCACGAGGTGCTGGCCGCCGTGAGCAGCGGCGAGTGCGATCTGGGCGTGATTCCGGTCGAGAACAGCCTGATGGGCGCCATCCTGCAGGCGGTGGACCTGCTGCTGGAAACCGAGCTGCACGTGGTGCGCGAGCTGACGGTGCGGGTGAGCCATACCCTGATGGCGCTGCCGGGCGTCACGCTCGGCGAGGTGAAGCGGGTGTACTCGCAGCAGCCGGCGCTGGACCAGTGCACCGGCTTTATCGAGCAGCACGGCCTGAAGGCGGTGGCCTCCCACGACACGGCCGGCAGTGCCAAGGACCTGGCGGAGCGCCGCACTCTGGACGAGGGCGTGATCGCCTCCAGCCGCGCCGCTGAGCTGTACGGCCTGGAGGTGCTGGCGCGCGGCATCGAGGACGAGCCATTCAACTACACTCGCTTCCTGGTGCTCTCGCGGCAGGTGCCGGAACCGAGCGACGTGCCGCACAAGACAAGCGTGGTGTTCGCGGTGCGTCACACGCCCGGTTTCCTGCTGGAGACCCTGGCGGAACTGCGCGGCCTGAACCTCTCCAAGATCGAGTCGCGGCCGCGCAAGGACCGGGCCTGGAGCTACCTGATCTACGTGGACATCGAGGGCAACGCCAACGACCCGGAAATGGCGCGGGCGCTGGGCGGGGTGCTGCGCCGCGCCGCCTTCGCGCGGGTGATCGGCAGCTATCCGCGCAGCCTGGAACCGATCGAACCCTGACCTACACCTCCGCGATCAGCTTGGGCGTGAAGCCCAGGCTGTCGGCGGCCACCAGATAGGCCGGAATGCCCTGCCACTCGCGCAGGCTGCGGCTCTGCGGTACCCCGTGCAGGTGGCCATAGACCACCGCGTCCGGGCGATACTGTTCGATCAGGTCGGTGAAGGCGGTGGGCGTGCCGCCCGGGCCGGTCGGCGGGTAGTGCAGCATCAGCACGTGAAAGGTGTCTGCCAGATCGGCCCCCAGCCGCCGGGCCGCCTCCAGCGACAGCCGCAGCCGCTCCTGTTCGCGCAGATAGATGGCCCGGTCTTCCGGCCCGAAGCTGTCGGCGCCGGGCGTGAGCCACCCGCGCGTGCCGGAGACCACCACCGGCCCGACGCGCAGCGCGTCGTTCTGCACCGCCAGCATCCGGGGCGGCAGGCTGGCCCGCAGCTTGCCGATGGCCGGCCACCAGTAGTCGTGGTTGCCGCGCAGCAGCACCTTGGTGCCGGGCAGGGCCGCCACCTGCACGAGGTCCTCCAGCGCGCCGGGCAGCCGCATGGCCCAGCTCAGGTCGCCCGGCAGCAGCACCAGATCGTCGTCGCCCACCACCGTGGGCCAGCGCTCGAAGATGGCCTGCGGATGGCCGGCCCAGCCGGGGCCGAAGACCGTCATCGGTTTGGGCGCGCTGATGGAAAGATGCAGGTCGGCGAGGGCAAATATACGCATGAAGGCTCCGGTCAGGAGGGAATGGGCAGGCCAGCAGAAGAGGCGACCCCCGCGAAGGAGCCGCCTCTGGTGTGGTCGGGGCGAGAGGATTTGAACCTCCGACCCCGTCGTCCCGAACGACGTGCGCTACCAAGCTGCGCTACGCCCCGAACCACTGTGCATCCTGTGCGTCAGGTGCAGCAGAAAGGATAGCCGCGCCAGGAGCGGGTGTCAAGCACCCCACCCGTCAGCGCACCTCCAGGGCCTCCAGCGCCTGTTGCAGCTGCGGCAGGTTCTGATACTGGACAGCGTGCATCCCGACGCTGCGCGCCGCCTCCACGTTCTGCGCCCGGTCGTCAATCATCACGGCCTCGTCCGCGTCCACACCGGCCAGATCCAGCGCCAGGCGGTAGATGGACGGATTGGGCTTCATGATGCCCAGGTAGCAGGAACTGTAGAAGCCGAGCAGGAATTCGTGGAGCTGCAGCTGCCGGATACGGTGGTCGTTGAGCGTCCGGCCCTCGTTGTTCAGGCTGTACATGCGCCAGCGCCCGGCCAGGGAGCGGGCATACGCCAGCGTTTCGGGGTGCGGCTCGCTCTGCTCCAGCATGGCGGTCACGAAGTCGGCGCGGGTAAACGGACGCGGACGGAAGAAGACCGTCTGGTCAAGGTAGGCGTCCAGCGTCAGCCGGCCCAGCTCCAGCTCCGAGACGATCAGCTTGTGCCGCTCCTGAAAGTCGGTGGCGTCCAGCCCGAAGCGCTGGACCACCTGCGCCCGCTGGTCCCGGTCCCAGCCGTTGGAGGCCAGCACCCCACCGATGTCCCAGAAAATCGCGCGTACAGGAGGCACAGTCATACCCGGAGCCTAGCGCGTAAGTGCAGAAGGGCGGGGCCGGCATTGCTCGCCGGCCCCGCCCGCCCCGTCCAGCTCAGGGCTTGAGCGCCTGGGCCTCCTGGAGGTGCATCTGGATGGCCGGCAGCAGCGCGGTGGCCAGATTCCGGGTGTCGGCCTTCTTGCCGGCCGTGAGTTCGTTCTGGAAGATGCTGAGGGCCAGCTGGTGGCCGAGCGTCTGCTCCTGAATGTAGGCGGTGTCGAAGGCCGCGCCGTTCAGGCCGCTGAGCGTGACGACCTTGATCTGCAGGTCCGGCGGAAGCATGGTGGGCAGCGGCACACCCTGCGACTTCGCCAGCGCCTCAAGCTGCGCCTGGGCCTTGGTGTGGTCGTCGATCATCTGCTGCGCGAAACTCTTGACGGCGGCCGAGCTGGACTTGGCCAGCGCCAGTTGCGACGTCTTGATCTCGAACATGTTGCTGCCGGCCACGGCCTGCTCGAACAGGGTGTCGGGGTCCATGCTGGCGGGGGCCATGCCCATGCCCATCATCGGGGCACACGAGGCGAGGGCCAGGGAGAGCATCACAGCGGCGGGAAGAATCTTCATGGGGGTACCTCCGGGAGAGTGCGGATGAAGCCGGGAAGTCGGCGTCTGCAGCCATGGTGTGCGCCCGGACATGGAGGTTCACGCGAGGCGGCTAAATCGCGGTTGCAAGGCGGCTCATGCTGTAGCCCCAGCTACACTTCCCCAGGCCTCAGCGCGGCGGAGCCGGCTGAGCTATACTTTCCGCATGTTCCGGCCTGCCTGTTGCCTCTCGATGCGGTAGCAGCCCCGTTCTGCCGCCGCGCTCCACCCTGCCCGGGAGCGCGGCTTTTTTGTGTGTTCAAGGAGCCTCCATGACCGATCAGCAGCCCACCGTCTTCCCGGACCTGTACCTCCACGACACCCTGCAGCGCAAGAAGGTGCTGTTCACACCCACCACCCCGGGCCGGGTTGGCATGTACCTATGCGGACCAACCGTGTATTCCGACGCGCACGTGGGGCACGCCAAGAAGGAAGTGGCCTTCGACGTGGTGCGGCGCTACCTGATGCACCTGGGGTACCGGGTACGCTACGTCAGCAACATCACCGACGTGGGCCACCTGCAGAACGACGCCGACGAGGGGGAGGACAAGATCGCCAAGCGGGCCGCGCTGGAGCAGCTGCAGCCGATGGAGGTGGCCGAGAAGTACTTCTGGAGCTTCATGGACGACATGGCCCGGCTGAACGTGCTGCGGCCCGACATCCAGCCGCGCGCCACCGGGCACATCACCGAGCAGATCGAGCTGATCCGGGAACTGATCGAGCGCGGCCACGCCTACGAGTCGAACGGCAGCGTGTACTTCGATGTCCGCAGCTGGCCGAACTACGGCGAGCTGTCGGGCCGCCGCCTGGACGATCAGGAGGAGGGCACCCGCGAGGCGGTCCGCAGCGAGAAGCGAGACCCCCGCGACTTTGCCCTCTGGAAACGCGCGGAGCCGGCGCACATCATGCGCTGGGACTCGCCCTGGGGGGTCGGTTTTCCCGGCTGGCACATCGAGTGCAGCGCCATGAGCCTCAAGTACCTGGGCGAGGGCTTCGACATTCACGGCGGCGGCCTGGACCTGGAATTCCCGCACCACGAGGCCGAAATCGCCCAGGCGGAGGCGGCGGGCCACCCGTTCGCCCGCTACTGGATGCACAACAACATGCTGACCATCGGCGGCGAGAAGATGAGCAAGAGCAAGGGGAACTTCACCACCCTGCGCGACCTCTACACCCGCCTGGACCCGATGGTCGTGCGCTTCCTGCTGGTCAGCAGCCATTACCGCAGCATCACCGAGTTCAACGACGAGGCGTTCGTGGGGGCCCAGAACGGCTACCGGCGCCTGACCGACGCGCTGAACGAAGTGGAACGCCGGCTGCCGGACGCGCCCGAACGCGACGACTCGGCCCTGATCGCCCGCATCGAGGCACACCGGGCCGATTTCGAGCGCGCCATGCAGGACGACTTCAAGACTCCCGAGGCGGTCGCCGCGTTGTTTGGCCTGACCCGCGACGTGAATGAGGCGCTGGCCGGCGAGGTGGGCCGAGCAGGGCTGGAAGCGGCGCAGGCCGCCTACCGCACGCTGGGCGGTGAGGTGCTGGGGCTGTTTGCCGGGGGGCAGGGGCCGCAGCAGGATGACAGCCAGCTGCTCGACACCCTGATGGAACTGGTTCTGCAGGCGCGTCAGAACTACCGCCTGAACAAGCAGTACGCCGAGTCGGACCGGCTGCGCGACCGGCTGACCGAGGTGGGCCTGACCATCGAGGACACCAAGAACGGCCCGCGCTGGAAGAAGTAGCGCGGCCTACCCGGGCGGGGCGCTGAGCACCGTCCGGTCGGGTTCGGCCGGCCAGTCCTCCACCAGCGCCTGAATGCCCCGGGCATGGTCGGCGAACACCTGCTCCGGATGCTGCAGCAGCTGCGCCAGAGGAACCCAAGCCGCGCCCGGCGCAGCTGGCGGCGGCTCCGCCAGCACGGTCAGTTCTGCCAGGGTCACCCACTTCAGCCCCGCCACCCGGTCCGGATGGTCCAGCGTGCGGGACCGGAGCGGGGGCGGGAGGTGGTCCGCCCCCACCGCCAGCTGCGTGGCGGCCTTCCAGGACGCGGCCTCCGGGATGGCCAGCAGGCCCAGCCCGGGCCGTTCGGTGCGCGGCCGCAGCAGCACTGCGTTCCCATGAACCAGCACCGCGCCCACGGTCCGGATGGGGGAGACGGCCTGCAGCGCCTGCACCGCCGCCTGATCGGCCCAGACCTCGTCAAAGACGCCCTCCTGCGCCCACGCGCGCAGCTGGTCCAGCACCGCCGGCGTCACCGCCTGCGCCACTGCTGACCAGTCCCCAGCGGCCAGCCCGTCCCGCACGGCCGTGGCGTTCAGCGGCGAGACCACCCGGGTAGGCAGCAGGATCCATTCCGGGAACAGCCGCAGGTAGAAGCTGCTCTGGTCCTTAGCAAAGCCGCACAGCACGGTCCGGGCCGGGTCGCCACTCACGCCACGGCGCAGCTCCTCCACCCACAGCGGCAGCCGGTAATAGCTGTCGCGCAGCCGCACAAAGCGCACCCGCTCCAGCGCTACTCCGGCCTCCTGCAGCATGGAGCGGATCAGCCGCTCGCGCTCGCCGTCACTTAGCGGGTTCTTGGGCGTACGGGCCGCGCGGGCGCTGCCCAGCACTACGCACAGCTGCTCAGCGTGCTGCAGCGCCTCCAGCATCAACGCCAGATGGGCGCGGTGCGGCGGTTGGAAGCGGCCGATCAGCACCGCTTGCTGGGCCTGCATCGCTGGGCGGGTCAGGCGCGCTGGGCCTGCAGCGCGCCGTCCAGCACCTTGTGCAGCCGCTCGCGATCGAACAGCCGGTGGCCCTCCATCAACCCGCGCTCGCCGGCGTGCAGGTGCCAGTGCTTGCTGCTGCCCATCAGCCGCAGTTGCACACTCTTGAGGTCCACATGACGTGGGCTGACCGCCGCGATCAGCACTGGCTGACCCGCCGCGTTGAGGCTCGCGCTGGCGGTGGTGGTGGGCAGGTCGTAGGGGCGCTCCATGCGGTAGATGTAATCCGGGAAATCGCTGACCTTGACATACTCCAGGCCGCCGCTCGCGGCGTACTCGCGCATCCAGCCGAGCAGCTCCACCCACTGCTGGTACAGCTTCGCATCGTCATGTGACATGTGGAACAAGTGTACCAGACAGGGAAGCGCCGCCCCCTACGTAGGGGGACGGCGCTTCGCATTTTAGGGTCAGAGTGTCTCTGTGGTGTCACCTTGAATGTTACATGTGGTGTAAGTGCCTACTCTTGGAATCACAATACCGCTGGTATCGGCTTTTACATTCCTGCCAGTGCTAGTGTTGACTGTTACAAATGTATAAAAGCTGCCAACTCGATCTGCTTGATTTACAGTCACAAGCTTGACTTTCGTGGCGATTGGCTTTACTACAATGCCTTGGGGAAGAAATCCAGATTCGCCAGGGGCTGATGAATCTGCATAAAACGTCAGTCTATAGTCATTGGTATTAAGTGCAGCGAGCTCGCTGGCAGAGATGGTTTTTACGTAATTGTTATCGTAAGCACTAGTAGTCGAGCCTTTCAGCTGGACAGTTAGATCTTTTATTCCGCCCACAAGGGTGAAGTATGTAGCAACTGCAGTCTGACTGGCATATGTCCCATCCAACTGTTTTACATTGTCGCAGGCTACGTATTCGCCCTGGCCGGTTTTATATTCTGTTTTTAGATTAGTGATTCTGATGCTCGCACTACCATCAGGGGCTACACCGGAACTTCCACACGAAGCGAGTATCGCCGCCAACCCGATCAGACCCAGGAGTTTGTTCATAGCTCTCACTGTTGCCCACCAAGCTGACGGCCATGTGACCTCCCCTTAAGCAACCCTGAGTGAACTGATAAACTCAGCAGTTATGGACGTGAAGGTACAGCTCAAACAGGCCGTCGAGCAGGCCGCGCAGCAGCTCGGGGCCAGCATCGAGGCGGTTATCCAGGAGACGCCCGCAGATAAGCCGGGCGATTACGGCACGCCCGCCGCCTTCCTGCTCGCCAAGGCGCTGCGCCAGAATCCGGCCCAGATCGCCGCGCAGCTGGCGGCGTCGGTGCAGCTGCCCCAGGGCATCGCCCGCGCCGAGGCTGTGGGACCGTACCTCAACTTCTTCGTAGATGCGGGTGCCTTCGTGCAGGGCGTGGTGGAGCAGCGTCCGCCGGTGCCGGAACCGGCCGGCAAGGTGGTGATCGAGCACACCAGCGTGAACCCCAACAAGGAACTGCACGTGGGGCACGTGCGCAACGTGGTGTTGGGCGACAGCATGGCCCGCATCTTCCGGGCGGCCGGCTACCGCACCGAGGTGCAGAACTACATCGACGACACCGGGCGGCAGGCGGCCGAGAGCCTCTATGCCCAGCAGCACTACGGCCTGGAGTGGGACGGGGTGCAGAAGTACGACCAGTTCATGGGTCAGGGCTACGTGCGCCTGAACGCCGACCCGCAGAAGCCGGAGCTGGAGCCGGGCATCCGCGAGGTGATGCACCAGCTGGAGGCCGGGGAGCGCCGGGCGGAGATCGAGCAGCTGGTCCGGGCGCACCTGATCACGTGTTTCCGGCTGGGCGCGCGCTACGACCTGCTCAACTGGGAGTCGGACGTGGTGGGCAGCGGCTTCCTGAGCAAGGCGATGCAGATCCTGGAAGCGTCGCCCAGCACCAGCCACCCCGACGAGGGCAAGTACCGGGGCGCCTTCGTGATGGACGTGTCCGAGTTCATGCCGGGGCTGGAGGAGCCGAAGGTGGTGCTGATCCGGTCGGATGGCACCGCCATGTACGCCGCCAAGGACATCGGCTACCAGTTCTGGAAGTTCGGGCTGTTCGAGGGGATGCGCTTCCGGCCCTTCGAGACGGACCCGGAAGGCCGGGAGATCTGGACGAGCCATCCACAGGGCGAGCCGGACCTGGAGCGACGCTTCGCGCACGCCTACGAGGTCATCAACGTCATCGACTCGCGTCAGGAGCACCCGCAGCGCATCGTGGCGGCCAGCCTGGGCGTGGCGGGCCATCCGGACGAGGAGCGGCGCAGCATCCACCTCAGCTACGCCTTCGTGACCTTCGAGGGGCAGACCATCTCCGGGCGTAAGGGGGTGGGCGTCAGCGCGGACGAGGTGATGGACGAGGCCGAGCGCCGGGTGACGGCCCTGATGCAGGAGCTGAAGCCGGACGTGGTGGGCACCGAGGAAGGCCGGGAGATCGTACGGCGCATTGCCATCGGGGCGATCCGCTTCGCGATGGTCAAGGCCGAGCCGACCCGCACCATCGACTTCCGCTGGGATCAGGCGCTGGCGCTGCAGGGCGACACCGCCCCGTATGTCCAGTACGCGGCGGTGCGCGCCGGGAACATCCTGAACCGGGCGGCGGCGGAAGGGTACACCCCAGGCGGCCCCGACTGGAGCCAGGTCACCCCGCTGGAACTGGAACTGGCCAAGGTGGTGGCCCGCGCGCCGCAGGTGGTCCAGACGGCCGTGCGGGTCCACAGCCCGCACGTGGTGGCGCAGTACGCGCTGGACCTGGCCACAGCCTTCAACGCCTGGTACAACGCCAAGGGCCCGGACGGCCGCCCGGCCACCAATGTGCTTCAGTCGCCCGCTGGGCTGCGCGAGGCGCGGCTCAGTCTGGTGGCGCGGCTGCGCGAGGCGATGGAGGAGTCGCTGGCCCTGCTGGGCATCGAGGTGCCGAGTGCCATGTGAGCGGGGCGGTGTGACGCCGGCACCACAGCGCCGCGGGCCGGCGCGGCAGACTGCGGGCATGCCCCATCCCTGTCTGGAGTCCGCTCATGAATGAAACGCCCGCCTGGCGCGTGTGGCTGGTCACGGCGCTGTGCGCCGGCTGGGCGATCCTGGCGCTGGCCAGCGTGCGCGGCGGCAAGTGGCCGGTCGCGGCCATCTGCGTCGTGCTGCTGGCCGCCAACCTGCTCACGCTGTATCGCCTGACCCGCAGAGACAGGCCGGGCCGGTAAAGCAATCCATTTGGAGTGGCGGTTACAAGACCGCCACTTCTCCTTTTCTCCTTGCCTACTCTCCGCTGCCGAGCTGCAGCAGGGTCTTCTGCCGCTTCTCAAAGCGCACCGTCAGCACGCCGCTGCCGAGCTGCGCCTGGGCGCTCTGCGACACCACCGGCTCCGGGAAGCGCATGGTCCGGCTGAAGGTGCCCAGCGGCCGTTCGCGGCGCAGCGGCTCGGCGTGCAGCAGGGTGGTCCGTTCGCCGGCCACCGTCACCTCGTCGCCCTCCTCCAGCAGTTCCAGACGCTGCGGGTCCACGCCCGGTACGTCCAGCATCAGCACCAGGTGGGTGCCCTCGTCCAGCCAGTCGGCCGCCGGCTCCCAGGGGCCGGTGGTGGCCAGGGTTTCGACCTCCTGGCGCAGTTGCATCAGGTTGTTCAGTCGGGTGAGCACCGGCTCGTTCATACCCACGAGCGTAGCACCACGCCCGTGGGGGCGTGGGGTGATGGCCGTCCCATTTTCCCGGGCCGCTACAATCGCTGGCGTGCTGGTGCCGATCCTGACCGCCCCCACCGCCTCCGGCAAGACCGGCCTGAGCCTGATGCTGGGCCGGCGCGTTCCACTGGAGGTGATCGCCGCCGACGCCTTTACCGTCTACCGGGGCCTGGATGTGGGCACCGCCAAGCCCAGCGCCGAGGAGCGGGCGGCGGTCCCGCATCACCTGATCGACGTGGCGGACGTGCGGGAGACGTTCGATGTGGCCCGCTACGTGCAGCTCGCGGAGGCAGCCATCCAGCAGGTGCTGGAACGTGGCCGGCTGCCGGTGGTGGTGGGCGGCACCGGCTTTTACCTCTCGGCGCTGATGCAGGGGCTGCCGCTGACCCCGCCCAGCCGTCCGGAGCAGCGGGCCGCGCTGGAAGCCGAACTGCAGACGCGCGGCCTGGACGCCCTGCTTGCCGAGATGGAGGCGCTTAATCCCGCCGAGGCCCGGCGGATGGAACGCAACCCGCGCCGGGTGGTGCGTGCGCTGGAGGTGTACCGAGAGAGCGGCCGCTGGCCCGGCGAGTACGGCCGCAGCCAGCCGGCGCACCGCTACACGGTGGTGGCCTTCGCCCCACCGCTGCCGGAGCTGGACCGCCGCATCGAGGCGCGCACCCGCGCCATGCTGGACGGCGGCCTGCTGGAGGAGGCGGCGTGGCTGAGCCGGGAGGTGCCGCCCACCCTGGACCCGCTGCCGACCGTCTGGCAGGCCATCGGGTACCGCGAGGCGCTGGCGGTGCTGGACCAGACCCTGACCCGGGAAGCCGCCGCCGAGCACATCACGGTGGCCACTCGCCAGTACGCCCGCCGCCAGCTGACCTGGATCCGCCGGCAGCTGAAGGTGGAGGTCCAGACCCCTGAGCAGGCCGCCGAGACGCTGGGGGCCGCCGTGTCTGGCAGACTGACGCCATGAGCGAACAGACGCGTGTCACGGTCATCACGGGAGCGGCGCAGGGCATTGGGCGGCGTACGGCCGAGCGGTGTGCAGAGCGGGGCGATCGGCTGGCCCTGCTGGACCTGCAGCCCTCCGAGGTGCCGGCCGGCGCCGACGCCCTGGTCCTGACCGGCGACCTGAGCGACGAACAGGTGGTGCTGGGCCACACCGCCGCCATCCTGGAGCGCTTCGGCCGGGTGGACGCGCTGGTGAACAACGCGGGCATCAGTTTCATCACGCCCGCCGAGGACACCACCGCCGCAGGCTTCCGGCGGGTGCTGGACGTGAACCTGCTGGCCCCCTTCCTGCTGAGCCGCGAACTGGGGCGCGTGATGCTGCAGCAGGGCTCTGGCAGCATCGTAAACGTGGCGTCGGTGGCGGGCCTGCTGGGCATCGCGGACCGGGCCGCCTACAACGCCAGCAAGCACGGCCTGATCGGGCTGACCCGCACCCTGGCCGCCGAGTGGGGCGGGCGCGGCGTGCGGGTCAACGCGGTGTGCCCCGGCTGGGTCAAGACCGAAATGGACGTGGCGGACATGGGCAGCGGCGCCTATTCCGATGCGGACATTGAGGCGCGGGTGCCGATGGGCCGCTTTGCCGCCCCGGACGACATCGCGGCGGCGATCCTGTACCTCACCGACGCCTCGGCCAGCCCCTTCGTGAACGGCATCGCGCTGAGCGTGGACGGTGGCTGGGCCGCCGACGGCAGCTGGGACACGCTGCGGCTGCGCAAGCGCTGACGCGAGCCCCAACGCCGGGTGAAGCCCCCGCTTATGTCCGGCGGTCCCACGCCGCGCATGCTGGGCGGCATGACCCAGCCAGACGAGCAGCAGCAAGGCGGCCAGACCCCGGACCCCTCAGACCTGGACGAACTGAACAGCGGGATGGCCGAGGTACGGACCGGCGACGCCGACCGGGTGGAGGAACCGGAAGCCGGTGAGGCTCACCCCGCCGACGACTCACCCGGCGACCACTGACGTCTCGGCGAGCGCCAGACTGAACCCGGTCAGTGAGGACAGGCCCAGCGCCGGATACCCCACCTCCCGGGCCGCCTCATCCCCGTAGAGGGCCGCGAAACAGGCGGGCCAGTGGTCGCTGTTCCTCAGGGGGGCCAGCACCTCGCGGGTGTAGGCCAGATCGTCCGGGTCGAGTGGCAGAGGCGCCCCGCCGAAGGCGCCGTCGCCAGCGGCCAGCGCGGCGCCTTCCTGCTGCAGCATGGCGTCCAGCGTAAGTGGCCGTCCGTGGTGCGCCTGCCACGCGGCCCGGCGCACCGCCGACCGCAGCTGCGAGCGCAGATAGGCGGGCGTGGGCTCCACATGGGTCCACAGCTGCACGGTGATCCACCGGCCAGCGGCGGTCTGCTGCGCCGAGGGCGGCAGCTTCTCCCCCTCAAAGCGCCAGGCGGCGTCGGTGAGCCAGCGCTGCGTCCAGCCATTGCCCGGCTGGTCCGCCACCACCAGCAGCACCCGCCCGTGCAGACCAGCGCTCCACGGCTCGCTCTCCACTGCCTTCAGAAATTCAGCGGCCTGCCGCTCCGCCTCCATCCCGATCAGGCGGTCCAGATACTCCGGCTGCCGCTTGCCCATGGGCGAGAAGTCGCCCAGCGGCAACAGCTCCGGGCCGTCCACCATCAGCCGCTTGTAGGCCCAGTACCGCTCCATGCTGTACAGCTCGCCCACGTCATAGACGGCGCGCAGTTCACGCAGAATCGGGTGGAGGATCAGCCGCATGGTCACAGTCTGACGCCCCGTGCCGCCCCCGGCATCGGCCAGATGACCGATGCTGCGCGCCTGTCTGGCCGCCATCCTAGGGCATGGTCATCACTGCCTCCGGTCCCACCCTGCCCGAACTCCTGTCGCTGTACGGCTCGGTGGGCTGGACCAGCTACACCGCCGACCCCGGCATGCTGGAACGCGCCGTTCAGCAGAGCAGCCACGTGCTGTGCGCCCGCAGCGGCACCGGCGAACTGATCGGCCTGATCCGGGCGGTGTCGGACGACGTGAGCATCTGCTACATCCAGGACCTGCTGGTACGGCCCGAGCATCATCGGCAGGGGGTGGGGCGGGCGCTGATGGTGCAGCTGCTGGACCGCTACGCGCACGTGATGCAGCGGGTCCTGCTCACCGATAACGGCGAGGCCCAGCACGCCTTCTACAGTTCGCTGGGGTTTCACGATACCCGGACCCTGGTCCAGCTGCCCACCACCTGCTTCTACCAGGACACCCGGCACCCGCTGGGCTAACTGGCGGCGGACCCCCCTGGTCCTCCACCAGGAGTACGACTTTGTTTTGGTGGAGGCCGCATACCGTCAAGGCTGGCCCGAGGCTGGCGCGGACCAATACAAGACGCACCCGCGCGCGGCCCAGGGATGATGGCTGGTGCAGGTGCTGCTGGACCAGTCGGTCGTCGAGTACGTGCTGACCTTCGAGCGGCCGGTGGCCTGAGCCTCAGACCGGCGCTTCGTTGCGGGCGCGCTCGGCCAGGAAGTCCTTGACCGCCTGGGCCGCCCGCAGGTTCATGCCCGGCACCTGGGCTATGTCCTGCACGCTGGCAGCCGCCAGTTCCTCCAGGCTGGTGAAGCTCTCCAGCAGCGCGTCCTGCCGCTTCTGCCCGATGCCCGGCAGCCCGTCGAACACGCTGCGCAGCATGTCGGCGCCGCGCAGCTTGCGGTGGTAGGTGATGGCGTAGTTGTGCACCTCGTCGCGCACCCCGATCAGGGTCCGCAGGGCCGGGTGGGTGTGCGGCAGCAGCAGTTCGCGGTTCACGCCCACCTCGCTGCCACCCTCCAGCCACCACTGCGCTCCGAAGCGCCCCGGCAGGATGATGCGCTCCTCGCGCTTGGCCAGCCCCACCACCGGCAGCTGCAGGTTTAGCGCCTTGAGGGCATCCAGCGCGGCGTTCACTTGTCCGCGTCCGCCGTCGATCAGCAGCAGGTCCGGCAGCGGCAGCTTGTCGGCCAGACTGCCGGAGAAGCGCCGGGTGATGGTCTGGTTCATGGCGGTGTAGTCGTCCGGGTGGTCCAGGCCCTTCACCTTGAAGCGCCGGTGCTCGCCGCGCCGCGCCCGCCCGCCCTCGAACACCACCATGCCCGACACGATGTTGGTGCCGAACAGGTTGCTGTTGTCGTAACCCTCGATGCGCCAGGGCCGCTCCGGCAGGCTCAGCACCTCGCGCAGCGCGTCCAGGCCCGGGTGGTCGCCGCGCTTCTCCAGCAGCGCCAGCTCGCTCTCCAGCCCCGCCTGGGCGTTGCGCCCGGCCATCTCGATCAGCTCCAGCTTGTCCCCGCGCTTGGGGGTCCGCATCTCGATGCGCCGTTCGGCCCGCTCCGAGAGCAGTTCTCCCCACAGCGGCGCGTCCTCGTACTCGGTGGGCAGCAGGATCAGCGGCGGTACGTGGGTGGCCTGGGCGTAGTAGTCCTGCACGAAGGCCCCGATCACCTCGCCGGCATCCGACTCCTCGGCGCCGGTCAGGAAGCGCTTGTCGCGCCCCACCACGCGCCCGCCGCGCATCCGGAACAACTGCACCATCGCGAACTCCCCCGCCTGCGCGAAGCCCAGGAAGTCCAGGTCGGTCTCGTCGCTCACATACGCGCTCTGCTCGGTGCCGAACAGCTTCTCGGTGGCCTGCAGCCGGTCACGCAGCCGCATCGCCTGCTCGAAGTCCTGCTTCTGGGCGGCCTCGCGCATCGCGTCCTTCAGGCCGCTCAGCACCGAGGCGGCGCGGCCTTCCAGCAGCGCCTTCACGTCGGCCACCACCCGGGCGTACTCGTCCGGGTCGGCGCGGTCCACGCACGGCCCCAGGCAGCGGCCCATGTGGTAGTTCAGGCACGGGCGCGGCTTGTGCTGCATCGGCAGGCCGGAATTCTTGCGCAGCGGATACATGGTGTCGATCAGGTGCTTGACCCGCCGCACCGCGCCCGCGTCCGGGTACGGGCCGTAGTAGCTGGCCCCGTCCTTGATGACCCGGCGCGTCACCACCAGCATCGGGTAGGCCTCGTTGGTCAGCTTCAGGAACGGGTAGTGCTTGTCGTCCTTGAGCAGCACGTTGTAGTGCGGGCGGTGCTGCTTGATGAGGTTGGCCTCCAGCACCAGCGCCTCCACCTCGTTGCGGGCGGTGATGAACTCCAGCTGTTCGGCCTCGGCGGTGAAGCGCCCGCTCTTGCCGCCGGCCTTGAAGTGCTGGCCCACCCGCGAACGGATGTTCTTGGCCTTGCCGATATAGATGGGCGTGGTTCCCTTGCCCCGGAAGATGTACACGCCGGGGGAGGTGGGCAGCACCGGAAGGTCTTCGAAGCGCACAGGTCCATATTACGCCCCAGGCAAAATCCGCACCGTGAGCCGAAACGTGCCCGGCCTTCACCCGGCGCCAGGGAAAGTTATGCAGCTTTCAAGGCGGTTCCGGGGGGGCGGGGTATGCTGAACCGAGCGCGGCCCTGGCCGCAGAAGTCACCGCACCCACCCGCCCCGAGCCGGGGCCAAGGAGCAGGAATGTCAGATCGCAGCGCCGTACTTGAACCCGCCCCCCAGACGCAGGACCGTTTCGCCTACAAGTTCGGCCGGGAAGGCATCACCTTCGACGACGTGCTGCTGCAGCCGCGCCACTCGCAGGTGCTGCCGCATCAGGTGAGCGTGGGCACCCAGCTGACCCGCCGCATCCGGCTGAACATCCCCTTCCTGTCGGCGGCCATGGACACCGTCACCGAGACCGGCATGGCGGTCGCGATGGCCCGCGAGGGCGGCATCGGCGTGATTCACAAGAACATGCCCATCGAGCGTCAGGCCGAGATGGTCCGCAAGGTCAAGCGCAGCGAGAGCGGCATGATCGTGGACCCGATCACCCTGCCGGTCACCGCCACGGTGCGCGAGGCCGAGGCGATGATGGCCGAGTACCGCATCAGCGGCGTGCCGATCACCGACGAGCACGGCACCCTGCTGGGCATCATCACCAACCGTGACCTGCGCTTTGTCGAGGACCTGAACCTGCCGGTCTCGGACGTGATGACCAAGGACGAGCTGGTAACGGTGCCGGTCGGCACCACGCTGGAGGAGGCGCAGCAGATCTTCAAGCGCACCCGCATCGAGAAGCTGCTGGTGGTGGACGACGCCTACAAGCTGAGGGGCCTGATCACCATCAAGGACCTGACCAAGCGCGTGAAGTACCCGAACGCCGCGAAGGACCACCTGGGCCGCCTGCGGGTGGCGGCGGCCATCGGGGTCAGTGCCGACCTGATGGAGCGCGCCGGAGCGCTGGTCGCGGCCGGGGTGGACGTGCTGGTGCTGGACAGCGCCCACGGCCACTCGGAGGGCATCCTGCAGGCGGTGGCGCAGGTCAAGGCCGCCTTTGACGTGGACGTGATCGCCGGCAACGTGGCGACCCGCGAGGGCACCCTGGCGCTGATCCAGGCGGGCGCCGACGCGGTGAAGGTGGGCATCGGGCCCGGCAGCATCTGCACCACCCGGGTCGTCACGGGCGTGGGCGTGCCGCAGATCACCGCCATCTTCGAGGCGGCCGAGGCGGCGGCCCCGCACGGCATCCCGGTGATCGCGGACGGCGGCATCAAGCAGACGGGCGACGTGCCCAAGGCGATTGCGGCCGGGGCCAGCGCGGTGATGATGGGCAGCATGCTGGCCGGCACCGACGAGGCCCCTGGGGAGCTGGTGCTGCGCGACGGCCGCCGCTACAAGAGCTACCGCGGGATGGGGTCGCTGGGCGCGATGGACCAGGGCTCGGCCGACCGCTACTTCCAGGGCGGCAGCCGAAAGTTCGTGCCAGAGGGCATCGAGGGCATTGTGGCCTACAAGGGCACCGCCGGCGAGGTCATCTACCAGTTCGTGGGCGGCCTGCGCAGCAGCATGGGCTACTGCGGCGCCGCCGACCTGCCCAGCCTGACCCGCGACGCCCAGTTCGTGCGCATCACCGGGGCCAGTCTGGTGGAGAGCCACCCGCACGGCGTGACCATCACCCGCGAGGCGCCGAACTACAGCAAGTAGGCCGGAAACAGCAGCAAGCCCGCCAGAAATGGCGGGCTTGTCTTTGGTGGAGCCGAGGGGGATCGAACCCCTGACCTCGTCATTGCGAACGACGCGCTCTCCCAGCTGAGCTACGGCCCCGCAGCGCTGCTCGGTTGCGGGCGAGACAGAGACTAGCATGCGCCCCCGGAGCGCGCAAGGGGGCGCTCAGAACGGCACCGGGCGGCTGCTGACCAGCGGCTCGCGCGCCTCGGTGTCCACCAGCACTTCCAGGTACTCGCGGGCCGTCAGCGCGTCGATCATGGCAAAGCGGTTGGTGCTGTTGACCATGATGCCGTCCTTGATCTGGGTATGGCCGTACACCCCGTAGCTCAGCCCCGACATCTGCACGTACTCCGGGTGCTCGTGCCACCAGCGCTTGTGGGTGTGGTCGGCGTAGAACAGGTCGTCGTAGTGGGTCATGGACGGCAGCGGCCCCACGTGCGCGAACTGCAGCCGGCCCACCCGCAGCTCGCGCAGGAAGCTCTGGAACCACGCTTTCAGGTCCGGGGGCAGCAGGATGCCACCCCGGTTCGGGTCGAATTCGATGTGCACCAGCCCGCCGGCGGTGCCGAGCAGGTAGCCGGCGTTGATCACCACGTCGTCGTGATTGCCCAGAATGATGTGCACCGATGCCGGGGCCGCCTGCTGGTAACGCCGCAGTCGTTCCAGCTGCCGCACCTGGGCGCGCGCCGCCAGAAACAGCTGCTCCGGGTCCTGAGCGTCGAAGCTGGGCCGTCCGATCAGCCGGGCGTACTCGCGCTCCGACTTGGGATGCACCAGGTCGCCGATCAGCACGACCTGAAAGGTGCCGTTCAGCACCGGCGGCGTCGGCAGGCCCGCCGCGTCCATGCAGCTGGCCGCCCGCAGCGCCTCCCACAGTAGCTCGAAGTCAGCGTGCACGTCACCGATGGCGATGAACTTACATCTCAAGCGCTTGCCTCATTCCCGTGACAGGATAGCGGGCCGGGTGGGGAGAGGCGCGTCAATGGCGCGGCAGGCCCTTGAGTTCCTTGTAGACCTCGCGGCTCTCGTCCAGCGTGTTGCCGTAGCCGCGCCGCGCCAGCACCCGCGCCGCCTGGGCCCCCAGCCCCGCCTCGCGCAGCTGTTCCAGCAGGTCGTCGATGTGCTGCCGCGCCCGCTCCAGCTGCGGGTCGCGCGGCGGGGCGGGCGGCAGCGTGGTGGCCGGCGCCGCGGTGGCCGGGGCCTCCTGATCCAGCTCGTGAACGTTGGCCCCCTCCTCCTCGTCGTACTCCACCCACTGCGCCTCACTGGCCGCCGGAGTCACCCCGAAGGCCCGCAATGCGTCGGCCAGCGCCAGCCGGCGAGCATCGTCCAGGCTGTGGCCCTGCGCGAGCCCCTCGCGCTCCATGCCGCTCAGCGTCAGGCGGGCGACCACCACGGGCGGGGCCACATGTTCGGCGCGGTAATGCACCGCCCACTCGTTGCCCAGGGTGCGGTCCAGCCCGGCGTACAGCAGGTCGAGGTCGGGCGCGGGCATCACCTGGGCGCGGTCGCCCCGGACCGTCAGGACGGCCCAGCTGTGGAGGGCCTGCCGCAGCGCCTCGCGGGCGCGGTCGAGTTCGGACATGCGCTGAGTCTACGCGGCCAGGCGCGGGCTTGTCAGCCGCCCGCCGGGGTGACAGCTGTCACCCGGTCCGGCTGACGGCTGGGTCTGGGCGGCGCATCGGCCGAACCGCATGATGGACCCATGACGACCGCCGTGATCGAGCTGCAGAACGTCAGCAAGCGTTTCGGAGCGCAGCAGGCGCTGAGTGACCTCACCATGCAGGTGCAGCGGGGCGAACTGCTGGCGCTGCTGGGGCCCAATGGCGCCGGCAAGACCACCCTGATCAGCCTGATGCTGGGCCTGCGGCCCACCGACACCGGCACGGTCCGGCTGCTGGGCGGCGATCCGCGCCAGCCGGCCACCCGCGCCGGGGTGGGCGCGATGCTGCAGGACTCGGATGTGCCGGGCCTGCTGACGGTGCGCGAGACCGTGGACCTGTTCCGGGCGATGTACCCGGCCCCGCTGCCCACCGCGCAGGTGCTGCGGCTGGCCGGGCTGGAGGAGGTGGCGGGCAAGCGCACCGCCCAGCTGTCCGGCGGGCAGCGGCGCCGGCTGGTGTTCGCGCTGAGCATCGTGGGCGACCCGGAGGTGCTGTTTCTGGACGAGCCCACCACCGCCATGGATCCGGGCAGCCGGGTGGCGTTCTGGGCCGCCACCCAGGACATGCAGCGCCGGGGCCGCACCATCCTGCTCACCACCCACCACCTGGAGGAGGCCGAGCAGGTGGCCGACCGGGTGGTGGTGATGGACCGGGGCCGGGTGATCGCGGACGGCAGCAAGGACGAACTGCGCGCCCGGGCCGGGACCGCGCGCGTGCGCTTCCTGTCTTCTGCGCTGCCCGAGACGCTGCGCGAACTGGCTGGCCCGGACCCGCTGAGCCAGGACGACGCCGGGCGGTACACCGTCCGCACGGCGGCCCCGGAGCAGCTGCTGGCCCGGCTGTTCGCGGCGGGCGTGCCTCTGGGCGAGCTGGAAGTGACGCGCGCCAGCCTTGAAGACGCCTTCCTGAGCCTCACCGGTACCGGCCTCCGCGCCTGAAAGGAACTGCCATGACCACCCGCACCCTGACCGCCCAGCCCGCCGCCGCCCGTCCGCTCCAGATGTGGGCCGCCCTCACCGGCGCCGAACTGCGCCGATTCCTTCGCAACCCGTTGCAAGCGATGGCCACCATCTTCTTCCCGCTGTTCTTCTTCGCGCTGTTCGGGCTGTCGGCCAGCAAGGCCACCATCGAGGGCGTCAACGGCGGCGTCTACGTCTACATCAGCTTCGCCACCTACAGCCTGATGAGCACCGCGCTGTTCACCTTCGGGGTCAGCGTGGCCAACGAGCGGGCCTCCGGCTGGCTGCGGCTGCTCAAGATCACCCCGCTGGGGGCGGCCCAGCATCTGGCGGCCAAATTCGCGCTGGCGCTGATCGTGGGGCTGTGCAGCCTGCTGCTGCTGCTGGCCTTCGCGGTGGTGGCGGGCGGGGTCCACATCGCCCCTGGGCTGGCCGCCGGCCTGATCGGACGGCTGCTGCTCGGCAGCGTGTGTTTCGTGGCGCTGGGCTTTGTGCTGGGCTTCGCGCTGAGCGTCACCAGCGTCACCCCGGTGGTGAACATCCTGTGGCTGGCGCTCAGCTTCGGCTCCGGCCTGTTCGTGCCGCTCAGCAACCTGCCCGTCTTCATCCAGCGGCTGTCTCCCTGGCTGCCCAGCTCGCACCTGGCCCGGATCGGCTGGCGCGCCGCCGGGGTCCCGCTCGGCGGCAGCGAGGCCGTAGACTGGCTGTGGCTGGCGGGGTATACCCTGGTGTTCCTGGTGCTGGGCCGGCTGGCCTACCGCCGCGACAGTGCCCGCCAGTACGGCTGAGGGAGGCGATGACCGTGATGGATGTTCCGGGCCGCACACCGCCACGCAGCCAGCTGTTCTGGCGGCTCTTTCCGATGGTCTGGCTGCTGTACCTGTACTTTCCGGTCCAGTCGTTCGTCTCGGCCGGCCGCCCCGTCTGGCAGCTGCTGCTGGGCGGCGGCGCGCTGGCGGTGTTTCTGCTGGTGTGGTTCAAGGTGTACGTGGAGCGTCGCCGGCTCGCCCCGCCAGGCTGGCTTGCTTTCGGGTACGGCTGGTGCGTGCTGCTGTACGTGGTGTGCCTGCGGATCGGTGAGGGCAACGGCCTGACCTTCCTGGTGTACGCCGCCGCCCTGCTCGGCTTCCAGCGCTGGCTGGGCCTCACGGTGGCGGGCGTGGTGGGGGTGCTGGCCGCCCTGCTGCTGCCGGCCGCCGTGGGGGCAGAACCGTACGAGGCCCCGGTGGTGTGGCAGTTTCTGATGCTGTCGGCGGTGGCGGGGCTGGGCAATCACGCGTCGTACCGTCACATCGTGGCCACCATCCGGCTGGCGGCGGTGCAGCGCGACAAGGAACGACTGGCCGCCGACGCCGAGCGCGAGCGTATCGCCCGCGATCTGCACGACCTGCTGGGCCACACCCTCAGCGTGATCGTGCTCAAAAGCGAGCTGGCCAGCCGCCTGGCCGAGCGGGACCCGCGGCGGGCCCAGCAGGAGATCCGCGAGGTGGAGCAGATCAGCAGGGAGGCGCTGTCGGAGGTGCGGGCTGCGGTACAGGGCTACCGCGGCAGCGGCCTGAGCGCCGAGCTGGCCCGCAGCAAGGTGGCGCTGGACGCGGCCGGCGTGCGCCTCGACCTGGAAACCGAATTGGAGGCGCTGCCCCCGCCGGCCGAGTACGTGGCCGAGATGGTGCTGCGCGAGGCGATCACCAACGTGGTGCGCCATGCCCGGGCCGGAACGTGCCGGGTGCGCCTGACCCAGCAGGGCCGCACGCTGCTGCTGGAGGTCCAGGACGACGGCCGTGGCGGGACCCTGAGGGAGGGCACCGGCCTGACCAGCATGCGCGAGCGCGTGCGCGCGTTGGGTGGCCAGCTGGAGGTGGGCGCGGGCGACGACGGGCGGGGGACCCGGGTGCGGGTCCGGGTGCCGCTGACGCCGCCTGAGCTGAGCGGGGCGGCCCAGGTGGTGCCGGCGTGATCCGGGTGGTGCTGGCCGAGGACCAGGGGCTGGTGCTCGGCGCCCTGAGCGCCCTGCTGTCGCTGGAAGACGATCTGGAGGTGGTGGGCCAGGCGGCCGACGGCGCGGCGGCGCTGGAGCTGGCCACCCGGCTGAACCCGGACGTGCTGGTGACCGACATCGAGATGCCGGCGCTGTCGGGGCTGGACGTGGCGGCCCGCCTGCAGGCCCAGGGGAGCCGGGTACGGGTGGTGATCGTGACCACCTTCGCGCGGCCCGGCTACCTGCGCCGCGCCCTGGAGGTGGGGGCGCGCGGCTACCTGCTGAAGGACGCCCCGGCCCAGCAGCTCGCGGACGCCATCCGGCAGGTGCACGCGGGCGGCCGGGCCATCGCGCCGGAACTGGCGGCCAGCGCCTGGGACGTGCAGAACCCGCTGACCGAGCGGGAGCGGCAGGTGCTGGCGCAGGCGGAACTGGGCGCCAGCACCGCGCAGATCGCCCGGCTGCTGCAGCTGTCGGAGGGCACGGTCCGCAACTACCTCTCGGAGGCGATCAGCAAGCTGGAGGCGGCCGGCCGGGTGGAGGCGGCGCGGCGGGCCCGGGAGCGCGGCTGGCTGTGAGGTGCACTATCCTGCCGGCATGAGACTGGTGGTGGGGGTGTCGGGCGGAAGTGGAATTCCCTATGCCCTGAATGTGCTGCAGGCGCTGCAGCAGCTGGACGTGCAGACCGAGCTGGTGGTGTCCAGCGGCGCGAAACGGGTGATGGCAGCCGAGTCCGGGCCGCAGCTGGCGGACCTGACGGCCCTGGCCGCCCACGTCCACGACGACCGCGACCTGGGGGCCAGCATTTCCAGCGGCTCGTACCGCACCGACGGCATGCTGGTGGTGCCGTGCAGCGCCGGCACCCTCGCCCGCATCGCCGGAGGCTTCGCCGACAACCTGCTGTCGCGCGCGGCCCACGTGACGCTCAAGGAGCGGCGGCGGCTGGTGCTGGCCCTGAGGGAGGACCCGCTGCCGCGCCCGATGCTGGAGAACATGCTGCGCGCCCACGATGCCGGGGCCACCGTGATGTCGGCCAGCCCCGGCTTCTATCACGCCCCACAGAGCATCGAGGAGCTGCTGCACTTCGTGACGGTGCGGCTGCTGGACCAGTTCGGGCTGGACGTGCCGGGCTTCCGCCGCTGGGACGGCGCATGAAGGTCGCGGCGCTGGTGCCGGCGGCCGGCAGTGGCCAGCGCCTGGGGCTGGGGCCCAAGGCAATGGTCGAGGTGGCGGGCCGCAGCCTCCTGGCCCGCAGCGTGGCGGCGCTGCACCCGCATGTGGATGAGGTGGTGGTGGCGCTGCCTTCGGGCTTGACGCCGCCTGCCGATGTGCCCGCCCGCTTCATCCTCGGGGGCGACACGCGGCAGCGGTCGGTGCTGGCGCTGCTGCAGGCGAGCGACGCGGACGTGGTGCTGATCCACGACGCCGCGCGGCCGTTCCTGCCGCCCACCGTGGCCCGGGCGGTGCGGGCGGCGGCCGTACAACACGGTGCGGCCACCGCCGCGTTGCCGGTGGCCGACACGCTGGTGCGCGCCACCGCCGACCGCTGGGAGGAGCGGGTGGAGCGGCAGGGCCTGTGGGCCGTGCAGACGCCGCAGGGATTTGTACGTGAGGTCCTGCTGGGAGCCCACCTGGACGCAGAACGTGCCGGTCATCTGGCCACCGACGACGCCGGGCTGGTCCGCTGGGCCGGAGGAGAGGTGGCGCTGGTGCCGGGAGACGCCCGGCTGTTCAAGGTAACCACCCCCGGAGACCTGAGACTGGCCGACGCGCTGGCCCGGCAACTGGACGATATGGAGGAACCGTATGCCTGAAGTGATCGATAACCCTGAACAGAAGCGGTACGAGCTGCGCGACGGTGCCCGGCTGCTGGGCTTCGCGGAATACCGCCCGGTGACCGGCGCGCTGCTGTTCCCGCACACCGAGATCGAGGAGGGGCACGAGGGGCAGGGGCTGGCCAGCCTGCTGATCCGCACGGCCCTCGACGACGCCCGGGCGCGCAGCCTCAATGTCATTCCGATGTGTCCGTTCGTGGCTGGCTTCATCCGGCGGCATCCGGAGTACCTGTCCCTGGTCCAGCCGGCCCAGCGGACCATGTTCAAGTTGTAAGGAGCCAAAAAATTCACGAGCAGGCTCTATCGTGAAACAATTCACTTGCTAGTCTTGAGGAAAGGGGAGGTCAGTGCCTCCCCGTTGTCTTACTCCGAAGCCGGACGCAGCTGAATGCCCACCTCGGTCAGCTGGCGGTCGTCGACGGGGGAGGGCGCCTCGGCCATCAGGTCCACGCCCCGGTTGTTCTTGGGGAAGGCGATCACCTCGCGGATGCTGCCCGCGCCGCTCATCACCATGATCAGCCGGTCAAAGCCCCAGGCGATGCCGCCGTGCGGCGGGGTGCCGCTGCTCAGCGCGTCCAGGAAGAAGCCGAACTTCTCCTGCGCCTGCTCCGCCGTGAAGCCGATGGCGGCGAACATCTGCTGCTGGACGTCCGGCTGATGAATGCGGATGCTGCCGCCGCCAATCTCGTAGCCGTTCAATACCAGATCGTAGGCCTGGGCGCGGATGCGGCCCTGCTCCGGCGTGCCGAACAGCCCGAGGTCGTCCGGATGCGGCGCGGTGAACGGGTGGTGCATGTAGGTCCACTGCCCGGTGTCCGGGTCCTGGTCCAGCTGCGGAAAGTCCGTGACCCAGCCGATATGGAAGCGAGGGCCGCCTGCCGTCAGGTCAAACAGGTCGCGTAACGCGTTGCGGACGGCGCCCAGCGCCTCCACGGCGGGCCGCCACCCACCGGCCGAGAACAGCAGTGTTTCGCCGTCCTGCACGCCGGTCTGCTCGATCAGCTGGGCCGCCACCTCGCCCACAAATTTGCTGATGCCGCCGGTGAACCCGTCCCCGCTGCGCTTGAGCCACGCCAGCCCCTTCGCGCCGTTCTGCTTGGCCACCCGCTCCAGCTCGTCAATCTGCTTGCGGGTCAGCTCCGGGGCCACCAGCGCCTTGACCGCCTCCGCGCTGGCAAACGCCTGGAAGCTACCCCCGGCGAACAGGGTGGTCACGTCGGTAAAGGCGTGCCCGAAGCGCAGGTCCGGCTTGTCTGAACCGTAGCGGCCCATCGCCTCGAAGTAGGTCAGGCGCGGGAAGGGGTCGGGCAGGGCCACCCCCAGCACCGCCTGGAAGACGTGGCGCAGCAACCGCTCGTTCAGCTCCAGCACGTCCTCCTGCTCCACGAAGCTCATTTCCATGTCCAGCTGGGTGAAGTCCGGCTGGCGGTCGGCGCGCAGGTCCTCGTCGCGGAAGCAGCGCGCGAACTGGTAGTAGCGGTCCAGGCCGGCGATCATCAGCAGCTGCTTGAACAGCTGTGGACTCTGCGGCAGCGCGTAGAACTCGCCGGCCGAGAGGCGGCTCGGCACCAGGAAATCGCGGGCGCCCTCCGGCGTGCTGCGGGTCAGCATCGGTGTCTCCACGTTCACGAAGCCCTCGGCGTCCAGGAACCGCGTGACCTCCGCCTGCACCCGGCTGCGCAGCCGCAGCACGTCCTGCATCTCCTTGCGCCGCAGGTCCAGGTAGCGGTACTTCAGCCGGATGTCCTCGTTGACCGTGACGGGCGAGCCGTCCACCTGGAAGGCCGGGGTGGTCGCGCGGTTGAGCAGCCGGATGGCGGTGGGAATCACCTCGACGCCGCCGGTGGGGTAGGCGTCGGTGCGCTGGGCCTCGCCGCGTTCACGCACGGTGCCGCTCACCTCGATCACGTACTCGCCGCGCAGCTCGCCCGCCACCGCATAAGCCGGGTTGTCCTGCTCCACCGTGACCTGCACGATGCCGCTGCGGTCGCGCAGGATCACGAAGTACTGGCCGGGAAAGTCCCGGACCCGGTTGACCCAGCCGGTCAGGGTCACAGCTTGCCCGGCGTGCTCGGGGCGCAGGTCGGCGGCGTAGTGGGTGCGTTTCATGCCCGCGAGTCTAGAGCCTGGGACGCGGGCATGTCAGCCGCGGCCTGACCGGTCAGGTACGCCACCAGCTCCGACACCGGCAGCGTCTGCTGCTCGCCGCTCTGCAGGTGCTTGAGCGTGACGGTGCCCGCGGCGGCCTCATCGCTGCCGATCAACCCGGCGTAGCGCGCCCGCTTGCGTTCGGCGTCGCGGAACACGTTGCCGGGCTTCTGGGCCTTGTACCCGAACTCGGCCGCACCGATGGCCCGCACCGAGAGTGCCACCCGCGCCGCCACGCCGATGTGCTCCGGGTCCAGCGCCGCCACGTACAGCAGGGGGCCTTCACTTTCCGGGAGCGTCACCCCTTCCTGTTCCAATGCCAGCAGCAGTCGCTCCACCCCGAAAGCCCAGCCGATGCCGGGCGTCTCGTGGCCGCCCAGCTGCGCCGCGAGGCCGTCGTAGCGCCCGCCGCCGCCCAGGGCGCTCTTGGCCCCGATGTGCTGGTGGTGCAGTTCCCACGCGGTGCGCCGGTAGTAGTCCAGCCCGCGCACGATGCTGGGGTCCACCTCGTACTGCACCTCCCAGGCGTCCAGGTGGCCGCGCACCGCCTCGAAATGCTGCTGCGCCTCCGGCCCCAGGAAGTCCAGCATCGGCCGCACCTGCAGCTCCTGAATCAGCGCCTGGTCCGCCTGGCTCTTGCTGTCCAGGATGCGCATCGGGTTGCGCTCCAGCCGGTCCCGGCTGTCGTCGGACAGGCGCTCCACATGCGGGGTGAACAGCTCGCGCAGGTAGCTGTTGTAGCGATCGCGGTCCTCCGGGTCGCCGATGCTGCCCAGCTTCACCTGCACGCCGGTCAGGCCCAGGCCCTGAATCACCTGCACCATCAGCAGGATGGCCTCCGCGTCCACCAGCGGGTCGGTGCTGCCCAGCACCTCATAGTCCACCTGATGAAACTGGCGCAGGCGGCCCTTCTGCACGTTCTCGGCGCGGAACATCGGGCCGTGGGTCCACAGCTTGAGCGGCGTGGGCAGCTGCTTGAGGCCGTTCTGCAGGTAGGCGCGCACGATGCCGGCGGTGCCCTCTGGCCGCAGCACATAGCCGCCGTGGTCGCCGAAGTAGTACACGCTGAACATCTCCTTGCGGACGATGTCGGTGCTGCCCCCCACCCCGCGCTTGACCACCTCGGCCTCCTCGAACATCGGGGTGGCGATGAAGCTGGCGCCGGCGCGCTCCAGCACCCTCCGCGCCGTGTCAGTCACATACGAGAAGGCGCGGGCCGAGATGTCCGACGTGAGCTTCGGACTGCCGTCCGGGAGATGGTCCTGGGTGCCCTTGGGCCGGTTGATCGCCATGGCCAGAAGTGTAGCGCGGCCCGCTTCCTTCCCCCAGCCAGGGGAAATTGGAAGCAAAACGTACGGTTCCCCGGCGGTCTGGCCGCTTTTATGGCTGCTGTTGCATGGCGCGCTGGACTGCGGCCTGCTTCCACCTTCCCCTCCACTTTGCCCGAAGCCGACCCACCGTCCCCATTCAGCGGGCTGCCTCCCGGCGGCCCGGTTCAGGAGCCCCATGACCGATGCCATGTTGATGTCCCACAGCTGGAACCCGTTCTACATCGTGCTGTCCTTTGTGATTGCCTCTGTGACCTCCTACCTCTCGCTGGAACTCGCCCGCGACGGCGACGCGCAGGACCGCACCCGTCGTCAGGTGGGTCAGGGCCTGCTGCTCGGGTACGGCATCTGGGCCATGCATTTCGTCGGCATGCTGGCGTTCCAGGTGCCGGTGGGCCTCAGCTTCAACGTCCCGCTGACGGTGGTGTCCGGTCTGGTGTCGGTGGCCTTCCTGGTGGCGGCGGTGATGTTCCTGAACCGTGGTCCTCAGACGCTCGTCCGGATCATTGCCAGCGGGACCATCGCCGGGACCGGCATCGTGCTGATGCACTACTCGGGTATGGCGGCCATGCAGGTGGACGCGGTGAGCCGGTATGTGGCGCTGCCATTCCTCCTGTCGGTGCTGATTGCGGTGTCGGCGGCCTCGGTGGCGTTCTACCTGTTTTCCCGGGTCATGACCACTCGGCTGGATGGCCCGGCCCGGCTGGCCATTCAGGGCGGCGCGGCTCTGGTAATGGGCGTGGCGATCGTGGGCATGCATTACACCGGCATGGCCGCTGTGCAGTACAGCTATCGCATGAGCCCCATGGTCGGCTCCCCGCTGAGCGAAGGCGGTGCGGACCAGAGCACCCTGGGCATGATGGTCGGCGGCGCCTCGGTGCTGGTGTTCGTGTGTACCTTCGCGCTGATCCTGGCCGACTCGGTCGGTCGCCGCAGCGCGCTGACCCGCTGAGCGGGGTACGGAAAAGGGGCGGCTGGAACTCCAGCCGCCCCCTCATCGTGTTGCCCTAGCCCATCTTGCCGGTCTTGATCACGTCAGCGATAACCGGTGGCAGGTTCCAGGCCATGATGTCGAAGGCGGCCGAGTGGAAGTCGTACAGCACCTTGTGCAGCGTGATTTTGGGCAGCAGCCCGTTGAAGTCCACGATGGCCACGTCGGCGCCCGGCTCGTGGTTGAGGCTCAGGCCCACCGAGCCGGGGTCCAGGAACACGGTGTCGCCCACCTTCCGGGTGAACGGGATGTGCGTGCCGGCCACCACCACCACCCGGCAGCCCAGCGACTGTGCCAGTGTCTCCATCTCGCGTTCCTGCGCCATCAGGTCCAGGCGCTGTTCCGGATCGTGGGGGGAGCCGTGGCAGTAGCGCAGCCGGCCAAGCGGGGTCTGCATCCGGCCGCCCACCGGCAGCTTTCTCAGGAAGTCGAGCTGTTCCGGTGCGAGCGTCTGACGGGTCCAGCCGAGCACCGTGTCGGAGACGCCCTTGCGCTCGCGTTCCTTGCCCATTTCGAAAGCCACGCGGGCGTCGCTGGAACCCATGCCGGTCTGCCAGCCCTCGCGCCGGATAAAGTCGATCACCGGTCCTGGGCTGGCGCCATAGCCGACCAGGTCGCCCACGACGATGATCTGGTCCACCGAGTGCTCGCTCAGGAACCGTTTGACCGCCGTCAGGGCATGAATGTTGCCGTGGATGTCACTCAGAAACGCAATTCTCACCGTAGGGTCAAGGGTACATCAATTGCTGCTCCGGGGCATGTGGCGCGTGCTGCCTCTGCTTGGGGGGGGTGCTGGCGCTTGCTAGAGTGTCCGGGTGCCTGCGTTGTTCACTGTGCTGCTGTCCCTTCTGCTGGGGGCCGCCCTCGCCCTGTGCGGCCTTCCGCAGCCGTGGAGCGCGCTGACCCCGCTCCCGCTGGCGGCGGTGCTGTACTGGATCGCGGGCGGCCCCAGACCCCGGCAGGTGGCCGGCCGGGCGTTCTGGACCATGAGTGCCTACTTTGCGGTTCAGCTGTGGTGGCTGGCCCGCTTTGCCGCCGACCTGAGCGGCCTGGGAACCGGCGGAGAGCTGCTGATGATTCCGCTGTACCTGATCGAGGGTGGCTTCTGGGCGGTGATGGCGGCGCTGTGTGTCTGGCGACTACGCGACCGGCTGGCGCGGGTGCTGGCGCTGGCGGGTGGCTGGGTGGTGCTGGAATGGCTCCGGACGCTGGGCCCGCTGGCCTTTCCGTGGAGTGGGATGGGGTACACGCTGCTCCCTTCTCCACTGGTGCAGACCGCCGACCTGTGGGGCGCTCTGGGGCTGAGCGTCCTGGTGAGCGCTACCGCTGCGGCGGTGGTGGCGATGCTGTACCGCCGCTGGCGGCTGCCGCTCGGTATGGCGCTGATATGGCTGCTGGGGCTGGGCTATGGCCTCAGCCGCATGCCGGCTGCCGGGCCGCAGCAGCGAGCGTTGCTGGTCCGCACAAACTTTGACAGTTTTGGGAAGGCGAGCGGGTCCGTCGGTCCAGAAGAGCAAATGCAACGGCTGCTCCAGCTCTCGTCGGCTCGGCAGCCAGGTGAATTGACTATCTGGAGCGAGACGGCTGTAAGTGACCCCTCGCTGCTGCCCCTCACTCCAGCCCCTGGCATCTACGGCGTGCGGGATCGAAACCAAAACACCGTCCAGACCTGGAATGGTCTTTCACAAGGACCGGTAATTTATCAGAAGCTGAAGCCAGTGCCGTTCGGCGAATATTACTTATTTGCCGGGACTGAGCAGCGGCCGGGGCCGCTTCGGCCCATTTATTTACAAATCTTTCGGCTGCTGAATCTGGGTTTTGCAAATGAACTGTCAGGCGGAGTCACTTCACCGTTGGAAATCGAGGGCGGTCGCTACGGCGCTTATGTGTGTTATGACAGCATTTTCTCGTGGGTGACGCGGCAGCTGGCGCGCAATGGGGCAGAAGTCCTGGTGAACGTCAGCAATGACGGCTGGTACCGCGGTTGGGGCGTGGTGCAGCACTTTCAGATGGGCCGGGTGCGGGCCATTGAGACACGGCGCTGGATGTTGCGCAGTGTCAATGCTGGGATCGTGGCGGTGGTGGATGATCTAGGGCATACACGTCAGCAACTTAGTGCCGGCGAGGGTGTCCTGCACGCCCGCTATCCGCTGCTGGAAGGCCAGACAGTGTATGTGCGCCTTGGTGATGCCCCAGCATTGATCCTGGCACTTCTGCTGTTTTTGCCGGCTATACGCGCTGAACGTCGCGCCCGCTGGCAGCGGCTGTAGGGACCCAAAGTTAGTAGATAGTCGAAGAAACATTTCACGACCTCACTTTATCGTGAATATTTTCACTTGCTGCCTCTCTATCTTGCCGGTAGGGTAGAGCCATGACGATTCTGGTATTAAACGCCGGCTCCAGCAGTCTGAAGTATCAGCTGTGTACTCCAGAAGGCCAGACGCTGATGCGCGGGCTCATCGAGCGAATTGGTGAGCCGGGCGGTCCGGTGACCGACCACCGATCGGCGGTGGAGCAGGTGTTGAGTCAGCTACCCCCCGGAACAGAACTGTGGGCCATCGGCCACCGGGTGGTGCATGGGGGAGAACGTTTCCGGGAAGCCACGCGCCTGACACCGGAGGTACTGGCGGCCCTGCAGCAGCTCACCCCCTTGGCCCCGCTGCATAATCCTCCTGCCCTGGCTGGGATTGATGGAGCCCTGGCGTTGCAGCCGGACGTGCCTAATGTGGCCGTCTTCGACACTGCGTTCCACGCCACGCTGCCGCCGGAAGCGTATCTGTACGCCCTGCCGTACCGGCTGTATCAGGAACACGGCCTCCGGCGCTACGGATTTCACGGGACCAGCCATGCCTACGTCGCCCGCCGCGCTGCCGAGATGCTGGGTCGTCCCCTGGAGCAGCTGAAGCTGGTCACGCTGCATCTGGGCAACGGCGCCAGCGCCTGCGCTGTGCAGCATGGCCGGAGTGTGGATACCAGCATGGGCTTCACACCCCTGGAAGGACTGGTCATGGGCACGCGCAGCGGCGACCTCGACCCGGCAGTGGTGGTATGGCTCGCCGAGCGCGAAGGTCTGGCCAAGACGAATACCCTGCTCAACCGCGAGTCCGGCGTGCTGGGCCTGTCCGGGATCAGCAACGACCTGAGGGACCTGCACCGCGCCCGCGAAGACGGCGATGAGCGGGCCACCCTTGCCCTTCAGGTCATGGCGAGGCGCATTCGCAAGTACGTGGGTGCGTATGCCGCAGCCATGGATGGCCTCGATGCCGTGGTCTTCACTGGAGGCGCTGGCGAGCACGACACCTGGCTGCGGGCGGAGGTGGTCGGGCGCCTGAACGTGCTGGGGCTGAGGCTGGACGCGGAGGCCAACCAGAGCCGTCAGCCGCTGATCAGCAGGCCTGGCCCTGTCGCCGCCCTGGTGATCCCAACCGATGAGGAAGGAGAAATCGCCCTCCAGACCAGCCGACTGCTTGAGCTCGGCTGAAGAGGAGACCAGTTGCAACATTTTGTCGAAGAGAAATTGGCCCGTTTGGCAATACTGTTGCTTATGTCCCGCTCTTTTCCAGGGCATGCGCAATCAGCAGCTGCTTCTATGCTAAATTCAATGGCAATGTTGCCGAACGACGTGTTTCAGACCGAGCTGGGCCATGTGGCCCATACCCTGCTGACTCCCGGGCCCACACCGATCCATCCGGACGCCGTGCGGGCCCTGATGCGGCCGATGCTCGGCCATATGGACCGCGAGGTCTTCGCGCTGAACCGTGAGATCCAGGCGGACCTGCGTCAGATGTATGGCACGGCCCCGGACACCTTCACGGCGCTGCTGGCCGGGACCGGATCGCTGGGCATGGAGGCGGGGTTTGCCAACCTGGTGGAGCCGGGTGACACGGTGTTGGTGTGCGCGAACGGTTCGTTCGGGCGCCGGATGGCGGAGATGGCCGCCCGGGCCGGCGCCCAGGTTCGGGTGGTCACGGCGCCGCTGGGGGAGGCCATTGATCCGGCGGACGTGGCCGATCAGCTGGACGGCGCGCAGTTGGTGGCGGTGGTGCACGGAGAAACCAGTACCGGCGTCTTGAACCCGGTGCCGCAGATTGCCGAGCTGGTGCGCGGCAGTGGGGCGCTGCTCACCGTGGACGCCGTCACCACGGCGGGAATGGAGCCGTTCTCTATGGACGCGTGGGGGGTGGACTACGTGTATACCGGGGCTCAGAAGTGCCTGTCGGCCCCGCCGGGTCTGGCCCCGGTGGCGGTCAGCGAGCGAGCATTCGAGCGCTTCTTCGCCCGCCGCACGCCCAATCCCTCCTGGTATTCAGATTTCGGTGGGCTCCGTGACTACTGGGTGCACCAGACCTACCATCACACGGTTCCGGTCAACCTGCACTTCGCGTTTCACGCCGCCCTGCGGGCCGCGCTGAACGAGGGTCTGGAGACGCGCCAGCGCCGGGTGCAGCAGATGGGGGAGGCGATCTTTGCAGCGCTCGCCCCGCTGGGCTTCAGCCATTACGTGCCGCAGCCGGCGGCTCGCCTGCCGACGGTGCTGGCGCTCAGGCTCCCAGAGGGACTGGATGACGCCGGCACCCGCACCCGCCTGCGCGACCGGGGCATCAGCATTACCGGTGGGCTGGGCCCCACCGCCGGCCTGATCTGGCGGCTGGGCCTGATGGGCGAGGCGGCCCGCCCGGAGCCCTACCGCGACCTGATGGTGGCGCTGCAGGAGCTGCTGGACGCGCCGGGCCTGGTGCAGCGCTACGACGAGGCGTTGACGCCGGTTCTGCAGCGGTAGGAAGAATGTAGTGCGGGGCCGAGGCTGATGCCTCGGCCCCGCACTGGTTTTTGCGTTATTGCTGAACGCTGAAGGGGAGACCGGTGGAACGCATGTCGCCCACCTGCACGAACAGCCAGCTGCCCCCGACCGGAGCGTCGCTGGGTACGGTGAAGACGATCTGCGAATCGGTCCAGCTCTGGATGGCGTTGGCCGGCAGGGCGTAGCCGCCCTTGCCGTCCTCGTCCGCGCCCAGCAGGATCTTTGCGCTGCTCGGCCCGCCCAGGTAGCGGCCCTGAATGGTCGCGGTCCCTCCGCGGGCCGCCGAACTCGACACCTTGATGAGGACAGGGGTGACGGTGACGCCCGCAACCGCGCTGGTGCGGGGCGCACATGAGGTGGCGATGGCCCCGATGGTAAGTAAAGAACTCAGTAAGATGAAGCGCATTCACTGTCCTCCGTCCTGGCAGTGTAATGGAGCTTGCATGACCGGTCAAACCCCCCCAAACAAGCGGATTCTCGTTCTCTTCAACCCCAAATCCGGCAAGGGAGATCCGACGGTCCTGCAGTGCATCGAGTTTCTCAAGGCGGCCGGCGCCATCGTCGAGCTGCGCGAGCTGGAAAAAGACGTGCCGATGGCCACCTACCTGGAGGACCGCGCCAGCTTCGATGTGGTGGTGGCCGCGGGGGGAGATGGCACCGTGAGCAGTGCGGCCTATGCACTGCGCTACAGCAATATTCCACTGCTGGCGTACCCCGCAGGTACAGCCAACCTGATCGCCCAGAATCTGGAGCTGCCTGAGGACCCGCAGGCATTGGCTGGTCTGGTGCTGGACGGAGGCGTGGTGCGGGTGGATCTGGGCGAGATTGAGGTGCGCGGCGAGAAGAGCGGCTTTGCCATGCTGGCCGGCGCGGGTGCCGACGCGAGCATGATCAAGGACAGCGAAGAACTCAAACCCAGGTTCGGGGTGATGGCCTACGTGATGAGTGCCCTGCGCCAGGTGAACCCGCCGCGCACCACCTTTACGCTGACCGTGGACGGAGAACCGCGCACCGTTGAAGGCATCGGGGTGATGGTGGCGAATTTTGGGAAGGCCAACTACGGGCTGCCGATCACCGACGACATCAGCCCTTCGGACGGCCGACTGACGGTGGTCGTGCTGAAGCCGGGCAACCTGCTGCGCTTTCTGCCAAACCTGATCGACAGCGTGCGGGCCAAGCTGAACCTGGGCGACCCGATGTTCAGCGGGAACCTTGATACCTTCACGGCGCGCGAGATTCAGGTGGAAGCGGCTAACCCGTTCCCGCTGCAATACGACGGTGAACTGCACGTGGAAACCACGCCGTTCGTGGCGCGGGTGCTTCCGGGCGCGATCCGCTTTGTGACGCCGGCCCGCAAGACGGCCCTCAACACCTGAGCAACAAAAAAGCGACCCGGAGGCCGCTTTGATTTCTCTACTCTAGCGTCGTATGCAGCGGGCGTCAAGCGGATGCAGTGGCGTTCAGCCGTGGCCTCCGGTGGCCTTCAGGCCGATGATCGCCACGACCATCAGGAACAGGAAGGTCAACCTTGCCGGCGTGGCCGGCTCTTTAAACAGCACGATGCCCAGCACCGCCGCGCCCACCGCACCGATGCCGACCCACACACCATAGGCGGTCCCAATCGGGAGGCTCCGGGTGGCCAGCCCCAGCAGGCCCATGCTCGCCAGCATGCCGAGCACCGTCAGGATGGAGGGCAGCGGCCGGGTGAACCCGTCGCTGTATTTGAGGCCGATGGCCCAGGCGATTTCCAGACTTCCAGCTATAAACAGCAAGATCCATGCCATGGCACGACACCTCCCAGTGTCGCGCCGTCTTGTCGTCACCGGGTACGGCGCTGCTCTCGTCCGGGTCCTGCACCGCAGCCGGTCACAGGTACGGGCGGAAGTGTACCGGCCGCTTGCAGGTGGATGGTGAGCACCGGATCAGCTACCTCTCCCCGTCCACCTGATGCATCCGATGATAATTTCACTTATCATCGGAGGGTGACCGAGAAGCCACCGACCCCGTCCACCGCCCTCCAGACCTACGACGGCGACCGCCTGGCCCAGGCCCGGAGCCTGGCTGGGCTAACCGACGAAGCACTTCGGGTCCGTGCTGTGACTGCAGCCCGTGACAAATCCTTCGAAGACCTGTGGGCACTCACGCTGGCGTATCTGAGCAGCGACTCGCAGGCGGGCATCTCGGCCAGTCCGCATACCTTGCGGTCCTACCGCACCGGCATCCGCCTGTTTGTAGAGCACGCCCAGGACCATGCTTGGAATCTGCTGCGCCCGGGCCGCCGCGAGCCGTCCCTGTATGTGGCGAGCCTGGGAACTGCCGGCCTGAAACCCGCCACTATCCAGAACCGCGTGGCGGCCGCCACAGCGCTGTACCGTGCACTGCGCTGGGCTGGGGCCACCGAGGCCGACCCGTTCACCGATGTGAAGCGCCCGCGTGACCGCACTCGCGGCATCGTCAAGAATCCGCCGTACAAGGCCGACTTCGTGCGGGCCATGGTGGACGCGGCGGCCCCGGATGAACGGGCCCTGCTGCTGCTGATGGCCCATGCCGGGCTCCGGATCACGGAGGCACTCAGCGTGGAGTGGCAGCATGTCAATCTTCCGGGGCGACGGCTGCTTGTGGCGCACGGCAAGGGCGACAAGGCACGCCTGGTGCCGATGAGTGCGCGGCTCCGGTCGGCCCTCCTTGAGCTGCAGGGCGACCGCACCCTCCCCCACCACGGCCCACTGTTCAGCTTCCACGCCTACTCAACCGCCTACGAGCGCCTGCAGCGGCTGGCGCTTCAGCTGGGCCGTGAGCATGAATTCCGGGGCTTCCATGCTGGGCGGAAATATGCCGGCACCCAGCTGTACGCTGCCGTCAAAGACTTTACCCGTGTGGCTGGCTTCCTGGGCCACGAGCAGGTGGATACCACCCGCCGGTATGTGGAACTTCCGGAGGATGATTTGAATGATGCAGTTGAACAGTTCGATTGAGCAAAAGTTGTTTCTGGACCTATGAGGAGTGGGATAGTAAGTGAAACTATTCACGATAAACAGGAATCGTGAAATGTTTCTTCGATCTAAAGATCGAACTCTTCTACACTCAGAGACATGAACTATTGCGAGGTCAGTGCGTTTACCCGGACGCCGGGGCTCGGCAACCGGGCGGGCGTTGTCCTGACGGAGCATCCGGTCGAGGACGTCTACATGCAGCAACTGGCCCGGCATATCGGCGCGCCGGAAACAGCCTTTGTCGAGCAGCCAGAGGGTGGAGCCGTGCGGGTCCGGTATTTCACCCCTACGCAGGAGGTGGAGTTCTGCGGTCATGCAACGGTGGCGCTTGGCCTGGTGCTGGCGCAACGCGGTCTGTGGCGGGGTCAGCCGATGACGGTCCAGAGTATGGCCGGAGACGTCCCCCTCTCACTCGAAACTGAGGCCGGATTGCCGGAGCGCATCTGGATGCAGCAACCGAAGTTGCGGGTCCGGCCCGTTGCCCCAGCCCTGCGCAAGCCCCTGGCCGAGGCGTTGGGCCTGGACGCCCGGATGCTGGACCGCCGCCTGCCGTTGAGGGCGGCCTTCACCGGACTGTGGTCCGTGTTTGTTCCCCTGGTAGACGCCAGACTACTGGAGACACTGCAGCCCGATCTGGGCAGCATCTCCGCCCTGAGTGAGCAGCTACAGGTCGGTTCGGTCTATGCCTACGCACCGATGGGAACCACTACCTTCGCGGCCCGCGATTTCGCGCCGCTGCTGGGCATCCCAGAAGACCCGGTCACCGGCAGCAGTGGCGGTGCCCTGATCGCCATGCTCACGGACCACGGCCTGCTGCCGCTCCAGAGCAACTGCGCCCGCGCGACGGTGCTGCAGGGCCATCATCTCGGCACGCCGGGCGAGGTGCATGTGGAGGTGCACACGTCCGCGGGGCCGGCTCCGCAGGTCTGGGTCGGGGGATGTGCGGTGCTCGAGCGAGAGGGCCGCTGGACCCCCTGCTAGGTCGGGCGGTCGACTGAGGCGGCTCGGCGGGTAGACTGCGCCGATGCTAGGACTGATCTGTATTGATGTGGACGGAACGCTGGTCGGCAGCAGCAACGAAGTGTTTCCCGAAGTCTGGGCCGCCGCCGCGGATGCCGTCCGGGACGGGCTGCATCTGGCCGTCTGCAGCGGACGGCCAGCGTTCGGCAAGGCCTTCAACTACGCCAGGAAACTCGATCCCAGCGGCTGGCACGTGTTCCAGAACGGGGCAAGCATCGTGAACGTGGAGAGTGGCGCCTCGCTCAGCACGCCATTTCCTGAACACGAGCTGCACCGACTGGTGGAGCAGTCCCGCCGCACGGGCCGCATTCTGGAGGTGTACACCGACACGGAGTACGCGGTGGAGTCCACTGAACGCCGCGCTGTGGAGCATGCGGCCCTGCTGGGCCTGCCGTACGTGCAGCGGGACCTGCTGAGCCTGCAGGGGCAGGTGGTGCGGGTGCAGTGGGTGGTGCCGCTCAGCGAGACGCAGGAGGTGCTGGCCGAACCGCACCCAGGGCTGGAACTGCATCCGGCCGGGAGCCCGGGCATGCCCGACACGATGTTTATCAGCGTGACCGATGCGAGCGTCAATAAAGGCACCGCCATCCGTCAGATCGCCCAGAAGTACGGTCTGTCCCTGGACCGGGTCATGATGGTCGGGGATGGCCACAACGATGTGCTGGCCATGGAAGCGGTGGGGCACCCGGTCGCCATGGGCAACGCTGACGCGGAGGCGCTGGCCGCCTCGCGATATCAGGTGGGCCGCGTGGATGATCTGGGCCTGCTCGACGCCTTCGCGCTCGCGCGCCAGCTTTAAATGCAAGTCTGCCCTCTCCACCTGGGAGAAGGGCAGACTCGTCTCGCTCTTTTAGTAAGTGAAAGTATTCACGATAGCCCCGGCTCGTGAAAATTTTGCCTGATCAGGCATGTTGCTCCCGATGGCTCAGCAACTGCTCGAGGCGGTCCACGTAGCCAGACAACACCTGGAAGGTGCGTTCCACTGCAGCCGGTCCAGTCATGTCCACGCCCGCGTTCTGGAGCGCCTCCAGCGGGTCAAGTCTTCCCCCTTCGCCCAGGAAGGTGAGATAGCGGGTCCGGGCCGCCTCGGCGTCTTCATCGAAGGAGGCCAGCAGCTGATGGGCCGCGCTGATCCCAGTGGCGTACTGGTACGCATAGAACGGGCTGTACAGGTGGGTGGAGAACTCAGCCCAGGTGATGCCGCTCCGATCCCGGTCCATCTGCACCCCGTCCCCGTAGCCGTCATGCAGCAGGTCAGCCATCAGCGCATTCAAATCCGGGGCGGACAGGCCGCGCCCGGCCTCGACCCGGCGATGCGCTTCCAGCTCAAAGCGGGCCAGCGTGGGCATGATGAAGAAGTAACGGTGGAAATTGCTCATCGCCTCCTCGATCAGCGCCACCTGAAACGCCGGGTCCGGCTGCGTCGCGAACAGATGCCGCCGGACCATCGCCTGATTGAAGTTCGAGGCCACCTCGGCAGCGAACAGCGTGTAGCGGGCGTGGGCAAACGGCTGGTGTTGCCAGCTCAGATGAGTGTGCATGCTGTGCCCGATCTCGTGAGCCAGCGTGCTGAGACTGCCCAGCGAGTCATTCCAGCTCATGAAGATGTACGGCTTCACCGGATACACCCCGTTGCTGTACGCCCCCTGGCGCTTATGCAGGTTCAGGCCGTAATCCACCCAGCGCTCGTCCGTCAGACCGCGCCGCATGGCCGTCCCATACTCCTCCCCCAGCGGCGCCATGCCCTCGCCGATCCAGTCCACCGCCTGGGCATACGAGACCTGCGGGGCCCGGTCCGAGAGTGGCGCCTTCACGTCGTACTCGCGCAGCCGCTCCAGGCCCAGCCAGCGGGCGCGCACCTGCCAGTACCGGTGCCAGATGCCCACGTTGTCCTGATAGGTCCGGATCAGCGAGTGAAACACCGACTCGGGAATATTGCCGGGAGCCAGGGCCGCGCTGAGCGCGTCCGGATAGTGCCGCGCCCTCGCCGTAAACACGTTCTGCCGCACGCCGGTCACGTAGCTGGCGGCCATGCCGTGCTGCACCGACAGGTGCGCGTCGGCGTACTGTTCCCAGGCCTGCCGCCGCACCTCGCGGTCGGGCGAGACCTCCAGGGCGCCCACCGTCCCGTGGCCCAGTGGGGTGCCGGCCACCGAGCCGAAGTCCAGGTCCATGTTGGCGATGGTCGGGTGAATGTTGCGTGCGCTCCCGAACGGCGAGCCGAGCGCACCCAGCAGCTGTTCCACCTCTGCACTGCGCACATGCGGGCGGGTCCGCAGCACCCGCTCGATCGGCACGCGGTATTCGGACAGCGGCGCCTGATCCAGCCAGCCGCGCAGGGTGGCCTCGTCCAGCGCGAGCAGCTCCGGCTGGGCAAAAGCGGTGGCCGCCGCGTGCCGGCTCGCCACCTCGGTGGACCGGTCGCGCCGGTCGGCCGCCACGGTGTCCTGACCATCCACGCTGGCGCTCATGCTGGCGTAGCTGGTCAGGCGGTTCAGCCGCAGCCGCAGCGCTTCCTCGTCGCGCAGGTAGGCGGCCAGCTGGTCGGGCGAGTGGCCCAGCTGACCCTGGTGCTGGTTCAGGGCGTCCAGCTCGGCCGGCAGACGGGCGGCTTCGGCCTCCCAGTCGTCCGGCGTGGCGTACAGGGCTTCGATGTCCCATTGCTGGTCTCGGGACAGCTGCTGGCGGGTGGGCAGCGTGGATTGTGGCATGGCGCAGCCTAACAGATGGCGCCCGGCGCACCCCAAAGGTAAAGGAACGCGTGGAAAGGGGCCACCGGTGATGCACCGACGCACAGCGCACCCCTGAGGCACCCCGCCCCGTACCATGCGGCATGCCCTTTCAACCTCTGGCGCGACTGCGCTTCGAACTGCACCTGCCGCCCGGCACCCCCACCGAACCCGGCTTCTGGCTGACCGGCACCCACCTCGACTGGCAGGACCGGGTGGACGGCTGGCAGTTTCACCAGCAGGACGGGCGCTGGGTGCTGGAGCAGACGGTTCCGCTGGGCCAGCTGCTCGAGGTGAAGGTGCGGCGCGGTGACGCCGCGAGCGAGGAAGGCGACCGGTTCGGCGGGCGCGCACCCGGCCACCGGCTGGTGGTCCGGCAGGACGCCACGATGCCGCTCCCGGTGGCCGGGTGGCAGGACCGGCCCGGCCCGGAGCGGCCGTCCACCCGCAGCGGACAGATCGAGACCCTGACGCTCACCCACCCTCAACTGGGCCGGCAGGAAGTCTTGGTCTGGCTGCCACCCGGCCACGGGCAGACCGGCCGGCGCTATCCGGTGCTGTACCTCCACGACGGGCAGAACGTCTTCGATGCGGCCACCGCCTGGGCCGGGGTGGAGTGGGGGGCCGACGAGGCTGCCGGTCAGCTGGCGGAGGCGGGCCTCCCGTGCATCCTGGCCGCGGTGCCGGTGGACGAGCGGCGCAGCCAGCTGTACACCCCGTTTCCCTCGCGCATCAATGGCCACGCGCCGCTGGGCGATGCCTATCTGGACTTCCTGACCACCACCCTCAAACCGGCGCTGGACCGGCAGTTCCAGACCGAACCGGGGGCGGCCCACACCGCCGTGGCCGGTTCGTCGCTGGGCGGTCTGATCAGCCTGTATGCGGGGTACCGGCGGCCGGACCTGTACGGCACGGTGGGCGCGTTCAGCCCGGCCGTCTGGCCCGGCGATTTCGCCCTGCTCGACTGGCTCAAGGGGCAGGCCACCGGGCCACAGCACGTGTATCTCGACATGGGCGATCAGGAAGACCGGACGCTGGAGGCGGCGGCCCTGCTGGTGCGCCAGACCCGCGCCCTGGCCGATCAGCTGGAAGCGCAGGGGGCGGCGGTGGAGCTGATGATCGGAACCGGACACTGGCACGACGAGGCGGCCTGGGCCCACCGCTTCCCGGGTTTTCTGCGCGGCTGGCTGGAACGGCTGGCCCGGCGACCTGGCATTTGAAAGGTCAGGACCACAAGGGTACGGGACCGTATCCACTCTTCGGATCCATTTTCTGGCGTCTGACAGCGCACTTGGCGGGGTCCGGGCCGACGTGTTAGCCTGCCCTTCATCTCAAGAGGAGGTGGCCCATGGCCCCATCTGGACCTGCAGTGCTCGAAGGCTTCCTGCCGTTCGAACACGAACCGTATTTCGACTACTCTCAGCCCGAGGTGACTCAGCAGCAGCGTTTCGCGTACCAGCAGGTGAGGCAGCGCTACGTGGGCCAGCGTTTCCCCCTCCTGATCGGGGAGCGGGCCGTCGACGGCGACGGCACCTTCGCGGTGACCAACCCCGGCGACACCCGTGAGAGCGTCTGGCACTTCCAGAACGCCACCGCCGCCCAGCTGGAGGAGGCCATCGGCTGCGCGCTGGAGGCCTTCGAGAGCTGGCGCTGGTCGGAGCCGATGCAGCGGGCCAGCATCTTCAAGCGGGCCGCCACCCTGCTGCGGGCGCGGCGCATGGAGTTCAACGCCGTGATGAGCCTGGAGAACGGCAAGAACTGGGCCGAGGCCGACGGCGAGGTGGCCGAGTGCGTGGACCACTTCGAGGTGTTCGCCCGTGAGACGCTCAAGTGGGCCGAGGGCAAGCCGGTCTATCCGATGCCCGACGAGCACGTGACAACCGTGTACGAGCCGCTGGGCGTGGTGGCGGTCATCTCGCCGTGGAACTATCCGGCGGCCATTCCGCTGGGCATGGCGCTGGGCGCCATCGCCGCGGGCAACACGGTGGTGTGGAAGCCAGCCTCCGAGACCCCGCTGTCCAGCCTGCTGATGATCGAACTGCTGTTCGAGGCGGGGCTGCCGCGCAACGTGATCCAGTTCCTGACCGGCCCGGACGACGTGTTGGGGGACCCGCTGGTGGACCACCCCCGGGTGCGCATGATCGCCTTCACGGGCAGCCGCGAGATCGGGTGCCGCATCGCGGAGCGCGCCGCACGGGTGCAGCCAGGGCAGCGCTGGCTGAAGCGGGTCATGGCCGAGATGGGCGGCAAGGACGCCACCGTGGTCTGCGCCGACGCCGACCTGGACGCCGCCGCGACCGGCATCGTGCAGTCGGCCTTCGGGTACGCGGGCCAGAAGTGCAGCGCCTGCAGCCGCGCCATTGTGGAAGACAGCGTCTACGATCAGGTGCTGGAGCGGGTGGTGCAGCAGGCCCGCGCGCTGCACGTCGGGCTGCCGGAGGACAACGCCGCCGTGGGGCCGGTGATCCACCAGGGCAGCCTGGAGCGCATCCTGCGCTACATCGAGGCGGGCCGGCAGTCGGCCACGCTCGCGCTGGGCGGTCAGGCGGTGGAGGGCCTGCACGGGGCGTATCTGGCCCCCACCATCTTCGGGGACGTGCAGCCGAACGATCCGCTGTTCCAGGAGGAGATTTTCGGGCCGGTGCTGACCTTTACCCGCGCCCGCGACTGGGAGCACGCGCTCGAACTGGCCAACGACAGCGACTACGGCCTGACCGGCAGCTTCTACAGCCGCGATCCGCAGAAGATCTCGGCCGCCCGCCGCCGCTTCCACGTGGGCAACCTCTACATCAACCGCAAGTGCACCGGCGCCATGAGCGGCACCCACGCGTTCGGCGGCTACGGCATGAGCGGCACCAACGCCAAGGTCGGCGGCCCGGATTACCTGTTCTGGTTCCTGCAGACCAAGACGGTGGCGCAGAAGTACTGAGGCGCCATGACGCAGGCACCTGACCCACCGCCGCTGCTCGGCCCCTCGCCAGAAGCGCTGGAACTGCTGCTGGACCAGGGCAGCGCCTTCGTGCCGCCGGGCCGGGCGCTGGACGGGCTGAGCGCGGAGGACGCCTGCCGCCCCGTGGGCGGGTCCCCGCATACGGTGGCCGAACTGGTGGCGCACCTGCGCTTCTGGCAGCAGTACACGCTGGCACTCGGCCGGGGCGAACCGGCCGCCCCACCGGCTCAGGCCGCCGACGGCTGGCCCAGCGTGGATCCGGACGGCTGGGACGCGCTCAGGGCGTCCTTTCTGGACGGGCTGGAGGACGTGAAGCGGCTGGCCCGCGAGGCGGACCTCACGCGGCTGGTGCGCGGGCGCGACACGCTGGGCCACGAGCTGACGCTTCACGCCCTCCACAATGCCGTGCACCTGGGGCAGGTGATCCTGCTGCGCCGGATGCTCGGCGCGTGGCCACCACCCGGAGGGGGCGACACCTGGTGATGAGGCACGGTCTCGGTCAGCCTCGGGCGAGCCGTGCGGTCAGCCAGGCGCGCCCCTCGGCCTCCGAGTGGACGAACCGCACGTCCGGGTGCCGGGTGTGCTCGCGGGCCAGTTCGGCAAAGCGCTCGCCGTATGCGGTCATGTCCGGCAGCACCAGCGCGACCGGCAGGCGCAGGTTCACACAGGTCTGAAACAGCTCGCCCGCCAGACCGCTGGCGAGCCGGAACACCTCCGGCCCCAGGTCGGCCTCGGACAGCAGCAGGCCGTCCAGAGGGTAGGACGCGCCGATCAGCTGCGCGATGTCTGAGCGGCGCTCGACCCGGACCCCCAGGTCCGTGGCCCGTCCAATCCTGACTTCATCCGGTTCCGGCATCCTTCACCTCCGTGTCTTCCTCCACGATTCTGCGACACTGACCGCATGACTGATTCACCGACCCCTCCCCCACTCGCCCGCCTGCTGCCCCGGCTGTTCCGGGGCGGTCAGGCGTATGTCGGCGTCGAAGCGGCGCTGGGTGGCCTGAGCGGCGAGCAGGCGACCACCCGGCCCGAGCACCTGCCGCACTCGGTGGCCGAGCTGCTCGCACACGTCAACTGGTGGCTCGGCTGGATGCTGGAGGTGATCGAGACCGGCGCCCCGGTGCCGTATCCGGCCCACGCTGCCGACACCTGGCCGGCCGTCACCCCGGACGACTGGGAGCCGCTCAAGGCCGCCTTCTATCAGCTGCTGGCCCGCACCGACAGCCACGCCGCCCGCCCGGACCTGGCCAGCCCGGTCAACCACCAGGAAACCATCGGGGAACTGCTGGCCGACTTCGCGCTGCACACCGCCCACCACTTCGGGCAGATCATCACCGTGCGGCAGGCGCTCGGCTCGTGGCCGCCTCCGGGGGGCGGCGACACGTGGTGAAGACGCTGCAGGTCAGCACGCTGGACGCGGTGTCGTCGTTGTTTCATGGCGGCAACGCCAACGTCAGCTGGGTGCAGGCGCTCGATGGCCTGAATGCGGAGCAGGCCCACACCCGCCCGCCGGGGCTGCCGCACTCGGTGGCCGAGGTGGTGGCGCATGTCCAGTTCTGGCAGGCCTACCTGCTCTCGGTGCTCCGGGGCGAGCACCCGCCGGACGTGGCGCACGCCGCCCAGGGCTGGCCTGAACCCGGCGAGTGGGCGGTCCTCCAGGAGACCTTCTTCCGCGACCTATCCGCGCTGGCCGCCCTGGCGCAGGATGAAGCCTTCATGTCCGAGCTGGACCCCCAGGACCGCTTCCGCATCGTTCCCCTCACCAGCTACGCCGGCCACGGGCTGTACCACCTGGGGCAGGTGGTCACGGTGCGCCAGCTGATCGGCGCGTGGCCACCCCCCGGCGGCGGCGACAGCTGGTAGCCGCTTCCCAGAAAGGTTCACGCCATGTCCAGTGTGTTTTACCGTACGTCCCGCACCTATCCCGTGGCCGTCCGCGCCGAGGGCCCCTATCTCTGGGACCGCGAGGGGCGGCGCTACCTTGACGGCGCGTCCGGCGCGCTGGTGGCCAACATCGGCCAGGGCCGCCCGGAGATTGCCGACGCGGTGGCGCAGGCCGCCCGCACGCTGGCCTTCGTTCACGGCTCGCAGTTCAGCTCCGAGGCGCTGGAGCGGTACGCGGAGCGGCTGATGGCCTTTCTGGACCTGCCCGGATACCGCTTCTTTGCGGTCTCGGGCGGTTCGGAGGCCACCGAGAGCGCCATCAAGCTCAGCCGTCAGGTGCAGGCGGAGCGCGGCCAGCCGCAGCGCTTCCGGATCATCACCCGGCGGCCCAGCTATCACGGGGCCTCGCTCGGCAGCCTCGCCGCGTCCGGGATGGGGGCGCGGCGCGAGCTGTATACCCCGCTGATGAACGAGGACGCCTGGCCCAAACTGCCGAAGCCGGACCCCCGGCGCGACGGCGCGGAGGACGCCGAGCAGCTGCGGACCCTGATTGAGCAGCTGGGGCCGCAGACGGTGGCGGCGTTCATGGCCGAGCCGGTGGTGGGCGCGTCGGACGCGGCGCTGGCCCCCGCAGACGGCTACTACCAGCGGGTGCAGCAGATCTGCCGGGAGTACGGCGTGCTGTTCATCGCCGACGAGGTGATGTGCGGCATGGGACGCTGCGGCACCCCGCTGGCCCTGCAACCGTGGGACGTCACGCCGGACATCGTGGTGCTGGGCAAGGGTCTGGCGGCCGGGTACGTGCCGCTGGCCGGCATCGCCGCCTCGCCGGAACTGTACCGCGCGGTGATGGACGGCTCCGGCGCGTACAAGCACGGCTACACCTACGCCGGCCACCCGCTGAGCGCGGCGGTGGGCGCCGCGGTGCTGGATGTGCTGGAGCAGGAGCGGCTGGTGGAGCGCTCCGCGGTGCTGGGCGCACAGCTGCTGGACGGGCTGCGCGGGCTGGCCGCCCGCTTCCCGCAGGTGCTGGAGGTGCGTGGCCGGGGCCTGATGTTCGGGCTGGTGCTGGGTGACCCCGCTACTGGCGAGGCGTACCCCCGCCCCGAGCTGGCCGAGCGGCTGGGCCGACGGGCCTTCGAGCTGGGCCTGATCACCTACCCCGGCAGCGGCGCGGTGGACGGCGTGCGCGGCGACCACCTGCTGCTGGGGCCGCCGCTGAGCATCACCGATGGGCAGGCCGACGAACTGCTGTCGCTGCTGGGGCAGGCGCTCGGGCAGCTGCACGACTGAACCGGGAAGCCGGACTGTCACATTCTGTCTTGACCGTAACTGGATTACGTTGTAAACTAAATGCATGAAGCTGAGTGATGTTCAGAGACGACTGCACGCCCCGTTTCCGAGTCACCTCGTGAACTGGAAGCCCCAGGTCATCAGCAAGGATCGGAGCCGGGCGCTGCTGCTGGCCTACGTGGATGCCCGCGCGGTTCAGGACCGCCTGGACGCCATCTGCCCCGACGGCTGGAGCTTCGAGATCGAAGTGATCGCGGGAACCCAGACGCCCACCGTCAAGGGCCGCCTGACCGTGCTGGGCGTGACGCGCGAGGACATCGGCGAGGCGGGCGAGGGCGAGTTCGGCACACTCAAGGCGGCGTCCAGCGACGCCCTGAAGCGCTGCGCGGTGCAGTTCGGCATCGGGCGCTACCTCTACGACCTGCCGAAGGTGTGGGTGGACTGGAACGACCAGAAGCGCGAGGCCGTGGCCCAGCCGGAACTGCCGGAATGGGCCCGCCCGGACTTCGAGCGCAGCCCCGGCGGCGCCCACATCGTGCAGGCCATCGACCAGCTCAAGTACGAGCTGCCGGACGACCTGGACCTGCAGCGCGAGGTGTACCGTCACCTCAAGGCGGCGCTCCACAGCCTGGAGCCGCAGCCGCACAAGCCGGAGCAGGCCGCGTGATCCGGCTGCGGCTGCTGGGCGTGCTGTGCTCGGTGGTGCTGCTGATGCTGGCCGGCGGTCTCGCCACCCGGCTGATCTGAAGGAAGAAAAGAAGGCCCGCTCCCAACACCTGGGAGCGGGCCTTTTTATGCGCTGACGTCAGTTCTTGGCGCTGCCGGCATCCTTGGGCTGCTCGCCCTGCGGCTTGGCGTCGCCGGGCTTGCTGCCGTTCGGTTTGGACGCGTCCGCGGCGGCGCCCGGTGCGGTGGAGGCCGCTGCCGCGCTACCCTGGGCAGCGGCCGGAGCCGGTGCGGTGGAGGCCGCTGCCGCGCTACCCTGGGCAGCGGCCGGAGCCGGTGCGGGCGCGGGCGGGGCCGCAGGCTCCAGGTGCTCCAGCCACACGTTGCCCACGATGTTCCGCACCTGACGGCTCGCCTGGTGCAACGTGACGGACGCCTCCGGGCTGAAGCGGCCGACCAGGTTCAGGATGCCCTGACGGGCCGCCGGCACACGGGCCAGCACCACGCCGCCCGCCACCAGCAGCAGCAGGGAGAACAGCCCGCTGCCCGAGCGGCGCTGCGGCACCTCACGGTCCAGGCGGGCGGTCAGGCGCGCCGTCTTCTTCTCATATTTGTTCAGCCGCTTGAGGGTACGGCGCTGGGTGCGGCTCGCCTTGACGCGGCCCTGGCGCTGGACCGCCTTGACCTGACGCCGGCCCTGCTTGAGCTGCTGGCCCACCACCTGCCCGGCCTGCTGCTGTACCTGATGGGCGGCCACGCCGGCGCTCCCGACCAGGGCCTTGGCGCCCTTCACCCCGGTGTCGCGCAGCTGCTCGCCCGTTTCCTTCAGGCTGGCGGTCACCTCCGGCACGCGCTCCAGCAGCGACGAGGCGACCTCGCTGCCCTTCTCCACCACCCCGGCGGCCACCTTCTGGGTCAGGCCCGCCACGTCCTGGGCGCCGCTCTGAAGGCGGCCACCGGTTTCCTGCGCCAGCGGGAGCAGGCTCTCTTCGTACAGCTTGCCAGCGCTGTCCGCGGCCCCATGCAGGCCGTCCACCAGCTTCTGGCGGGTGGCGGGGTTGGCGACGGCGGCGGTCAGCCCGCCCAGCAGCAACAGACTGCGTTTGGAAACTCCGTGAGGTTGAGTGGTCATGTGGCTCCTTTCGCTGGCCTCAGGGGCCAGCCATCGGAATATTGTGCCGTCAGACACGTCTGAGGAGGGTGGGGCGTTCTTGTCGGGATGCTTAGATTCGGCGCTCGCCTCAGTTGCGGAAAATCACCTGCTCGCGCCCGAAGGACCGGATCGCCAGCAGCACCAGCAGGCCGGTGAACACCAGGTTGATGATCAGGGCCAGCACCGCGCCCGGCGCGTTGAAGGCACCTTTCACGATGTCCAGGATCACCAGCATGCTGTTGATCAGCGGCACTGAGTACAGGCCCAGTCCCCGGCCGATGAAGTCGGCGAACTGCAGCCCCACCGCCGGCAGCACGATCAGCAGCGAGATGGGGGTCAGGTAGGTCTGGGCCTCCTTGTAGCTGCGGGCGAAGATGCTGACCGCGATCAGCAGCGCGCCCAGCAGCAGCGCCGCCGACACCGCCATCAGCACCAGGAACAGCCCCGAGGCCAGCGACACGCTCAGCTGGCCGCCCATCACGCCCGCCACCTCCTTGGTGTCCTGGCCGGCCAGCACCACCCGGCCGAGTGGGCCGGCCACCGCCAGGCCCAGCAGGCTGCAGCTGGCGGCCACCAGCGCCGTCAGGGTGGTGGCGATCAGCTTGCCCACCACCACCTCGCTGCGGCGAATCGGCGACACCAGCAGCACCTCCAGCGTGCCGCGTTCCTTTTCCCCGGCGGTGCTGTCGATGGCGGTGGCCATGCCGCCCGCCAGAATGAACTGCAGCATGAACATCGGGATGATGAAGGCCAGCTGCCCGCTGGCCGCCTCCTGCGGCTTGCTGGCGTCGATGGTCTGCACGCGCACCGGGGTCAGGAAGTCGCTGCCCAGCCCGCGCGCCCGCAGCGCCGTACCCACCAGCCGGGCGTTGTACTCGTTCAGAGCCGCCTGCACCTTGCTGATGACGCCCGCGCTGGCCTTCAGGTTGCCCAGCTTGGCGTACAGCTGCACCGTGCCGCTGCCCTGGCCCGCCGCCTGCGGCAGCGGCTGGCGCACCTGCACCACCGCCTCCACCGTGCCGTCCTGCACCGCCTTCACCGGGTCGGCGACCGGCACCAGCACCACGCCCACGCCGGTCTGTTTGCCGGAGGCGTCGCGGGTGTCCTCGGTCAGCTGCGCCCGCAGCGCGGCCGGCAGGGTGCCCACCACGCCCACCCGCTGCCGCTCGGTCTGCTGGCCGCTGAAGGCCTTGCCCAGCAGCAGCGGAAACAGGATGGTGAACAGCGGAATCATGATCAGCGGCAGCAGGATGGTGCTGGTTAGGGTGCGGCGGTCGCGGATGGTGCTGGTCAGTTCCTTGAGGGCCACCTGCCAGATGAACGGCCACCTCATGCGGGCACCGCCTGCTCGGCGCGGGCCTGCACCATGGCGAAGAAGGCGCGTTCCAGGTTCGGCTGCCCGCTGCGCCGGAGCAGCCCGCCCACTGTGTCCACTGCCAGCAGCTCGCCGCGTTCCAGTACCGCCACCCGGTCGCACACCTCCTCCACCTCCGACATCACGTGGGTGCTGTACAGCACCAGCCGCTCGCTGCCCCGGTAGCTCAGCACGAAGTCCAGCAGCGCCCGGCGGGCCATCACGTCCAGCCCCGAGGCGGCCTCGTCCAGCACCAGGACCGCCGGGTCATGGATCACCGCCCGGGCGATCACCACCTTCTGCTTCATGCCGGTGCTGAAGGTGGCCGCGCGGCGGTCCAGGGTGCCCTCCAGGTCCAGGCTGGCGTCCAGCACTTCGATGCGGGCGTCGGCCTGGGCGCGGGTCAGCCCGTACAGGCCAGCGAAGTAGCGCAGGATCTCGCGGCCGGTCAGGCGGTCATACAGGCCCATGCCGCCGTTCACCACCCCGATCAGCCGCCGAACCCGCTCTGGCTCACGCTGCACGTCGTGGCCCGCCACGCTGGCGGTGCCGCTGCTGGGCCGCAGCAGGGTGGCCAGCACCCGCAGCAGGGTCGTTTTGCCGGCGCCGTTGGGCCCAAGCAGCCCGAACACCTCACCGGCCTGCGCGGAGAAGCTCACGTCACGCAACGCCTGAAAGCTGCCATAGGTCTTGCTGAGATGCTCAATCTGCAACATGGGGGGTCTCCTCGTCCTCGATAAACAACTGCTCGATGCTCTGCCCGAACAGCCGGGCCAGCCGGAAGGCCAGGGGCAGGCTGGGGTCGTAGCGGCCGGTCTCCAGAGCGTTCACCGTCTGGCGCGACACATCCAGCCGCTCGGCCAGGTCCGCCTGGGTCCAGCCGCGCTCGGTGCGCCGCGCCCGAATGTGATTACGCATCCGGTTCGGCGGGCGTTCCGCCGCTCAAGACTGGCGCCCCCTGACGCTCAGCCAGATCACGGCCGCGGCGTACCCGAGCATGCCCGCCACATACAGCGCCCAGAACGGCAGCCGGCCGTAGCCGTGCCCTTCCACCATCGCCAGCACGCCGCTGGTCGCCATCAGGGTCAGGAAGCCGACGGCGGCGGCTTGCTGGTGGAGCCGCCGGCCGTACTCGTCCATCTCCCGGTAGCCGGCCAGCACCATCACCAGCAGGCTGACCGGCAGCGCCACCGCCCCACCCAGCGCCAACCCCCGGTTGAAACTTGTGGGGTGCTGCTGGGCCAGTACGCTGAAGATGACGGTGATCAGCCCACCGGCCACGGCGCCTCCGACCCCGCCCAGCATGGCGCGGGTGATGCGGCGGTCCCGGGTGGCCGGACGCTTGCGGGCCGCGCTCACCGGTGAACCGGCCCTTGGGATGGGCTGCAGGGGGGGCGGGCACCGACGGACGATGGAGCATTCCTCGACTGGGGCATGTCAACTCTCCTTGACATTCACAGTAGGCGGACAGTGCAGCCGATGTCAAGCGTGCTTGTCATGATCGGCCAAGAAAAGGGTGCCCGCAGGCACCCTGGGAACGCCAGCTGGTCAGACGAACTGCTGTTCCTCGACGCGCGCATTGCTGGGCGCCGCCTCAGCCGCGGCCGGTGCCGGCGACAGGCCCGGTTCCGGCACCGGATGCTGGGCCGCCAGGTCGTGGAACGAGCCGACGAGGGTCCGGTACTGCGACAGGAACTGCACGTACTCCTGACGCGCGTGGGTCAGCAGGCCGCTGAGCTCGTTGTGCCGCGCGGTGTACTGGTGCTCCAGCTGGCTGGCCCGGACGTTGAAGCCCTGCTCCAGTTCGTGATGACGGCGCTGGTACGCCGCTTCCAGCTCGGCGAAGCGGGCCTGATAGCTGGCCTCCAGCTCAGTGCTGCGGGCGCGCTGGACGGCCTCCAGCTCATTGGAGCGCGCCTGGTGCTGCGTCTCCAGCGCAGCGGCCAGCTGCTCGCCCTCGCGCGTGACCTGCTCGCGGTAGCTGTCGGCCTTGGAGACGATCAGCTCCGCTTCCTTGCGGGCGTTCTCGCGCAGCTCCTGGCCGATGCGCTCGGCGCTCACCACCGCGCGGCGCAGGTCGTCCTCGTTCTGGCGGTACTCCTCTAGCCGGGTTTCCAGCGCCCGGACATGCTCGATGATGTCCTGCCGGCTGTGCAGCAGCGTTTCGATGTCGTCGGCCAGTTCACTCAGGAAGGCGCGGACTTCCGGGCGCCGGTACCCGCCCATGGTGCCGGGGAACTCCTGGTGACGGACGTCCAGCGGGGTGTATTTCATCCCGCCCACCCCCGGACGCCCGGGACCGGGGCGGCCCGGCCGAAGTTCAGCTCGCGGTTCATGGCACCCAGTCTAGCCGATGAGCGCGCCAGGGTGTGCAGCCGGGTCGTCCTCGAACAGCAGCCGGCCCACCCGCACCAGCGTCGCGCCGTACTGCACCGCCAGCGGGAAGTCGTCGCTCATGCCCATGCTCAGCTCGCCCAGGCCCAGGTCATGCGCCTGCCGGGCCGTGTCAGCGAACACCTGTTCGGCCCGCTGCGGGTCGCCGTAGGGGGCCATGGTCATCAGGCCGCGCACCGTCAGGCCGGTGTCCTGCACCGCCCGCAGCAGGCCCGGCAGCTCGTGCGGGTCTGAACCGTGCTTCTGGGCCTCGCCGTTGTGCCGCTGCAGCAGCAGCTCCGGGGCATGGCCCCAGCCGTGGGCCGCCTCTGCCAGTGCCTCGGCCTGCCACAGCGTCTCAATGGTGTGAATCAGCCGCACCGGGCGCAGGTACTTGATCTTGTTGCGCTGCAGCGGTCCGATGAAGTGCCACTCCACCTCCGGGCCCAGCTGGGCCGCCTTGTCGCGCAGTTCCTGGCCCCGGTTCTCGGCCAGCGGGAAGTGGCCCCGCGCCAGCACCTGCTCGCGGATGCGCTCCAGCGGCTGCCCTTTGCTGACCGCAACCAGCCGCACCGAGCCGGTCGGACGCCCCGCCTGCTGCTCAGCCGCCCTCAGGCGTTCCAGGACCTCTGTCAGACTCATAGGGCACCATTGTGGCCCGCCCGCCAGGCCGGAACAACCGCACGTGCTCGCGCGTCAACAGCCGGTCAACCAAACTTCACGATTCTCAGGGCTACAGCCACGAATGTGACACCTGAGATCATGCGCACCGTATGCCACGGCGGCGACTGACATTTCATGAGAGTCTTCAGGAGGAAGAATGCGTACCCCATTGACCCTGGCCATCACGGTGGCCCTCAGCGCGCCCGTCGCGCTGGCCCAACAGGCCGCCACCCTCACCGACGTCACGGTCCAGGGCACCACCGACCTGCTCGCCAACTTTCTGAAGGCCAGCCTGAGCGTGCAGCCGGGCGCGGCGCTGTCCAGCGTGAACCTGCGGCAGGTGGAACAGGACGCCCTGGCCACCGGCTACGTGAAGACCGCTTCTGCGAAACTCAGCAGCGCGAACGGGCAGAACGTCCTGACGCTGACAGTGGTGGCCAATCCGGTCATCAAGAGCGTCGCCGTCACCGGCATGACCTTCCTGCCGGCAGACGACTTCAAGACCTCGCTGGGCAACGTGCTGAACATCGCGCCGGGCGCCACCCTCAACACCGCGCGGATCGACCAGTCCAAGCAGGCGCTGGCCGAGAACTACCGCGCCCAGGGCTACCCCTTCGCGCCGAACATCAGCACCCAGACCAAGGCGGCTGCTGACGGCACGGTGGACCTGACTTACGTGATCGACGAGACCGCGCCGATCAAGCGCATCGAGGTGAGCGGCAGCACCCTGCTGCCCAAGGACACGGTGGTGTCGGCGTTCAAGCCGCTCTACGACGCCAAGAAGTTCACCCCTGAGGTGTATTTCGCCGGGGTGCAGCAGATTCAGGACGCCTATCAGGCGGCCGGCTACCTCGCCAGCGGCGTAAACCCGGCCGGCAACAGCCTGCAGGACGGCGTGCTGAAGATCAGCGTGGTGGAGGGGCAGGTGGCGGGCGTGGACCTGTCGAACCTGGGCCTGAGCGCCACCGACGCGGCCACGCTCCGGACCAAGGCCGGCGGCGTGCCGAGCCTGAGCGTGCTGGAGCAGGACGTGCGGGCGCTGTCGAACCGCACCGGCAAGTCGGTGGGCTTCGCGCTGCAGGCGGCGGACCCCACGGTGCCGAACCGCGTCACGGTGCTGTTCGGGGTGGCCGACGCGGTCAGCGGGCCGGTCAAGGAGATCCGCTTCGCCGGCAACACCGCCATTCCCACCGCACAGCTGCAGGCGGCCGTCAAGACGAAGGTGGGCGACATCTTCTCGCGCCAGCTGGCGGAGAGCGACTTCATCGCCGTGCGCGACCTGTACCGCAAGGCGGGCAACGACATCAGCACCCGCGACGCCGTGAGCTTCAAGGATGGCGTGCTGACCTACACCATCCACGAGGCGCGGGTGGCCGGGTACGAGATCCAGTGGACCGGCAAGAAGAACACCCAGGAGCGGGTGCTGACGAGAGAGCTGCCGGCCGCGGGCGGGCTCTACAACGAGAAGGCCTTCCGCAGCGCCCTGGACCGCATCACCGCGCTGGGTGTGGTGCGCGTGACCGGCGTGACCACCAAGGCCGCCGATCCGAAGACCCCCGAGAACCTGACTTACGTGATCAGCGTGTCGGAGGTGAGCGGCTCGCGCAGCATTCCGGTGGGGCTGCAGTACGACAGCCTGAGCGGCTTCAGCGGCACCCTGGAGTACCAGAACAACAACCTGTTCGGGCTGGGCCACACCCTGAACGCCGGGGTCACGGCCGGGGCCAACGACGCCGGCCAGTCACTGAGCGGCAACCTCGCGTACACCATTCCCTGGCTCGACATCGACTTCCTGGACTTCCGCACCAACCGCACCCGCCTCACGCTCAACGCGGGCAGCAACGCGTCCGGCAACAACGCGCTCACCTACACGACCGCCGGCACCTCCGACACCACCCAGGGCGTGCCGCAGGCGCACGCGGCCGGCCAGGACACCCTGCGCGACTACACGGTGCGCACCACCGGCTTCGGAGTCAACGTGGGCCGCAACCTGACCACCAGCCTCTCGGCCAGCGTCGGCGTCAACACCCAGTACAGCACCTACTACCTGGAGAAGCAGACCGCTGGCGAGAAGACGGCCGACACCGACGCGGTGGCCGCCAACGCCGCCAACCCCACCGCCACGCCCAAGCCGATCGCGGCCTCGGATGACGTGGCAAAGGCCCTGCTGCCCAAGAACAACCTGACCACCGTGGTCGGCACCGGCCTGAGCTACGACACGACCGTCACGCCGGACTTCCCTACCGGCGGCGTGCGCGCCAGCGTGTCGGCCGGCTACGGCTTCGGGCGCAGCGGCACCGACCCGCTCAGCTGGACCAAGCTGGAGGGCGGCGCCAGCACCTACTACGGCCTGGGCAAGACGCTGACCAAGGGCTTCGGCACCGAGCAGAAGCAGCAGGCGTTCGCGGTGCGCGTCAACACCGGCACCTTGATCGGCACGCCGCCTCCCGGCACCAAATTCTCGGTCGGCTACTCGAACGTGAACCCGGCCTATGAGCTGCGCGGCTATGACGCGGGCGCCTTCAGCGGCACCAACTACATCACCAGCAGCGCCGAGTATCGCTACGACTTCAACGTCAGCAACAGCATCGCGCAGGGCCTGTACGGCATTGCCTTCGTGGATGCCGGCACCGCCTGGAACGCCGGCGACGCCATCACCCTGCACTACGCCGTGGGCCTGGGCGCCCAGCTGAACCTGGGCTTCAACAACACGCCGCTGGCGCAGGTGCGCTTCGACTACGGCTTCAGCCCGCAGACCGGCAGCAGCAAGTTCCACTTCCGCCTTGGGCCGGTCTGGTAAGGCCCTGACGGAAAAAGAGAGGCGGGACGTCCAGTGCTTGGACGTCCCGCCTCTCCTTTCGGCTTACTGCACCAGATCGGCGTAGAGGTCCACCCGGCTGCCGGGACGCACGTCGGCTTTCGGCATCACGCCGATCACGGCGCTGCTGCCGCCCCGGGCGGCCAGCCGGTTCAGCACGCTCAGCAGGTCGCTGGTGTCCAGGCTGTTGTTCAGCACGTACTCCAGCGGCACACCCCGGCGCGTCAGGTCGAGGATCGCCGCCGACATCAGGTCCTGCAGCTGCGAGCGCAGCGCCTCGTTGCTGATCTGCAGCGACACCCGCACCTGACGGATCACGCTGCCGTGCGGATACAGCACGGTGTTCGGCTGCGCCGCGCAGCTGAGGTCCACTGCGGAGGTGGCCGCCGCGTTGCCCTGCGAGCGGCACAGCACATAGGTGCTGGCGTTGAGGGTCCGCAGCGTGGTCTCCAGCGCCTGCCGGGCCGGCACGGACAGCCGCACCGCCGGGCTGCTGCGGATGCCCTTGCTCTGCGCCGCCGCGTCCGCCTGCTGCAGGAACGTGTCGAGGTTGCGGACGGTCGGCACCACCGCGCCGTACACGATGGCATTCTTGGGGAAGATCAGCTCGGCGTTGCGGGTCGCGCTCAGCTCGCTGGTGGCCCGGGTGTACTCGTCCTCCAGCCGGGTGACGTCCGCCTGGGAGCTGCTCAGGTTGCGCCGCAGGGTGGCATTGTCGGCCTGCAGCGCCTGACTCTGCGCCTTAAGGCCCGCCACCACCTGCTGCAGGCCGGCCACATCCTTGCGAATGCGGTCCCGCTCAGCCGCCAGCCGGGTGCGCTCGGCCTGCAGCTGATTGCGCTGCGCCGCCAGCTGGTCACGCTGCGCCTTGAGTTGATCGCGCTGCGTTGTCAGCTGGTCGCGCTGGGCGCTGAGCTGCCGGCTGGAGGCCTGCAGCGTCCCCACCTGCTGCTGCAGCTGAGCCGCCTGCTGCTGGGCCTGCTGGGCGCGCGCCTCGGCGGCGGCCGTCGCCTGACCGGCCTCCAGATTGCGCTGGTCCAGCACCGCAATCTGCTGCTGCACGGTGCCGAGCCGGCCGTCCAGCTCGTGCACCTGCGCCTGCGCGCGCGCCAACTGCTCGTGCGAGGCGGTCAGCGCCGCCTGATTGCGCTTGGCCTGCGCTTCCAGGCTGCTGCGCAGAGTAGTCAGCGCCTGAACACGCTCCCGGAGCGCCTGGGCCTGGGTCTCCAGCCGCTTCGTGGTCGCGCGCGCGTCCTGCAGCTCGCTGTTGGCCGTGTCGTACTGCGCCTGCGCCAGACTGGCGGACGCGCCCGCCAGTCTGGCCTTGCTGTTGGCCTCGTCGCGCTCCTTCTGCGCCGTCTTCAGCCCGGCCTGCACCTTGATCACGTCGCGCTTGAGGCCGCGCAGTTCCACGCGCAGCTGATCGGCCTGCTCAATGTTGCGGATCGCCTGACGGTTGAGCACGAAGAACGCCAGCAGGCTCAGCAGACTGATGCCCATCCCCGCCGCCACCGCCACCAGCAGCGCGGTGGTCTTGGGGCGCAGTCCGAACAGACGCAGGTGCTTGCGGCCCACCCGCCGTCCAATATTGTCGGCGGCGTAGGCCACCACTCCTGCCAGCACCACCACAAACGCCAGAAACGCGAGCAACATCCGCTACAGCATAGGGCCTGAAGGGTCCGGAGGTTCCCGGCCCGCGTCTCAATCAGCCGTGTAGGGCCTCCAGCTGCTGCCTGAGGGTGGGCACGTCGCGGGCCGGCAGCTCGCAGGCGCGGCCCCGGCACACATACGCCACACCCTCTCCGCCGCGCTCCTCCAGCACCGGCAGACCACCCGCCTGCTCGGCCGGCGCGATCAGCACAAACGGCAGGGCATGCCGGGCCAACTCCCGCTCCAGCGGGTGACGGGCGGCCGGTGTGCCCAGGATCGCCACCTCCTGCTCGGGCGCCGCCAGGTGGGCAGCGGCCAGCAGCAGGCCACCCATGCCGCCCGGCGCCGCCGCCAGTTCGGCGCCGTAGCTCTGAACGGCGCGCCGGGCAATCCGGGCCGCGTCCTCGTCCTGGTCGTAGCGGGCCATCCAGACGGCCAGCTGGGCGGCCGCCGGGTGCGGGGCCAGCACGGCGGCGTCGAACCCCTCGGCCCGGCGAGCGATCAGGTCGGCGCCCGCTGCCGGCGTGCTGTAGAACACCCCGGCCTCCTCGTCCCAGTGGTGCGCCAGGATGTACCGCCACAGCGTCCGGGCGCGGGCCAGATCGGTGAGGTCGCCGCCCGCCTGGTACAGCGACACCAGCCCCAGCGCGTAGATCGCCTGGTCTTCCAGCAGGCCCGCCACCCGCGCCTCGCCGTCCTTGAAGCTGTGCAGCAGCGAGCCGTCCGGCCCGGCCATGTGGCTCAGGATGAAGTCGCGGTTCTGACGGGCCCGCTGGAGGTACCGATCGTCGCCGGTGAGCCGGGCGGCGTCCGCGAGGGCGCTGAGCATCAGGCCGTTCCAGCTGGTCAGGATCTTGTCGTCGGTGCCGGGATGCACCCGCTGTTCCCGCGCGGCCAGCAGGGTGGCCCTGGCCCGCTCCAGCCGCTGCTCCAGTTCCGGCAGCGGCCGGTTCAGGTCGGCCGCCAGCTCTTCCAATGGGTGCGCGAGGTGCAGCACCGAGCGCCGACCGAATTGCGGGTGGTGCGGGTCCATGAAGTTGCCGGCCGCGTTCACGCCGTAGGCCCGGTTGAACAGCTCGGCGTCGTCGGCCAGCAGGGCCTGCGTCTCCTGCGGCGTCCACACGAAGAACTTGCCCTCAATGCCCTCGGAATCGGCGTCCTGGGCGCTGTAGTAGCCGCCCTGCGGGTGGCGCATCTCACGTTCGAGGTAGGCCAGGGTCTGCTCCGCGCCCTGGAGGAACGTTGCGTCGCCGCTCAGCTGCCACGCCTGCATCAGCACCTGGGTGAGCTGGGCATTGTCGTAGAGCATCTTCTCAAAGTGCGGCACCCCCCAGTGCGCGTCCACGCTGTAGCGGTGAAAGCCGCCGCCCAGCTGGTCATAGATGCCGCCCGCCAGCATGTGCCGCAGGGTGGCGAGCGCCATCGCCTGTCCGTCCGGGCGGGTCAGCAGGAAGCGCAGGGTGGTGGGCGAGGGAAACTTGGGCGCGCCTCCGAAGCCGCCGTGCTGCGGGTCAAAGGTGCGGGCGATGCGCGCCACCGACTCGGGCAGCAGGTCCGGCGGCAGGTCCAGCTCCCCGGCGCGCGGCTGGCTGGTCTCGCGGATGTGGGCGCTCAGCGCCTCGGCATTGCCCTCCAGCTTGTCGCGCTGCTCGGCCCAGGCGCCTGCCACCGAAGCCAGCACCCGCCGGAAGGCCGGCATGCCCTGCATGTCGTGCGGCGGGAAGTAGGTGCCGGCGTAGAAGGGGCGCAGGTCCGGGGTCAGGAACACGGTCATCGGCCAGCCGCCGGACCCGGTCATGGCCTGCACCGCGCTCATGTAGATCGCGTCCACGTCGGGGCGCTCCTCGCGGTCCACCTTCACGCACACGAAGTCGCGGTTCATCTCGGCCGCCGTCACCTCGTCCTCGAAGCTCTCGTGGGCCATCACGTGGCACCAGTGGCAGGTGGAGTAGCCCACCGACAGCAGGATCGGGCGGTCCTGGGTGCGGGCCGCCTCGAAGGCCGCCTCGCCCCAGGGGTACCAGTCCACCGGGTTGCTGTCGTGCTGCCGCAGATACGGACTGGTTTCCTGTGCGAGCCGGTTCATGGCTTCAGGCTACAGGCTGCGGTTGGGGCCGGGTGAGCGGCGGGTCAAGGCGCGGCCGGTCAATCGAGGCGGCCCAGCACCCGCTGCTGATGCGACCACAGCAGGGTCATGCCGCGCAGCGTCAGGGTCTCGTCGTAGTGGTCGATCTCGCGGCAGATGCCCTGGATGGTGCGCGCGAAGCCGCCGGTGGCGATGGCCACCGCGTCGCCCGGCAGTTCGCGGCGGATGCGGCGCAGCAGGCCGTCCACCATCTCGGCGTAGCCGTACACCAGCCCCGACTGCAGCGCGTGCACCGTGTTGCGTCCGATGGCCGACTGTGGCGCTTCCAGCGCGATGCGCGGCAGCTTGGCCGCCCGCGAGAACAGCGCGTCGGCCGACACCTGGGCGCCGGTGGCCAGCACGCCGCCCAGAAAACGGTGTCCCCGCCCCACCACGTCGAAGTTGGTGCTGGTCCCGAAGTCCACCACCACCCCGTACTCGTGGCTGGTGAGGTACTCCTCCGCGCCGAACATGTTGCACAGCCGGTCCGCGCCCACCGAGCCCGGCTGGTCGAGTTCGATGCTCACCTGCGGCAGCGTCTCGGCCGAGACCTCCAGCGCCTCCAGGCCGAAGTGCTGCCGCAAGGCCAGCTGATAGTTCTGCCCTACTGGCGGGGCCACGCTGGACAGCACCGCGCTGGCTGGCAGCCGGGCGCCGGTCAGGGAGAGCAGGCTGTGCAGCTGCACCGCCAGGTCGTCGGGCAGCAGATCACGGTTGGTGCGCACGCGCCAGGTGTGGGTGAGGCGCAGGTGCTCGTCGGCCAGGCCCAGCACGGTGCTGGTGTTGCCCACATCAATGGCAAGCAGGGGAAACAGGGTGGACATGTGAGCGCATTAGACAGCTTCGTGGCGGCGGCTGTCATCCGGGTGCGGCACCTGGCCCGGCAGCCGGCAGATGCCTATACTGACCCGGATGACCATCCTGCCTGACACCAACATCCGGAACCTGAGCCACCACGTCGGTGAGGAGGTGCGCCTGACCGCCTGGCTCACCGACAAGAGCGGCAAGGGCAAGCTGCAGTTTCTGAAGCTGCGCGACGGCACCGGCTTCGTCCAGGCGACCGTGGTCAAAGCCGAGGTGAGCGAGGCCGTATTCGAGCTCGCCAAGCGCCTGACCCAGGAGCAGGGCGTCACGGTGATCGGCACCGTGCGGGCCGACGAGCGCGCGCCGGGCGGCGTGGAGCTGAGCGTGCGCGACCTGGCGTCCGTCTCGACGACCGGCCACGAGTACCCGATCACGCCCAAGGAACACGGCATCGAGTTCCTGATGGACAACCGGCACCTGTGGCTGCGGCACCGCCGGCCCTGGGCCATTCTGCGCATCCGGGACGCCGTGCAGCGCGCCATCGTGGACTTCTTCCACCAGCAGGGCTTCATCCGCTTCGACGCGCCCTTCTTCACGCCCAATGCCGCCGAGGGCACCACCGAGCTGTTTGAAATCGACCTGTTCGGTGAGGACAAGGCCTATCTGTCCCAGACCGGACAGCTGCACGCCGAGGCCGGCGCGCTGGCATTCGGGAAGGTCTACACCTTCGGCCCCACCTTCCGCGCCGAGAAGAGCAAGACGCGCCGGCACCTACTGGAGTTCTGGATGATCGAGCCGGAAGTGGCGCCCAGCAACCATCGCCAGAACATGGATCTGCAGGAGAAGATGATCAGCTTCATCGTGGGCCGGGCGCTGCAGGAGTGCGAGGTGGAGCTGGGGCTGCTGGGCCGCGACCTGGACAAACTGCGGCCCGCCGCCGAGGGCAACTTCCCGCGCATCACGTACACCGAGGCGCTGGAGATCGTGCGCCAGCACATTGAGGCGGGCGACCTGCCCCCGAACGTGCAGGCCGACGTGCAGCCCGTGGAGTGGGGCGACGACCTGGGTGCCCCGCACGAGACGATCCTGGGCTACCACTACGACCGGCCAGTCATCATCGAGCGCTACCCGGCGGCCATCAAGGCCTTCTACATGCAGCCGGACCCCGAGGACCCCCGCGTGGCGCTGTGCGACGACATGATTGCGCCGGAAGGCTACGGTGAGATCATCGGTGGCTCGGAGCGTATCCATGACTATCAGCTGCTCAAGGAACGCATTGAAGGTCAGGGCCTGCCGCTGGAGGCCTTCGAATGGTACCTGGACCTGCGCCGTCACGGCAGCGTGCCGCACGCCGGGTACGGCATGGGGCTGGAACGCGTGATCGCCTGGATCAGCGGCATCGATCACATCCGCGAGGCCATCCCCTTCCCGCGCATGCTGACGCGGATGTCGCCCTGAAGCACAACTGACCAGCCAAACGAACACCGGGAACCCTAGGGTTCCCGGTGTCTGCTGTGGAGGATGGCGGCTGGACTCATGCGGCGTGGCGGGCCGGGTGCGGAGAGCGACGGACGTTGAGCAGGTCGCGCAGGCGCTGGAGCAGGCTGGGCGCGGCGGGCAGTCGGCTGGCCTCGCGGGCCTCGTTTCGCAGTTGGTGGAGCCGGTCGAGGTCGTGCTGGAGCTGGTGCTGATCGTAGGCTGGATTCATCTGCTGGTGCCTCCTGGGGTGGGGTGCCGGAGGTTGTTCCCCGGGTACCTGTATGGTCGCAGAAGGCCGTCTGGGGGGCATCAGCCGGATGTACGCCCCAGGTCAGGTCAAATGGCCTAGCCCTGACGTAGGTGTTTCAGACGTGGATTCGGAGCGGTCCTTCGTGAATGGGCAGATAACTCGTCCGCTCGCGATGCCGCTTCAGGGTTGTCTCTGCACCACTGCAGCCAGACAGCCATAGGTTCCCAGGATTGGCTGTGGGTGCGAACTTGATCGATTGATCGAGTTGAGGTTCTTCCATTTTTGACCTTCCCTCTTCCTCCGTGCCCAGTACTGCTCTTTTCCGGATTGGCTTCTCAATAGGATCGTTGCGCCGGAACGCGTTCACCCCTCGCTTTCGTCCGCTTCTTGACTCCATAAGCAGGGGTAACAGAGAATTTAAGTGAATACTTTCACAATCAACCTAGCTCGTGAATTATCTATTTCCTTCAAATCCTACGGCACAACAGGGCGGGCTGAACTTCCAGCCCGCCAGAAATTCCGTATTGATCAGTCGCCAGAGACCACCGCTGCGTCCAGGCCGAACGCAGCATGCACTTCCCGCGTGGCCACATCCACGTCCTTGCCCTCGATGGCCACGCTGATGTTCAGCTCACTGCTGCCCTGCGAGATCATCAGAATGTTGATTTCCTCAGTGGCCATCGCCCCGAACAGGCGGGCGGCGACACCCTTGGTCCCGCGCATCCCGGCCCCCACGATGGCCAGCACCGCCACACCCTCCTGGATGGCCACTTCCAGCTGACGACCACCCAGCGCGCGCTGGAGCGCCGCCACCGTTCGCACTGCACTCACGCTCTGAATGGCCAGCGAGACGTTCGACATGCTGCTCGACTGCGACACCATCAGCAGCGTGATGTTCTCGCGCGCCAGCACCTGGAACAGCTCGGCCACCACATCCGGCACGCCCAGGATGCCCGCGCCCGATACCGTGATGATGCTGACCCCCTTGATGGCCGTCACCGCCTTCACCGACTGCCCCTCGGCCGTGGTGGGTTCCGCCGTGACCAGCGTGCCGGCAAACTCCGGATCGGCCGCACTCTTCACGCGCAGGGGAATGCCGTGCTCCTGAAGCGGCGTGACTGCCAGTGGATGCAGCACCTTGGCCCCGAAGTACGCCAGCTCCATCACCTCGCCGTAGCTGAGGTGGGCGATGTTCTGCGCCAGCGGGACCGCGCGCGGGTCAGCACTCATCACGCCGTCCACGTCCTTCCAGGCCCACACCTCCTCCGCATGCAGCGCGGCGCCCACGATGGTGGCGCTGAAGTCGGTGCCGCCGCGCCCGAGGGTGGTGATCGCGCCGCGCTCGGTCTCGCCCATGAACCCGGCCACCACCGGCGTCAGCCCGGCGCCCAGCAGCCCGTCCAGGCGATCGCGGACCCGCTGGTAGGTGCTGGGTAACGGCCGGGCGTTGCCGAAGTGATCATCGGTCAGGATGCCCGCCTGCCCGCCGGTCAGGTGATGGGTGCGGATGCCTGCCTGGGTCAGCGCCAACGTCATCAGCGGGGCGGACAGCCGTTCACCGAAGCTCACGATCAGGTCGCGGCTGCGCGGGGTCAGTTCGCGCAGCAGGTACACGCCGTACACCGCCTGACGCAGCGTCTCGTGCATCTCGCGGATCTCGCGCACCGTCTCGCTGTCGGGCGCCGCGCCCAGCTCCTGGGCCGCCGTGAAGTGCCGGTTGCGCATCAGCGCGATCTCGTCGTTGGCAAAGGCGATGTCGCCCTGCTCGGCGGCGTCGGCCAGCCTCAGCAGCTGATTGGTCACGCCGGTCATGGCGCTGACGACTACCACCACCCGCACGCCCTGGGCGGTGGAGCGGCCCACCAGACTGGCCGAGTGGCGGATCGCCTTGCTGTCGCCCATCAGGGTGCCGCCGAACTTCATCACGAGCAGGTGAGGCTGGGAATCCTTCATGCCCCACATGGTAAATGACCCCCGCCGTGGCGGGGGCGGGGGCTGTCTACTGCTGCCGGGGTGCGGCTCAGGCGCGCGGTTGCGGGCTGGCGGGCGTCAGGTGGCCGGGCAGCGTCAGCACGTCATACCCGTCCTTGGTGACCACCAGGGTGTGCTCGAACTGGGCGCTGGGCTTGCCGTCGGCCGTGACCACGGTCCAGCCATCCGGCAGCAGGCGGGTTTCCGGGCGGCCCAGGTTGATCATCGGCTCGATGGTGAAGACCATGCCCGGCTGCAGCACCAGTCCGGTGCCGGCCCGGCCGTGGTGGTAGATGGTCGGCTCCTCGTGCAGGTTGCGCCCGATGCCGTGCCCGGTGTACTCGCGCACCACGCCGTATCCACGCTCCTCCGCAAGCTTCTGGATCGCCGCGCCGATGTCGCCGGTGCGGGCGCCGGGCTTCACGGCGTCCAGGCCCGCCTGCAGGCACGCGCGTGTCGTTTCGACCAGCTGCTGCACCGCCGGGGCCGCATTGCCCACCACGTAGGTGTAACACGCGTCGCCGTACACGCCGTCCATCTTCACGCCGATGTCCACGCCGATGATGTCGCCCTCCCGCAGTTTGCGCGGGCTGGGGATGCCGTGGCAGATGACCTCGTTGATGCTGGCGCAGATGGTGGCCGGAAACGGATTGGAGCGCTGCCCGTACCCGATGTAGGCGGGAATCGCGCCGTGCGAGCGGATGAAGGCCTCGGCGATCTGATCGAGTTCCAGCACGCTCACGCCCGGCTTGACGTGGGGTTCAAGGACGTTGAAGGTCTCCGCGACCAGGGCGCCGGCCCGGCGCATCGCCTCGATTTCGCGGGGGGTTTTGAGGGCAGTTCTGGCCATAAGGCATCAAGCGTAGCACCGGCCACCGCCCCCGGCGGGCAACTGGCTCACGGTGTTACAGACCGGCGCGCAGGCCCTCCACCGTCCCGCGCCACGCCTGACCGTCCTCGGCCTCCTCCCACAGGTCCGGCAGTTCCGACTGCGGTCCCAGGACCCGCTCCAGCGCCTCGGCCGCCACCTCGTGTAGCCCGGCCAGACTCCCGGCCGGCTGTTCCGCCAGCCAGCTTCGCAGGGCCGCGTCCGTCAGGGGGGCCGTGTCGCCGCTCAGGTGCACCTGCAGAATCTGGGCCGCCGCGACGGCGCGCGCACCCTCCTCGGCCTCAATGAAGTCGGTGTCGGGGTCCAGCACCACCTCGAAGGCTTCCTGCAGCGCGGGCAGGCCGTCACTGACCACCTCGCTGGCATAGGCGGCGGCGCTGTCGTTGTCAAAGGCTCCGGTGCCCCATACGTTCATGCGGTCAGCATAGCTGCTCAGGCGCGGGTCAGGAGACGCCGGCCTTCTCGCCGTAGGTCTGCTCCACGTAGCGTTCCAGCAGTTCCTGGAAGTCCTCCACGATGCGCGGGCCCTTCAGGGTGGTCAGCAGCTTGCCGTCCTGGTACACCGGGGCGCGCGGGTCCTCGCCGGTGCCGGGCAGCGAGATGCCGATGTTGGCGTGCTTGCTCTCGCCGGGACCGTTCACGATGCAGCCCATCACCGCCACCTGCATCTCCTCCACGCCGGGGTAGCGGGTCTTCCAGACGGGCATGCTCTCGCGGATGTAGCCCTCGATCCGCTGGGCCAGCTCCTGAAAGAACTGCGACGTGGTGCGGCCACAGCCGGGGCAGCTGGTGACCTGCGGCAGAAACGAGCGCAGGTTCATGCTCTGCAGGATCTGCTGGGCCACCTCAACCTCCAGCTTGCGGCTGGCCCCCGGCTCCGGGGTCAACGACACGCGGATGGTGTCGCCGATGCCGTCCAACAGCAGCGGGGACAGCGCCACGCTGCTGGCCACCATGCCCTTCATGCCCATGCCCGCTTCGGTGAGGCCGAGGTGCAGCGGGTAGTCGCACTCGGCGGCCAGCTGACGGTACACCTGCCACAGCTCCGGCGCGCTGCTGACCTTCACCGAGATGATGATGCGGTCATGCGGCAGGCCCAATCGCTCGGCGTACTGGGCGCTCTCCAGCGCGGACGTCACCATCGCGTCGATCATCACGTTGGTGCCGCTGCGGGGGGTGGCGAGCAGGGCGTTGCGGTCCATGAGCCGGGCCAGCACACTCTGATCCAGGCTGCCCCAGTTGACCCCGATTCGCACCGGCTTGCCGAACTCCTTGGCCACCTCGATCATGGTGGCGAAGTTGGCGTCGTGGTGCTGCCCGGCGCCAACGTTGCCGGGATTGATGCGGTACTTGGCGAGCAACCGGGCCGTTTCGGGAAACTCGCGCAGCAGAATGTGGCCGTTGTAGTGGAAGTCACCCACGATCGGCACTTCCAGGCCCACCTCCGCCAGCCGCGCCACGATCTCCGGGATGGCGGCGGCGGCCTCGCGGGTGTTGACGGTCACCCGCACGATCTCGCTGCCGGCGCGGGCCAGCTGGGCCACCTGAATGGCGGTGGCCTCTGCGTCGGCGGTATCGGTGTTGGTCATGCTCTGCACCACGATCGGGTGGCCGCCGCCGATGGGCACGCCGCCCACCCAGGCGGTCACGGTGGGACGACGGGTGATGGAAGGGCTCATAAAGTTCAGTCTAGCGGTGATCCTGGCCAGGAATGGCGCGGGAAGGCACAACCGCTTCCCCCACTTCGGAGAGAAATGCTAAACGCACCATGAACATTGGCTGAACCGGACCGGGTGAGTCGTGTTACACTGCCTGCGTTTCCTGCGCTCATCTGGATTTCATTCTTTCTCCATGTCCCAATTCCGAGGTGTGATATGCGCCCTGTTCCGTTGATGGCTGCCTTCAGTCTGCTGCTCGCCTTTTCGGCGGCCCGGGCACAGGGGGACAGCAGCTACACCGTTCAGACAGGTGACACCGCCTACAGCATCGCCCGTCACGCTGGGCTCAGCGTGGAGGCCCTGCTCCAGCTGAACCACCTGAGCGGGCCGGACCTGCACGTGGGTCAGACGCTGACCCTCACGGCCGCCACTCCGGTCACCGGGAGTTACACCGTGCAGCCGGGCGACACTGCCTACAGCATCGCGCGGGCCCATGGGCTGAGCCTGGACGCCCTGCTGACCCTGAACCATCTGGACACCTCCGACCTGCGGGTGGGACAGCGGCTCCAGCTTCCCGCCGGGGTGTCCACACCGGTGCCTGTGGCCGCTCCAGCAGCGCCAACCTCCAGCACCACGCCTCAGGCCAGGGTCCATGTGGTGCAGCCCGGGCAGACCGCCTACGGCATCGCCCGGTTGTACGGCCTCAGTGTTCAGACGCTGCTGGATGCCAACGACATGGACGCCGCCGACCTGAAGCCAGGGCAATCGCTGAAGGTCCCCTCTCTGACGGTGGAGGCGGCACCTACCCCTCCGTCTGCTCAGCTCTCGCAGGGCGTGCCTCTGCCAGAGCAGGCAGAGGCCACGCCGGCCACGAACGACTGGCGTCAGATTGCCATGAGCTTCATGGGTGTGCCATATGTGTACGGGGGCAATAGCCGGTCCGGACTGGACTGCAGCGGGCTGGTGCTGCAGGTGTTCGGGCCGCTGGGGGTGCGGCTGCCGCGTCAGAGTGAACAGCAGGCGATGGTAGGCCTGAGCGTGGATCAGTCCAGACTTCAGCCGGGCGACCTGGTGTTCTTCGATACGGAAGACCTGGGCACCGTGTCGCACGTGGGCATCTACCTCGGCGACGGCGAGTTCATCCATGCCAACAGCTATGACGGCCGGGTCAGCATTAACCGACTGAGCGAGCGGTACTACACCCAGCGGTACCTCTCAGCTCGCCGGGTGCTGGGCGTGCTGGCCCGGCAGCCCTGAGCGCTGCAACTCCACTTCCTGTCCTCCCGGCAGCAGAAAGGCGCGCAGTTCTCCCCGCCGGGCGTCCGCAATCAGGTACGGCAGGCGGTAGGTGGCCCGTTCCAGGTCCGTGCGGCTGGGCCAGGCGGGGCCCTGAGGATGGCTATGGTAGATGGCCAGCCAGTCCTGGCCGTCTGCTTGCATGGCCTTGAGCACCCGCACCAGCGCCCCTGGGTCCGCGAGGTACGTCCGCAGCGGATCCTGAGCCCGGTTCGGCAGTGGATACACCGCCTGGATCACCCCTGCCCGGCCGCCCAGCACGCCCACCGCCTCCTGCGGGAGGGCCTGATTCACGTGCTGCCAGAGGGCCGCTTCCATGACATGAGGCAGTGTGAGCTTCACCCCTTCACTATGCCGGAGGGGACCGACCCGGGTTCTGTGCTTGAAGGGGTCTCCGGTGAGCCTGCCGCTGTGACCGTAACAGGAACGCTGATCACGGCCCTCAGCTGTTACGAAGGATTTACAGCCGGCGCGGCATCATAACCACGCTGGACTTACTGTTCTTCATCTCGCTCTCTGATACGCCTAAAGGATGACCGTACGCATGCAAAACCCTTTCCTGCTCTCTCACTCCCGCCTTGCAGCTTCCGCCCTGCTGCTTACGGCTCTGCTGGCCGCCTGTAATCCACCTGTCGTCGATCCGCCGCCTCCCCCACCGCCACCACCCCCAACCAACCTCCAGATCATCAACGCGGAGTGCCAGCCGGCGACCACTCAGGCGCTGCAGACGCTGGCCGACACCGCGCCCTCGGTGCGGACCGTTACGCCCGCCAACAACGCCACCAACGTGTCCACCCTCAGCGGTGTGACGGCTGAGGTCAGCCTGCTGTCCAACTCCAACGGCGGCAACGGCATTGACCCGCGTACCATCAGCAGCGCAACCATCTACCTGACCGACAGCAGCGGTGCGGTGGTCCCGTCCAACGCCAACACCTCCGGCGGCGGGGACACCATCGTGCTCACCCCCACCGGCACCCAGCAGCTCAAGGCCTTCACCACCTATACCTTCCACGTGACGAGCGGCCTGAAGGACCTGAACGGTGTGGGCTTCACGCCGTTCCAGTCCAGCTTCACCACCGGCGCGACTCAAACGCTCCCGCCCGCCTCGTTCACCAAGGTGGCGCTGGGCACGGTCCCGCAGGACAACTACACCAACCTGACGATCGGGCCGGATCATAAGCTGTACGCGGCCACCCTCAAGGGCGTGATCCGCCGCTTCACCGTCAACGCCGACGGCACGCTCGGCGCTGCAGAGGACCTCCGCTCCCTGGTGGGGCGCGACGCCGATGCAGGGAACCCCAGTGGGTACCGCAGCATCATCGGGCTGACCTTTGACCCGGCGTCCACGGCCAGCAACCCGATCCTGTACGTCAGCAACAACTACTACTACGACTTCCAGAAGAAGATGCCCGACTGGACCGGCAAGATCACCCGCCTGTGCGGCCCGGGCATGACCAAGGTCAAGGATCTGGTGGTGGGCCTGCCGCGCTCCACCAAGGACCACATGACCAACAGTGTGTCCTTCAGCCCCAAGGACCCGAATTCGCTGTACATCCTGCAGGGGGCCAGCAACTCGGGTGGCGCGCCGGACCCGATCTGGGACTACCGGACCGAGCACCTGCTGACGGCCGCCATGCTGCGGCTGGACTTCAACAAGGTGGATCCCAAGGCGCTGCCGCTGAACGTCAAGACCGAGGATGATTCGGGCAACCCGGCCGGATACAACCCCTACGCCAGCGGCGCCCCGCTGCAGCTGTACGCCACCGGGATCCGCAACGGGTACACCATGGTGTGGCACAGCAACGGTCAGCTGTACGTGCCGACCAACGGCTCGGCCTCCGGCGGCATCACTCCGGAGCGTCCCGCGACCCTGCCGGCGCTGTGCGCCAACCGGCTGGTCAAGGCCAGCAGCCTGCCGTACGCCCCGCAGATCACCATGAAAACCCCCGAGGCGGACTTCCTGTTCCGGGTGGATCAGAACGGCTACTACGGTCACCCCAACCCGACCCGCTGCGAGTACACCATGAACGCGGGTCACACCAGCGGCACCGACGCGGTCAGCGTGGCGGCCAGCGGGCAGGTGCCGGAGTACCCGCTGAACACCCTGCCGGACCCCAACTACCGCACCCCCGCGTACATCTTCCCGACCCATTCCTCGGCGGACGGCGCCGTGGAATACACCCGCGCGGGCTCGTCGCTGAACGGCAAGCTGCTGGTGGTGCGCTACAGCACCTTCAAGGACATCGTGGCGCTGGACGTGAGCGGCACGGGCGGCAGCGTGAAGGGCAGCATGCAGCCGGGCGTCATCGCGTTCAACGGCACCAACGAAGCCAGCCCGCTGGCCGTCACCGAGGACGTGCGCACCGGCAACCTGTACGTGGCTCAGCTGAACGAGACCACTGGCAGCGGCACCATCTCCCTCGCCCGCCCCCAGTAAGGTTCACTTCACCTCCCTGCGGCACCCTCGAAAGGACCTCCGGTCCTTCCGGGGGTGCCGTCCTTCATTCCTCCAGGAGAGCCTCCATGCCTTTATTCCGTCCCACCGTCCGCCTCCTGCTGGGCCTGCTGATGGCCGGCTCGGCCCATGCCGCCCTCCCGCTCACGACACCAGCGGCGCTTCTGGCCGTAGTCACACCAACCACCTCTACCCTCACCCACCTGAACGGCGTCAGCAGCGATGTGCGGGCGCTGGGCGTGACCCGCAGCGGCACCCTGCTGGCCATCGGCGGCGAGGAAGGCCGCGTGCTGCTCTGGGACCTGCAGCGGCAGCACGCGGTTCGCAATTTGCGCCAGCCCGGCGCGGTGCAGGCGCTGGCCTTCAGCCCGGACGGCAGCCGCCTCGCTTCAGCCGGCGCCGATGGGCGCACGCGGGTGTGGCGGGTCAGCGACGGCGCGTTGCGGCTGCGCCTGGATTCTGGAGCCTCCACCGCCACGTCGGTGGCATTCAGCCCGGACGGCCGCCTGCTTGCGACCGGGCTGGGAGGCACCACACCGCTGTCCGGGCCCCAGAACAGCGTGCGGCTGTGGGAGGTGGCCCACGGTCATCCGGTGGCGACCCTGATCGGCCACACCGCGCAGGTCACGGGGGTCGCCTTCAGCCCGGACGGGTCGCTGCTCGCCAGCAGCAGCCGTGACCTCACGGTGCGGGTATGGAATGTGGCCAGCCAGCGCGAGTGGCGAACCCTGCGCACCCACACGGACGCAGTGAGCACCGTGGCCTTCAGCCCGGACGGCCGGCAGCTGGCCAGCGGCAGCGAGGACGGCACCGTCCAGCTGTGGACAGTGGCCAGCGGTCTGCCGGGCCGTCACCTGGACCCGGGCCGCGGCCCCCTGACCAGCGTGACGTATACCGGGCCGGATCAACTGGTCACCGGCGGCGAGGATGGCCGGGTACAGCGCTGGAATACGCAGACCGGTGTACCACTCGCGTCGGTGCAGGCCCAGGTCAATGCAGTCAGGGGCGTGGCGTGGGACGGCCGGCAGCGGCAGGTGCTGGTAGGTGGTGGGCGCGACGGCAACGTGAGTTTCTGGCAACTGCCGTAATGCCGCTGTGCTCCTCATGATAAGCGTGAAAAAAGTCGTCAGGGACGTACTCTTGAGCAAGTCTCCATCTCTGACGGAAGGTAAAGGCAGAGGACCAGGGCGCTGGGTAGCATGCCCCTGAACACCGCCGGTCCGACCAGGACGCCATCACCCACGCCATCATTCCTGACCTGAGGAGGACCATGCCATCCCACCGTCCCGTGCCGGAACGCCGCGCTCCGCCCCTGGCGGCGCTGCTGAACGAGACGCTGACCGGCACGGTCGCGGCCGGAGGACTGTGGCTGTACAGTTCAGCCCTGCGCCTGCCTCCGGGTCCGCTTCACTGGGGACCGCCCGCCGCCCTGCTGATGGTGTGGACGACGGCGGCCCTGGTCCGGCGGGGGCATCTGTCGCTCGCCGTGTTTCGCCGGCTGCTGCTGCTCATCCTCAGCGCCTCGACCCTGCTGTTTCTGGCGTGGCGCTCTGCCGTGCCTGCCTCTGCAGACAACGGCCTGACCGTGTTAAGCGTGCTGCTGGTGCTGCTGTGTGCGCTGGCCCTGACACAGCGCCGGCCACTGCGGGAGGCCCTGCCGTTGGTCGGGCTTTTGCTGGCCCTGCAGGCGCTCCCGGAACTGCTGGCCGTGCATGCCGGTGCGCTCAGCGGCGAGGCGCTGGGGCGCTGGCTGCTGCTGGAAGCGATGTGTGCGGCGGTGGGCGCCCTGCTGCTGGTGCTGGGCTGGACCCGGCAGTGCCTGCAGGCCACCGCGCGCCGCACCCTGGAGCTGGAGCGGCAGGCCCAGACCGATCAGCTGACCGGCCTGCCGAACCGCTGGGGCCTGTCCAGCCGCGCCAGCGCGCTGCTGCAATGCCCCACGTCTGGGGCCGGCTGCCTGCTGCTGCTTGACGTGGACCATTTCAAGCGCCTGAACGACACCTTCGGCCATGCCCAGGGAGACGAGGTGCTGCGCGGTCTCGCCCGGCTGCTGGTGGAGGGGGTCCGCGCTCAGGACCTCGCCGGGCGCTGGGGCGGCGAGGAGTTTGTGGTGGTGCTGCCTGGAGCCGACCTGCAGAGCGCCGTGCAGGTGGCGGAGCGGCTGCGCCTGAGCATTTCGGGTGCTGATCTGGCGCCAGCCCAGCCGGTGACGGCCAGCTTTGGAGTGGCCGCGTCCCGGCCCGGCGACACGCTGGAGACGCTGGCCGCCCGCGCGGATCTGGCGCTGTATCAGGCCAAAAGGACCGGGCGGAATCGCGTGTGCTGCAGTGACAGCGACTTCGGGATGCTGGGCGCTGCGGGCCGGGACGTGGTCCCCCAGCCGCTGGGAAATGCGGCCACGGCGTAAAGTGTCCTGCGCAATCGGCCTGGGGCTGATAAACTGCTGCAAGTGGCGACCAAACGTGTCAAACGCAATCTGAATACCAACCGCTTCGACGGCGAGGTGCTGGGGTTGGTGCTCTTCGCGGTGGGCATCTTTCTGGGCATTACCGTGGCCCTGCCGGTGTCGGGCGCCGGCTTCATGTCGCGGGCCAACGGCGCCCTGAGCGGCTCGCTCGGCTGGGCCAGCACGCTGCTCCCGCTGATTCCAGCGTGCTACGGCGTGCTGGTGTTCCTGGGCCGCGACCTGAACCGCCTCACCCGCCGGGTGCTGGGCGGCGTACTGGTCACCGCCTCGGTGCTGGCGCTCCAGGAACTCTTCTGGCCCGGCACCGCCGGTCAGCTGGCCGAACTGGCCATGCAGCCGCTGTTCGGGGCCATCTCGTATGCCGCCGCCCTGATCCCGCTGGTCACGCTGACGCTGGGCCTGGAGATCATGTTCGCCTGGGCGCCCACCACGCTGCTGCGGCGCTTCTTCATGGGCGTCAGCCTGCTGCTGGCGGGCAGCGCCTCGGCCGCTCAGGGCGCGCTGGAGGCCCGTCAGGAGGGGCGTGACGCGGCCCGCCTGCGGCATCACCTGCGGCAGGGTGTGGCGGCGCACATCCGCGACCTGGAAGCGCTGCGCAAGCTGTATCCCGATGCCCGCGAGCTGAGCGGCTGGCAGGACGAAGCGCGCAAGACCAGCCGCACCCTGGGCACCCTGAACGAAACCGAACTGAAAGCCACCGAGAAGCAGCTCAAGGGCTGGCGCGACGTGAGTGCCAGCTTCGTGAGCAGCGCGGCCCGCGAACTGCTGGACGCGGTCAAGGCGGAGGCGCCGGAAGCGGCCGCCCAGGCCGAGGCGCTGGCCAAGGACCAGAAGGCTGGCCGCTCGGACCTGAGCGCCGAGCTGCCGTCCACCATGGCGAGCGGCGCGCTGGAGCGGCTGCGCCGGGCGATGGTCATGGACCTGCAGCGGCTGGCACACCGGGCCGGCACCCTCGAACAGCTGCGCAAGCGCTCGGAGCAGGCCCTGAACAAGGCCGACGCCGCCGTGCTGCTGCGCGAACGCCCGGCGCATCAGGCACGGCTCAAGGACTGGCAGGAGCTGCAGACCCGCTTCCTGGAGTGGCGCACCCGTGCCGAGCTGTACCCCGGCTGGCCAGACCGCACCGCGCGGTTTGACCGGGCTCCGGCGGAGCTGGCCGCCGAACTGTCGGAAGCGCTGGGCCGCGACGCCGAGGAGACGCTGCGGGCCGGTGCCCACTGGGACCTGCGGCTGGAGCAGGAACTGGCAGCGCAGGCCAGCCGGGCCGCCGCGGAGGCGCAGGCGAGCGTGACGGCCCCCTCGGAGGCGGAGAAGACCGACGACGCACCTCCGGTCATCACCGAACCGCCGGTTCAGACGGAGCCGCTGCCCGCCCTGGATTTCAGCTTCGACGAGCCGTCCGCAGCACCGGAGCCCGCCGTGCTGGTGGTCTCCCCTGCCGCGCCGGTCAACGTGACGGTTCCGGTGACGCCCCCCACGCCCGTTGCGGTCACCCCGAGCATGCCGGTTCCTCTGCCCACCGAACCAGTGTCGGTGCCCGCGGCCCCGGACCGGATGGTCATCTCGGCGGCGCCGGTGGCCGACCTGCCGCTGGACGACCTTCCGGTCCCGTCCGGCCGCAAGCTGGCCGAGACGCCGCCCTGGGAGGACGACGACGCGCTGGCCCCCGAGAAGCCTGCGCCGAAGCCGAGCGTCGGCGCCATTGACATCGCCATTCCGGGGCTGGACCTGCTGGACCCGGTGCCGGCGTTGCCGATGGGCCTGGCCCAGCTGGATGCCCAGGCCCGGATGCGCGCCGAGCTGATCAACCAGACGCTGGCACAGTTCGGGCTGAGCGCCCGGGTGGTGGACTTCGCGCGCGGGCCGACTGTGACCCGCTACGAGATCGAGCCGGCCCCCGGTGAGAAGATTTCACGGATCGCCGGGCTGAGCAACGACCTCGCGCGGGCGCTGGCGGTGGGCGGGGTGCGCGTGGAGGCGCCGGTGCCGGGCAAGAGCGTCATCGGATTGGAGGTGCCGAACACCGACCGCGAGCCGGTTACCTTCCACACGGCGGTGGCGGCCCCCAGCTTCCAGCAGACCCGCGCCCGCCTGCCAATCATCCTGGGCAAGAGCATTGACGGCGACCTGATGGTGGGCGACCTCGCCAAGATGCCGCACCTGCTGATCGCGGGCAGCACCGGCAGCGGCAAGTCGGTGTGTGTGAACACGCTGATCACCAGCCTGCTGTACCGCTACCTGCCCACTGAACTGCGCTTCCTGATGGTGGACCCCAAGATGGTGGAGCTGACGCCCTACGACGGCATCCCGCATCTGGTGCGCGGCGTGGTCACCAACCCGATGGACGCGGCCGGGGTGCTGCTGGGCGCGGTGGCGCACATGGAGCGGCGCTACAAGATGATGAGCCAGATCGGGGCCAAGAACCTGGAGCAGTTCAACGCCAAGATGCGTCAGGTGGGCGAGCCGGAACTGCCGCACCTGGTGATCATCATTGACGAGCTGGCCGACCTGATGATCACCAGCCCCAAGGAGGTGGAGAGCGCCATCATGCGGCTGGCCCAGATGGCGCGCGCCACCGGCATGCACCTGGTGCTCGCCACCCAGCGGCCCAGCGTGGACATCCTGACCAGCCTGATCAAGGTGAACGTGCCGGCCCGCATTGCGTTCGCGGTGAGCAGCAGCCACGACTCGCGCACGATTCTGGACGCGATGGGTGCCGAGCGGCTGACCGGCATGGGCGACATGCTGTTCTATCAGCCGGGGCTGGTGAAGCCGCTACGCCTCCAGGGGCCATACATCTCAGAGCTGGAGTCGCAGCGCATCTCAGATTTCCTGCGCCGGCAGGTGTTTGAGGACTGGTTCGTGGAAGCTTACGGCTCCGACTTCGACGGGGCGGTGGAAGCGGGCGCCGGGAGCACCCCGGAACGCGCCAACATGGACTTCTCGGACCCCTATCTGCGGCAGGCGGCCCAGATCTGCATTGAGGAGGGCCAGGGCAGCGTGTCGCGGTTGCAGCGGCGTCTCTCGGTGGGCCACGCTCGCGCCGGCAAGCTGATGGATATGCTGGAAGCCATGGGCATCGTCAGCAAGCATCAGGGCAGCAAGCCCCGCGACGTGCTGATCAGCGAGGCAGACCTTCCCGAGTACTTCGGCCGCTGAAGCCAGGCGCTCCACCAGAATGTGAGCCAAATGAGTTTGGCTCTAATTATTAATTAGGTTTTCATAAGCCGAGGTCTACAAATCTGATTTGAGTTGCATTCTGTCAACCCATAGTGTTGATTAGGATTTGCAATCCATCTACTCCGAGGTGATCTCATGAAGAAATCGATCGCACTGCTCTCGCTCGGCCTCATGTTTGGTAACGCTGCGCTCGCCGGTGGTGCGGGTGGCCCCACGACCGCTGCTCCGGCCGCCACCACCTGCCGCACCATCGCGGACCTCATCATGAACGACCCGCAGTTCAGCACCTTGCTGACCGCGGTGCAGGCGACGGGCCTGACCGAGACGCTCCAGGGCGGCAGCTACACGGTGTTCGCCCCCACTGACGCGGCGTTTGCCAAGCTGCCCAGCGACGCGCTGAGCAACCTGTTCAATGACCCGGATCAACTGAAGTCCATCCTGCTGTACCACGTTCTGCCGGGCAAGGTGAATGCCACCCAGGTCAAGGTGCTGAAGTCGGCCAAGACCGCCAACGGCGCCACCGTGTCGGTCAGCACCATGGGCAGCAAGGTGATGATCAACAACGCGACCGTCACCCGCGCCAACGTGCTGGCGTGTAACGGCATCGTCCACGTGATCGATACGGTGCTGATGCCGCCGATGGCGACCGTGACCCCGGCGCCGGCCGCGACCACCACGCCGGCCACCCCGGAACCCGCTCCAGCAGCGGCTCCGGCCGCCACCACCCCGTCGGCCCCCGCCGGCATCAGCGTGGCCGACATTCCCGTGACGCCGCTGAGTGGCGCGACCACCGCGTCCACCACCGACACCAGCACGACCACGGACACCACCACCCCCAGCGCGCCGGCGGATACGACCACCACCGACACCACCGCGACCGATACCACGACGACCACCGACGCGACGACGGACACCACCACGACCGACGCCACGACGACGGACACCACCACCACGGACGCGACGACCACGGAAGCCACCACGACCGACACCTCGGCCGACGCCTCCGCGACCACCACCGACGAGACGGCCAGCAACACCGTCTATGACGTGATCGCCTCGGACGAGCGCTTCAGCACGCTGGCTGGCCTGATCAGCGACGCGGGCCTGGACGAGACGCTGATGACCGGTGATTACACCATCTTCGCGCCCACCAACGAGGCCTTCGACAAGGTCGATCCTGACACCCTCGCCGTGATCGCCTCTGACCCGGCGCTGCTCAAGCAGATCCTGCTGTACCACGTGGTGGCCGGGAAGGTGCCGGCCTCGCAGGTCGCCACCAGCACCCAGCTGACCAGCGCGGAAGGCTCCAGCCTCAGCGTGATGGCCAGCGGCAGCTCGGTCATGGTCGGCACCGCCAACGTGACCGCCACCGACATCGCCTCCTCGAATGGCGTGATCCACGCGATCGACGCGGTGCTGATCCCGTCGGACGTAACCATCCCCGCCCCGCCCGCCGTCGCCGCCGACACCTCGACGACCGACGCGGCGGCCACGCCTTCAACTCCGGCCACGACCGACGCTGCGGCTACGCCTTCGACCCCGGCCACCACGGATGCTGCGGCGGCCACCCCCTCTACCCCGGCGACCACGGATGCCACCACGCCGTCGGCTCCGGCGGCCGCGGCCACCCCGGCTGCTCCGGCCACCGCCACCCCGGCCGCGACCAGCACCGTCGCTCAGCTGATCAGTACCGATCCGCGCTTCAGCACGCTGAACGGCCTGCTGCAGCAGAGCGGTCTGGCCGCCACGCTGGGCGGCGCCGGCCCCTTCACGGTGTTTGCGCCGACCAACGACGCCTTCGCCAAGCTGACTCCCACCCAGCTCTCCGACCTAACCAGCAACCCCACGGCGCTTGCCCGCGTGCTGTCCTACCACGTGGTGAGCGGCAGCTTCACCGCCAGCGACGCGGCAGCCCAGGGTGTGCGGACCACGACGTCCGATAACGCGCCTCTGCAGCTGGTCAGCAGCGGTGGGAACTTCATGATCGGATCGGCCATGATCACCCAGGCGGACATTCCGGCCAGCAACGGTTACATCGACGCGATTGACACCGTGCTGATGCCGCCCGCCCTGCCCTGAGCTGAACTGAGTTTCCCCTCGCCGGCGGCCTCCTAGGAGGCCGCCGCTGCGTTGTGCGGAAAGGTACATATCGCCCTTCTCAGTGGATTGCTAGACTGCCCTCATGAAATTGCGCGGCACACTGGGCGGGCTCAACCTGCTGATCGAGAGTGAGGACACCGCCGGCAGCGTGGCGGACACGCTGAGCGCCAGGCCGGATCTGCTGCAGACCAGCGTGACACTCGAACTGGCCGGCGACACCGACCCTCTGGCTCTGGAGGCGGCATTGGCGGCGGTGCGGGCTGCCGGCGGCACCGTCACTCGGGTCCGGACGCCCAAGGCCACCATTCCCACGCAGGTGCGCGTCAGCGCGCCGCCCCCCGAGGACCCGCGGGCGCAGGACGACACCCGCACCGTGATTCTGCAGCACGGTCTGCGGGCCGGCTTCCGGGGCGAGTACCGGGGCAGCGTGGTGGTGCTGGGGGACGTGAATCCGGGAGCCGAGCTGATCGCGGGCGGCGACGTGATCGTGATGGGGGCGCTGCGCGGAGTGGTACATGCCGGCGCAGACGGGCGGCAGGACGCCATCGTGTATGCCCGCCCGATCGCCAGCGCACAGATCCGCATCGCCGACGCGCTGGCCCGCGCCCCGGAGAGCAGCAGCATGGACAGCATGAAACGCCGGGAGGCCAGCCCCGAGGCGGAACTGGCCCGGCTGCAGGACGGCAGCATCCAGATCGAGGCGTACCACCCGCAGCGCAGCTAGCACCCCGGCAGATCGTCGTCTGCGTTGGGGTTCAGGCACTCAGATTTGCTATACTGTCACCAAGTTCCTCGAACGGAGGGTGGGCCGGATTCGCCCACCTTTTTTCGTGGAGGGGGTGAGAACACCGCCGAAAGGCGGACAACTTATGACCGACAATTCAGCCGTACAATCCAACCAAGCCAGGCCCAGCCAGAACACGGCGGGCGTTCTGCAGACCATCGCGCAGGAGGCGCTCGCACCGCTCGGCTTCGAGCTGCTCGAAGTGCAGGTGCAGAATCCCGGCAAACGCCCCATCGTGGTGGTGCGCATCGACCGCCAGGACGAACAGCCGGTCACCATCGAGGATCTCGAACTGGCCAGCCGCACGGTGGGCCAGGAATACGACCGTCTGGACCCGATCCGCAGCGAGTACCGTCTGGAGCTGGAGTCGCCGGGTGCCAAGCGCCCGCTGCTGCGCGCCCGGCATTTCGAGCGGATGCTGGGCCTCAAGGCCCGGGTCCGCAGCGGCGCCCATAGCTTCACCGCCCCGATCGTCAGCGTGGAAGACGAGCAGGTGACGTTCGAGCTGCCGGAAGGCCCGGTCACGCTGCGGATCGGTGAGTTTCAGGCCAATCTGGCCGAGTTTCCGGACCGCCACCGCTGAGCGGTTCGTCGCGGCCTGAGGCGTCTGAGGACGGCCAGGCCCGCTGGTGGGTGCGCCAGGCACCCGCCCACAAGGAAGTGATATGACCCAGGCAGAGAACATCAATTTCGCCGAGGCCCTGCGTGAAGTGGCGCAGGCCCGCAACATCAACGAGCTTCAGCTGATCGAGGCGTTCGAGCAGTCGCTGGCGCAGGCCTACAACCGCAACGTGGAGCCGGACAAGCGCGTCGAGGTGCATCTGGACCCCGAGAGCGGCGATCTGGAGGTGCTGATCGTGCGCGAGGTGGTCGAGAAGGTCGAGGACGAGAACGTCCAGATCTCATTGGCCGACGCGCTGGAGCTGGACCCGGAGGTCGAGATCGGGATGGAGATGGAGTTCCCGGTCGAGCGCGAGAAGTTCACCCGCATCGCGCTGCAGGCGGCCAAGCAGACCCTGACCCAGAAGATGCGCGAAACCGAGCGCAACATCGTCTTCAACGAGTACAAGGACAAGGAAGGCCAGGTCATCAACGCCACGGTCGTCCGGATGGACAACAAGCAGAACTACTTCGTGGAGCTGGGCGCCGGCGAGGCGATCCTGCCGCCGCGCGAGCAGATTCCCGGCGAGCGCCTGCTGAACGGCAACCGGGTCAAGGTGTACCTCAAGGAGGTCCGCAAGACCCCGAAGGGCCCCACCATCCTGGCCAGCCGGGCCGACGAGCGCCTGCTGGATTACCTGCTGCGCCAGGAGATCCCGGAGGTCGCCAACGGCATCGTGGAGGTCAAGGCCATCGCCCGTGAGGCGGGGCAGCGCAGCAAGGTGGCGGTGTACAGCCACAATAGCAACGTGGACCCGATCGGCGCCTGCATCGGCCACCGTGGCAACCGCATCCAGGCCGTGACCGGCGAGCTGGGCCGCGAGCGCGTGGACGTGATCCTGTGGGACAGCAACCTGCGCGAGTTCATTCGCAACGCGCTGTCACCGGCCAAGGTGGGCCTGATCGAGGTCAACAGCGACCGCAGCGAGGCCACCGTGACCGTCACGCCGGACCAGCTGTCGCTGGCCATCGGCAAGGGCGGGCAGAACGTGCGTCTGGCGGCCAAGCTGACCGGCTTCAAGATTGACCTGCGTGAGACGCAGGCGGTCAGCGACCTGGACGCCGCCATGCAGCAGGCGCTGCAGGACGAGAGTGGCGGCCGCGAGACCAGCAGCAGTGCCAAGAGCGCCTTCGACGCGCTGTTCAAGGACAGCAAGAGCGTGGCCGTCGCCAACCCCGACGGCAGCAGCAACGTCGAGGACTGAGCCGTGAGCACTGCCGCCCACACCCCGCACGTGCCGGAGCGCAGCTGTGTGGCCTGCCGCCGCAAACGCCCCCAGGGCGAGCTGCTTCGGCTGGTGCGCGGTGAGCAGGGGTGGCAGCTGCAGACGGGTCACCGGACCGGACGAGGCCGCTACGTGTGCGCTGACACCCCCGCCTGCTGGAGCGAGAAGCGGCTGCGCCGCAGCTTCGGCCCGCAGGCCGGCACCGTGAGCGCCCTGCTGAACGTCCAGACCCCACAACCGGCCATACAGGACCCTGCCATGAGATAATCAATGGCTTTGCCGCCCCTTCCGGGCGGCTCTCACCGGAGGTGAGTATGTCGAAGATCAGAATCTATTCTCTCGCCAAGGATCTTGGCGTGGACAACCATAAGCTGCTGGAAATCCTGGACAGCCTCGGCGTCAGCTACAAGAGCGTGTCCAGCACCCTGGACGAGGACACCGTCGAGACGATCAAGGAGATCCTGGCTGGCGAGGCCGAAGCGGGGACGGCCAGCGCCGCGGCGCCGGACGCCACCGATGTTCAGGCGCCTGCCCAGCCGGCCCCGGCAACCGCTGCTCCCGCACCAAGCGCTGCATCCACACCGAGCGCCGCGCCCGCGCAGAGTGCCGCACCTGCCACCGCCACCCTGACCCAGAACGCGGCTCCGGCCGCTCCGCACCCCGCCCCCAGCGCTGCGCCCGCAGTTGCCACCCAGGAGGTCGCCAGTTTGCCCACCACAGTTGAAATTCCGCACCGCGCGCCGGTCGTGACCATCATGGGCCACGTAGACCACGGCAAGACCAGCCTGCTCGACTACATCCGCAAGACCAAGGTGGCGGCCAAGGAGGCGGGCGGCATCACCCAGCACGTCGGTGCCTTCGAGGCCAAGACCAGCAAGGGCCGCATCGTGTTCATCGACACGCCGGGCCACGAGGCGTTCACGACCATCCGAGCACGCGGGGCCAACGTCGCCGACATCGCCATCATCGTGGTGGCTGCCGACGACAGCATCATGCCGCAGACCCGCGAGGCGGTGGCGCACGCCCAGGCTGCCAAGGTGCCGCTGATCGTGGCGGTCAACAAGATCGACCTGCCGCAGGCGGACGTGGAGCGGGTCAAGACCGACCTGACCACCCTCAACCTGGTGCCGGAAGAGTACGGCGGCGATACGGTGGTGGTGCCGGTGAGCGCCAAGACCGGCGAGGGCGTCGAGGACCTGCTGGAGTACATCTCGCTGACCGCCGAGCTGGAGGACCTGCGCGCTGACCCCAAGGGTGAATTCAGCGGCGTGGTGATCGAGAGCCGGGTGGACAAGCAGGCGGGCGTGCTGGCCACCGTGATGGTGCAGCAGGGCACCGTGCACGTGGGTGACTTCCTGGTCGTGGGCGAGAACTACGGCAAGATCAAGGCCATGACCGACAGCAACGGCGAGCGCATCAAGAGCGCCGGCCCCAGCACCCCGGTGCAGGTGCTGGGCTTCAGCGACGCGCCCAGCAGCGGCGACACCGTCAAGAGCGCCAAGAACGAGCACGCCGCCCGTGAAGTGGTGGCGGGCCGGGTGGACCAGCGCCGCGACGCCGAGGACGCCCGGGTGCGGCGCAAGCTGAGCCTGGACGACATCATGGGGCCGCTGGGCGAGGTGCGCGAGGTAAACCTGGTGCTGCGCGCCGACACCCAGGGCAGCGTGGAGGCCATTCAGGGCATCCTGGCCAAGAAGCAGAGCGACGACGTGAAGCTGAACGTGATGCTGGCCGGCATCGGCGCGCCCACCGAGGGCGACGTGCTGCTGGCCTCCACCGCCGAGGCCACCATCCTGTGCTTCAGCGTCACGCCGTCGGGCAGCGTCAAGAAGGTCGCCGATCAGAAGGCCGTAGAGCTCAAGAGCTTCCGGATCATCTACGAGCTGATCGACGAGGTGGACCGCCTGATCAAGGGCAACCTGGAGCCGGTCTTCGAGGAGCGGTACCTGGGCCGGGCCGAGGTGCGGATGGTCATCCGCCACCCCAAGAACGGCAACATCGCCGGGTCGTACATCACCGACGGCAGCTTCAAGCGCAACGCCAAGGCCAAGGTCACGCGTGGCCGGACCGTGGTGTACGAGGGCACCGTGGTGGGCCTCAAGCGCTTCAAGGACGACGTGCGTGAGGTGCAGCAGGGCTACGAGTGCGGGATCAACCTCGACTGGAACGATGTGCAGGAAGGCGACATCATCGAGGCCAGCGAGATGGTGGAAGTGCAGCAGGCGTAAGCCACAAAACGCTCAGAGCGCCGCGCCCCGGTTGGGGACGCGGCGCTTTTTGCTGCCGCTCAGCGGTTGTACGGGTACTCGTTGATCCAGTGGAAGCCGCGTGTCTTGAGTGGCTGCGGGGCCAGCCTAGTCAGTTCCCGGTCCGCAGCGAGCGTCCGCTGACCCTACAGGGATGCCTGACCCATCAGGGCCAGCACGGCGACCGTGGCCAGCCAGGAGGCCCAGACGCGCCCCCATCCGGTGCGCGCCGGCCATTCGGCTGCTGGCACCACCCTTCCAGTGAAGAGCGCCAGCAGCCGCGGCAGATCATAGGCGGCCAGCACCAGCGCCGCCAGGAGCAGGTGGAAGCTGAACAGCTTGACCGGAACGTCGTAGGCCATGTTGAGCGCGAACACGTTGGTTATGGTGACGACCGCGATCAGGGCGCCCAGCGTGACGGTCCGGCGGTGCAGCAGGAACAGGGCGGGCTGCACCTCGGCCACACCGCCCACCAGCTGGTACCCTGGGCTCGCCGCCATGAAGGTCCAGAGCAGGAACATCGGGCTGGTCTGGCCGTAGGTGTGGTTCAGCTGCCCCGGCGAGAGCAGCCCGAACTGGCCGAAGCTGAACTTCGCCAGTCCGTAGCTCAGCAGCCAGACCACAAGTGCTGCACGCAGGCCCGCCGCAAGCCACGCCAGATGACGAGATGACGGGGCGAGGGCGCAGCCCGCCCGTCCAGACCAGCCCCAGCAGCAGGGACACGAGGAGGCCACCCAGGGTCAACGCCCAGTCCTGAGAGGTGTCCCCGCCCCCGGCCGACAGCGGGATGGGCAGCGGCCGATGAACCAGCACCCGGTTCAACCAGTCCGCGACCGGGAACCTCCATCCACCGGGCAGTGCACCGGCGACTGCCCCACCACCAGGAAATACACGGCGAAGTAGCACGTCCCGAAGTTGATCAGGAACCGCTGTCCCAGCGGACGCTGCGCGGCTGGCAGAGTGGGGGCGGCGTCTGAAGGAAGGGTCATCCTCAGGTTGAAGTGTACCCCGATGCCCGGGCGCCCCACTCCGGACCTGCCCGGCGGACTTCAGCGGGCCAGTGAATCCTGCAACTCTGGAGCGGGGTGGCCGGGGGCAGTCAACTTGGCCGTCTCCCCCTGCCATTCCATCCGCCGGAAGACCGGCTGGAAGCCTAGGGCCCGGTTGATGCCGAGCATGGCCGCATTGCTTTCGGCGTTCCCGGTGCGGACCCGCACACCCTCCGGGTTGGCCGCCGGAAGGTCCAGCAGCAGGGCCGCCTTGAGCCACTGGCCCAGCCCGCGCTGCCGGTGGGCCGGGTCCACGCCCGTGGCTCCCTGATAGACCAGGCTGGCGCGGGCCGGGTGCCAGAACACCTCGGTGTACCCGACCAGCGTGCGGCTCTCCAGGTGTTCCACCGCGTACAGCAGGCGCCGCTCACCGCTGGCCACCAGCATCTCCTGCCAGCGGCGCACCATCGCGGGGGTGATCTCCCAGTCGTCGTAGGCCAGGTCTCCGCGCGGAGCGGTGTTCATCACCTGCATCACGGTGGCCACCCGCGCCAGCTCATGCTCGGGGATGTGGGCGTAGCGGTGCAGCGCGTAGCTGTCCGGGTGCGGGCGCGTCACCCAGCGGGACAGCAGCCCCTGGTCCAGCCCGTCCAGCCGCAACTCGCTAATGATCATCGGCAGGGCCGGATGCGCCCCCAGCCAGGCTGCGAACGCTTCGCCCGCCGGAGCGCGGCTGGCGGTGGCAGCGATATATGAGGTGCGGCCCAGCGTCAGGGCCAGCTCTCCGGCCCGCACGGCCAGGGCACGGCCCACCCCTCGGCGCCGGTTTGCGGGGCGCACCATCACGCCCAACGACGTCTGGTCCCGGTTCTGGGTCAGCGCGTAGTCCAGGCGGGCCCGGCCGATCAGCTGTCCGTCCTGATGGGCGAGCACCAGCCGGCATTCCTCGTCCTCGGAGGTCAGGCTCATCTCCTCGGCCAGCACGTCCGGCTGCAGGGGGGGGTCCGTTGGGTAGGCGGAGGCGAAACATTCGGCTTCGAGCCTCGCCACCTCCAGCCGCTGGTGCAGGCTGAGGGTGGTGGGGTCCTGCACTGTCAGATGGAGGTCCGGGTTCATGGCCCCAGTGTGCCCAGGCGAGGGTCAGCCCAGCATCCGCCAGATGGCACCCGGCCGGCTGCGCCATCTGGCGGACCCGGTCCAGGCCAGCCGGAGGACGCGACGGCTGCCAACGAGGGGCAACCCCGAGGACGCGTCCCTGACATCATCGTTCGGGAAGGCGCCGTTTCTCCTGAGCGGATCGACCCCTACCCTTCCCACTCAGGCACCGAAACCGTGACGTGCCATCGCTCTCGCAGGAACGCGTCCAGCGACGGCCCGCTCCCATGCTCCGGCGCTCAGGCCACCTCATGCGCCTGCCGGATGCTCAGCACCCGCGACGCCCCGCTGCCATCGGTGGTGACGCCCCACAGCGCCTGCGCCACCTCCATGGTGGCCTTCTGGTGCGTGACCAGCACAAACTGCGAGCCGCGCTCTGCGAACAGCGCCAGGAACCGGGTGAAGCGGCGGATGTTTGCCTCGTCCAGCGGCGCGTCCACCTCATCCAGCACGGCCAGCGGCAGCCCACCCATCCCCTCCTCGCCGCCCGCGTGGTTCAGCGCGAACAGGAAGGCGAGGCCCGCCATGGTCCGCTCGCCGGCCGACAGCAGGTTCAGGCTGCGGGTGCGCTTGCCCTTGGGCTGCACCGCCAACGCCAGCCCCACCAGCCGGCCCGTTCCGTCCCGCTCGGCGTCCAGTTCGCCGCTGCCGCCCAGCAACTCGCCAGAATACTCGGCGAAGGCGCGCGCCACCCGCTGATGCGCCAGCGTGATGGCCTGCGCCTCCACCTGCTCCAGCTCGGCGAGGTGACCACGCAGCTCGGCCACCGCCTGCTCGGCGTCGTGCCGTTCAGCGGACAGGCTGGCCAGCCGCCCGGCCTCGGCCGCCAGCTCGTCGTCTGCCGCCGCGTTCACCACCCCGATGCTCTCCAGTTCCGTTTGCACCCGGCCGAGTTCGGCCTGCCACTCGCGGGCTGTGCCGGGCAGCTGGGCGCCCGGTGGAATGCTGCCCAGGCTGCCCTCCCGCCGGGCCAGCGTGAGCCGCAGTTCGTCCAGCTGGGTTCGGAGTCGGTTCTGCCGCCCGATCTGGCTGGCGTAGTCCTGGGACGCCGCGTCTCGCGCCTGCTCGGCGCGGCCGAGCGCCTGCGGGTCCAGGGTGCCGAGTTCGGCCTGCCGCCGTTCCACCTCCTGGCGGGCCGCCTGCAGCTGGAGGGCCTGCCGGGTCAGCGCTTCCGCGTTGGCCGCCAGACGCTGCGACAGCTCACCGACCCGCTGCACGGCCGCATGATGGGCGCTCCAGGCCGCCTGGAGGTCCCTGGCCCCGCTCAGCTGCACCTGCTGTTCCCGCTCCGCGGCCTGCAGCTGCTCCAGGTCCGCACGCAGCTGCTGCAACGGGGCTTCCAGGGTGGCCGGGTCCGTGAGCGGAGTGGTCGTCGAGCGCTCCGGGAGAGGTCCGGCCGACAACTGCTGGAGGCGGAGCAGCTGCCGTTCCAGTTGCTGGACCTGGGCGCCCAGCTCGGTGGCCCGGCGCTCGGCCTGCCGCTCCTGTTGCACGGCCGCCTCGCGGCGCTGCCGGGCTTGCGCCTGCCGCTCCTGCTCACCACCCAATGCCGCGATGAGCTGTGGGAGCTCACGCTCCAGCCGCTGCTGCCGGGCGTCCAGCTCTGCCAGTTCGTCGTCCAGCTCCGCAAACCGGCGCTGATCGGCCAGCACCCCCACCCCGCTGTCACGCACCCGGCCCCCGGTCAGCGCGCCGCCCGGCTCGATCAGTTCGCCCTCCAGCGTCACCAGCCGGGGCCGGCTGGCGTGCCGGCGGGCCAGCCGGGTGGCGGCGCCCAGGTCCTGAATCAGCAGGGTATCGGAGAGCAGGTTCTGGCCCACAATGGCCGGCTCCGACGGGCACAGGTCGGCGAGGTTGCCCAGCACGCCCGGTTCGTGCAGCAGCGCGGCGTCCCGTCTGGGGCGCGGGCGCAACAGGTCCAGCGGCAGGAAGGTGGCGCGTCCGCCCTGGCGCTTGAGCAGGTCGATGATCTCGCGGGCGTCGTCGGCGCTCTGCACCACCACCTGTTCGAGCCGCCGCCCCAGCGCCGCGCCCAGCGCCGTCTCGTAGTCGGCCGGCACCGTCAGCAGATCGGCCACCGAGCCCACGATGCCGGGATGGTCGCTGTTCAGGGCGTGGCGGGCGCCCTCGCCGTAGCGGGCGTAGCTGTTGAGCAGCCCCTCCAGCCGGGTGCGCTCTCGCTGCAGGGGGGCGCGGGCCGCCTGCACGGCGCTCAGTTCAGCCTGAAGCTGCCGCTGACGCTCCCGCAGGGTGGTGCCGGCCTCGCCCATGCCGGCCAGCGCCGCCTCGGCTTCCGCCCGCGCCGACTGGGCCAGGGCCAGCGCCGCGAGCGCCTGCTCATGGTCGGGCCGCTGGGTGGTCAGCGCCTGTTGCAGGGTGGCCGCCTCGTGGCTGAGCGTGCTGTGCTGCGCTTCCGCCCGTGCCTGCTGCTCTGCGGCGCGGCTGTGTTCGGCCCGCGCCTGGGTCAGCTGCGCGTCCAGCCGCCGCGCCTCACGCTGGGCCACGTCCAGCCGCTCGCGGGTGGCCGCAAGCGCGGAGGCCAGGGCCGCCGTATCGGGGGCCGGCTGCTCTGGGGGGTGCAGCGGCAGCCGCTCCTGCTCGGCCGTCAGGGTCTGGCGTTCGCGTTCCAGATGCTGGTGGTAGCTGTGCGCCTGATCGGCCGCCCGCACCGCCGCCGAATGCAGCTCCAGCGCCTGCTGCTGGGCCTGCTGACGTTCGCGGGCCGCCAGCACCGCCGTTCTCAGCGTCTCCAGCCGCTCGGCGGCCGCCTGGATGCGGAGGGCCAGCTCTGCCGACTCGGCCTCCAGCGCTTCCACCCGCTGCTGGCCTTCGGCAAGCTCACGGGTCGCCACGTCGTGCCGGTGCCGGGCCTGGGCCTCCACCAGCGCCAGCTGACGCAGGCTCAACTCCCGCTGCCGCCGGGCCGCCTGGGCCGCGCGCTCCAGGCGCTGCACCCGGCCGCGCAGCTCGTCTTCCAGCAGCTGCAGCTGGGCCAATCCGTCATCGGCGCCGCGCAGCCGCTGTTCGGTCTCCTCGCGGGCCGCCACGCTGCGCGACAGACCCGCCGCCTCCTGCAGGTACCCGAGCAGGGTGCGGCCTTCCGCCTGCACCACGCTGCCCACCTCGCCCTGGCCGATCACGGCCAGCCCGCCGGCGCCCAGGCCGGTGCCGCGCAGCGCCGAGTGCACGTCGCGCACCCGCACCGGCCGGCCGGCCAGGTCCTGCTCGGTGCTGCCGTCGCGGTAGACCCGGCGGCACAGGTTCAGCCGCTGCCCCTGGGCGTCGCTAAGTTCCAGCTGCACCTCGGCCAGCCCCAGCGGCGCCTTGCCACCGGAGCCGTGGAAGATCAGCTCGCTGGAACGCCCGGCGCGCAGGTCCCGGGCACGCGCCTGATGCGTCACCCAGCGGATCGCCTCCACGACGTTGGACTTGCCGCTGCCGTTGGGTCCGATCACCGCGCTGACGCCCGGCCCGAATTCCAGCCGGGTGCGGTCCGCGAATGATTTGAAGCCCTGCAGGGTAATGCTCCCGATCAAGCCCGCCACCTCAGAGAGGCGTAGCCCTGCGCCTCAGCCACCGGAACCCTGTACCTCATTCCTCGGCACAGTCCTCGCGGGCGTACGGCGAACTCAGGTCGGCGTGGCCCAGCAGCGTGGACGCGTTCTGGCCGCCGACCAGGAACATCACGTCCTTGCCACGCTGCTCCAGCAGGGTGCGGGTCAGGCTGCAGATCAGCATCCGCTCGCCGCTGGAGCCGTAGTTGAGCTGGGTGTAGTTCTGCGGCAGGTTCACCACGAAGTGCTCGCCGCGCAGCCACACCTGCGGCACCTTGCTGCCCTTGGGCACCACCGCCACCGCGCCGCCACCCTGCGGCCCGGCCGCCCAGGCGTTCAGGGTCGCCTGCGCCACGCTCACCGGGGTCGTCTGCGGCACCAGCACCTCGCGCACCTGCTTCACAAAGCCTTGCACCTGCGAGTCGCTGAAGTAGAGGGTGGCCTTGACCTGCTTCTGATTGGCCGCCTGCAGCTTGGGCGGGTCGGGGGTCGCCGGGGGCGCCTGGACCATCCGCAGCGCCAGGGCCGCCAGCCCCAGCAGCGCCAGGGACAGCACGTTGAAGATTGAGAACAGCGGCCTCATGAGGTGCCGCCGTTGATGCGGGCCGCCAGATAGGTGGCGATCGAGTGTGCCAGCGCCTGGGCCATCTTCTGGTTCTGCTCGCTGCTGCTCAGCCGGGCCTGATCGGCATCGTTGCTGGGCCAGCCGAGCTCCAGCAGCAGGGCAGCGTGCGGCGCCTCGCCCAGCAGCACCTGACGGCTCACGCTGCGCTGGCTGGCGGGCAGCCCGCCGGCCTTCAGCTCGCCGCGCAGCAGGTCCGAGAGGCGCCGCGATTCGGCCGGGTCGCCCACCGCGCTGCGCACCAGTGACAGGTCCGGTGCCGAGCCCGCGTCCCGGTAGGCGTTCAGGATCTGGGTGCTGGAGCGCCCCACGTGCTGGTAGAGGGTGACGCCGCTGCGCGACGCCCCGGGAAAGCGGCCCAGGTCCAGCGACACGTACACGTCGCTCTGGCGGGCCAGCAGCAGCCGGCTGCCCAGGTTCTGCTGCTGGGCGGTGCTGCGCGTGAGCTGCACCTGCCAGCCGGCTTTGCTCAGCAGTTCGGCGGCGCTGCGGGCCACCTCCAGCGTCACGTCACCGCCACGCCCCGCCACGCTGGCCGGGTCCAGCACGATCACCGGACGCCGGACGCGGTTGATCAGGGCCGGCACGTTCAGCGAGATGCCCGGCCCGACGTCCAGCACCAGCCGCACGCCCTCCGGCCGGACCACGCTGTACAGGCGGTAGCCGCTCTGGCCGGTGAGCGGCAGCTCCACCTGCAGGTTGTCGCCGCTCTGCCGCACCTGCACGCGCGGCACGAAGCCGCCGCGCGTGGCGTAGGTCTGGGTGCTGCCGGCGGTGCCCAGCAGCGTCAGGCGGAGCTTGCCGCCCAACAGTTCCTCGCGCAGCTGAACGTTGCGGTTCAGGTCCAGCACGATCCGGTCGCTGGTGCGGCCCGCCAGCGACGAGACGCTGCCGAGTTTCGCCGGCGGAAAGGTGAACTTGCCCTGGCTGTACTCGGCGCCCAAGCCACGGGCCAGCGTGTCGAGGGGCAGCAGCACCTTGCCGTCCTGCACGGTTGCGGTGCGCGCCTTGACCCGTTCCGAGTCCAGCTGCACCGTATTGAAGTCGGTGGTGGCCCGCTGGTTGTCCTCGTCAATCGGGAGCAGCAGCAGGTGCCCGAAGCCGGTCACCCGCACCACCCCGCCGGTCTGCACGATGCTCAGCAGGTTGCCGAGCGTGCTGGCCGAGGCGTACTCGATGCCGTTGACCAGCACGCCCTGGACCCGCTGCCCGGCCAGGTTCAGCTGCGTCAACGCCAGCTGCGCGCCGGCCGCCCCCAGCGCCACCAGCAGCAGGGCCAGCGCGCCCGCCAGCACACGCGCCCGCCTCATATCTCGCGCATCTCCCGCTTGGCCTGACGCTCCGACTCGCTGCGGCGCTTGTCGTGCAGCTTCTTGCCGCGCGCCACGGCCAGCTCCACCTTGAAGACCCGGCCCTTCTGGTAGAGCTTCGTGGGCACCAGGCTCAGCCCCTTCTGGGTCAGGGCACGGCGGATCTTGTCGATCTCCTGGCGGTGCAGCAGCAGGCGCCGGGTGCGGCGCGGCTCATGGTTGTTGTAGGTGGCCTCGGTGTAGGTCGGGATATACAGTCCTTCCAGCTCCAGATTGCCGTTCTGCACGCGGGCAAAAGCGTCTCTGAAATCCACACCTCCGGCCCTCACGCTCTTGACCTCGCTCCCGGTCAGCGCGATGCCAGCTTCATAGCGCTCCAGCAGTTCGTAGTCGAAGTGAGCGCGGCGGTTAGTGTACACGCGCCGCATTGTAGCAGCCGAGCAGAAAGCTCCAGTCATGCTGTCAGTAAGTGAAAGTATTCACGATAAACCTGATTCGTGAATTTTTACGCTTCTCCGGTCACAGCCAACGGAAGGCCAGGAATCCGGCCAGCAGCCCGATCAGCAGCCCGGCCAGCACCTCCAGGTACGTGTGGCCCAGCAGCACCCGCAGCGGTTCCGGCGCGAAGCCTTCTCGCACCACCGCCCGGAGTTCCTCCACCAGTTCGTTGATCAGGCGGGCCTGCATGCCGCTGCTGCGGCGCACCCCGGAGGCATCGTGCATCACGATCAGGCTGAAGCCGGCGCTCACGGCAAACAGCGGGCTCCCCAGGCCGTGGGACAGCGCCACGCCGGTGCTGAGCGCCGAGACCAGCGCGCTGTGACTGCTGGGCATGCCCCCGGTCTGCCAGAACATGTCGGGGCGCCAGCGCCGCTCGATCAGCAGCACCAGCACCACCTTCAGCGCCTGGGCGAACAGCATGGCCAGCACCGCCACCCACAGCCAGCGGTTACCCATCAGGTCCTGCAGGCTGTTCATGCCTGCAGCCCCTCGGCGGCCAGCACCGTGTTGAGCATCAGCTGCGCCACCGTCAGCGGACCCACTCCCCCCGGGACCGGCGTGAGGGCGCCGGCCACCTCCCGCACGTCCGGATGCACGTCGCCCTGGAGATGGACCTTGCCGTCCGTGCTGGGCACCCGGTTGACACCCACGTCGATCACGGTGGCGCCGGGCTGCACCATGCCGGCGGTGATCAGGCCCGGCACGCCAGTGGCCACGATGAGCAGCGGCGCCTGCGACGTGACTTCATGCAGGTCCGGCGTACGCGAATGCGCCAGCGTGACGGTCGCGTCGCGGGCCAGCAGCATGGCCGCCAGGGGCCGCCCCACGATGGTGCTGCGCCCGACGATGACTGCCCGCTGACCCGCCACCGGCAGGCCGTAATGGTCCATCAGGTGCAGGATCCCGGCGGGGGTGCAGGGCGTCAGCCCCGGGTCGCCGCTCCACAGCCGGCCCACGTTGTGCGGGTGCAGGCCGTCCACGTCCTTGGCCGGGTCAATGGCCCGCTGGACCGTGCTGACCTGGATGTGCGGCGGCAACGGCAGCTGCACCAGGAGGCCGCTGACCTGCGGGTCGAGGTTCAGCCGCTCAACCAGCTGCAGCAGTTCCTGCTGGCTGGTGGTCTCCGGGAGCACGTGCACCTCGCTGTGCAGGCCCAGCGCGCGGGCCTGACGGTCCTTGAGGCGCACGTAGCTGACGCTGGCCGGATCGTCCCCCAGGCGGATGACGTGCAGGGAAGCCGGGCGGGAGAGCCGCTGAAGCCGCTGCCGGACCTGGGCCAGCAGGCTGTCTGCCGCCGGAGGGCCGTGCAGCAGCCGTGCGCTCAAGCGTCCCGTCCGCCGCCCTGGCTGCGCGAGAACCCGGCCAGCACCCCGTTCACGAAGCGCCCGGAGTCCTCTCCGCCATACTTGCGGGCGATCCGCACCGCCGACTCGATCACCGGCGGGTGCACCTCGTTCAGGAACACCATCTCCAGCACCGCCAGCCGCATCACGTTCAGGTCGGTCTGCGCCATCTGCTCGAAGCTCCAGCCGCGAATGGTGCGCCGCAGCAGGTCGTCCACCTCGCGGCCATGCTTCGCCATGGCGTCCAGCAGCACCCCCGCGAAGGTCAAGCCCTCGTCGCTCAGCGCAGGCACCAGTTCGTCGCCCTCACGCATGGCCCCTTCGGCGCGGCTGCGGGCCAGCCCCAGGTCCAGGTCGCCCTGCTGCGCCTCGAACAGCACCCGGAACGCGAACTCGCGGGCCGCGCGGCGGCTGCCGGTCGGCTGGGCGGCCTTCTCACGGCGGCGCGTCACGTCAGGCCCCCTTCGGCAGCATGATGCCCTGCACCGTCACGTTGACGGCGCGCACCCGCAGGCCGGTCATCAGTTCCAGGTTCTCGGTGATGGCCTGCTGCACCTGCGCCGCCACGGTCACCAGGTTCCGGCCGTACTCCACGTTCAGGCCCACCTCCACGCTGACCAGGCCACCGTCGCGGCTGACCCGCAGGGCGCGGGGGCGGCGCGGGCCGTTGCTGCCGAGCGACCCGCCGGACTTGAGCACCTCGGCGGCCTTCATCGGCGCCAGGGCGATCTCCAGCCCCTCGATGCGCTCCAGGGTGGTGGCCGCGATGTCCATCAGGACGTTCTTGCTGATTTCCAGTTCCATGGCTGCTCCAGTTCTGTGGCGGGCCCTGCTGGCCCGCCAGACAATATCCACAGTGTAGGGCAGGGCGGCTCAGTCCTGGGCGCGGCGGCTCTCCAGCAGCGCCTCCAGCCCCGCCTCGTCCAGCACCGGGACCTTCAGCTCCTGGGCGCGGGTCAGTTTGCTGCCGGCGTCCTCGCCGGCCAGCAGGTAGCTGGTCTTGCCGGTCACGCTGCCGGTCACGCGCCCGCCCTCTTGCTCGATCACGGCCTTGAATTCGTCCCGCGGGCGCGACAGGCTGCCGGTGATCACGAAGTTCAGCCCCGCCAGCGCCGTGCCGCGCTCCTGCTGCTGCGTCTGCGGGTTCAGACCGGCCGCCTGCAGCTTGCGTAGCAAGCGCTGCATCGCGTCGTCGTGCAGGGCGGTGTGAATGGATTCCGCCAGCGTCTCGCCCACCCCGTGCACCGCCGCCAGCGCCTCGGGCGTGGCCGCTTCCAGCCGCTCCAGACTCCCAAACGCCGAGGCCAGCGCCTGAGCGCCACGCTCGCCCACGCCGGGCATGCCCAGCGCGTTGATCAGGCGCCACAGCGGGCGCTGCTTGCTCTCCTCCAGCTGGGCCAGGATGTTGGCGGCCTTCTTGTCACCGCCGCGCTCCAGGCCACTCAGCTGCTCGGCGGTGAGGCGGTAGAGGTCGGCGGCGTCGTGGACGTAGCCGGCCTCGATCAGCTGGCGGGTCAGCTTCTCCCCGATGCCCCGGATGTCCAGCGCCCCGCGCGACACGAAGTACCGCAGCCGCTCGTAGGCCTGCGCCGGGCAGGCCGGGTTGACGCAGTAGGTGTTGGCGTCGCCCTCCGCCCGCACCGCCGCGTGGCCGCACACCGGGCAGTGGGTGGGGAATTGGTACGGCACGCTGTCTGCCGGGCGCAGCTCCGGCAGCACCCGCACGATCTCGGGAATCACGCCACCCGCCTTGCGGACCACCACCATGTCCCCGATGCGCAGGTCCAGGCCGGCGATGAAGTCCTCGTTGTGCAGGGTGGCCTTGCTGACGGTGCTGCCCTCGATCAGCTGCGGCTCCAGGTGCGCCAACGGGGCCAGCTTGCCGGTGCGCCCCACGTTGATGGTGATGTCCAGCAGGCGGGTCTGCGCCTCCTGCACCGGAAACTTGTAGGCGATGGCCCACTTGGGCGCGCGGCTGGTGAACCCGGCCTCGGCCTGCAGGTTCAGGCTGTCCAGCTTGATGACGGTGCCGTCCACGTCGAAGGGCAGGTCCGGGCGCTGCGCCACCATGTCGCGGTGGTAGGCGGCCGCCTCCTCGATGCCCTGCACGTGGCGCGAGTACTGGCTGATCGGAAAGCCCCGCTGTTCCAGCCAGTTCAGCAGCTCCCACTGGGTGCGGACCTCCACCCCGTCGCGCTTGCCCAGTGCGTACAGGATGGCCTTCAGGCGGCGGCGGCGCGTCACCTCCGGGTCCTTCTGCCGCAGCGCTCCGGCTGCCCCGTTGCGCGGGTTCTTGAGCAGCACGCCGCCCAGTTCCTCGGCCTCGGCGTTCAGCGCCGCGAAGTCCGCCCGGCTGAGGTACACCTCGCCGCGCACCTCCAGCTCACCTTTCAGGCCCTCCAGCCGGGTGGGAATGCCGGGAATGGTCAGCACCTGCCGCGTCACGTCCTCGCCGGTCACGCCGTTGCCCCGGGTGGCGGCCCACTGCAGCTCACCGTCCCGGTAGTACAGGTTGACGCTCAGGCCGTCGATCTTCAGCTCGCAGGTGTACGGGAACTGGCTGTCCAGCGGCGCGTTCAGCGAGCGGGCCAGCCGCTCCTGAAAGCCGGCCAGCTCCTCGTCGGTAAAGACGTTGTCCAGGCTGGTCATGGGGGTGGGATGGTCCACCGCCGCGAAGGTGGCCGCCGGCGCGAAGCCCACCTGGGGGCTGGGCAGCTCGGCGTTCACCCACTCGGGGTGCTCGGTCTCCAGCGCCCTCAGCTCGCGCATCAGGGCGTCGTAAGCGTCGTCCGAGATCTCGGGGGCGTCCTGCTGGTGGTACAGGCGGCTGTGATACTGGGTCAGCTCCACCAGTTCGCGGTAACGGGCTTCGGTTCCGGCAGCGGCACTCATGGAGACTCAGCCTAGCAGCTTGAGCCGCGCCCAGCGCGGTGCGGCGGCCCGCGACTTTACATACCCCTCAGCGGACTCATGTGGTGAGAATCTCCCTGGTCTTTTCTTGTGTGACTTGTATACTCTGGTTCGGGTTCCGTGCCGTCACCACCACCTCCAGCACCACCCCAAGGAGCAGGACATGAAGAAAATGCTGACCATCAGCCTGATCGCCGCGCTCGGCACCACCGCCCTTGCCCAGAACGCTGTCCGGGTGGGCATGGCCTACGACGCGGGCGGCAAGTTCGACAAGAGCTTCAACCAGAGCGCCTACAACGGCGCGCTGCGGGCCGTCAAGGACCTGGGCGTACAGGAGAAGGACTTCGAGCCATCCGACCCCAGCCAGATCGTGCAGGGCATCCGCGGCTTCGCCAGCCAGGGCTTTGACCTGACCATCGGCGTGGGCTTCAACAACAACGCCAGCATCACCCAGGTGGCCAAGGAGAACCCGGACCTGTACTTCGGTCTGGTGGACGACGTGTCCGAGGCCAAGAACGTGGCCAGCCTGACCTTCCAGGAGGAGCAGGGCAGCTACCTGGTGGGCTACCTCGCCGCGCTGAACAGCAGCACCGGCGTGGTGGGCTTCATCGGCGGCATGGACATTCCGCTGATCCACAAGTTCGAGGCCGGCTACACCGCCGGAGCCAAGGCCGCCAACAAGAGCGTCAAGGTGGTCTCGCAGTACGTGGGCACCACGCCTGACGCCTGGAACAACCCCGGCAAGGCCAAGGAGATCGCGGTGAGCCTGCGCAGCAAGGGCGCCGACATCATCTTCGCGGCGGCGGGCGCGTCCGGCAACGGCCTGTACGACTACATCAAGCAGGTGCAGTGCCTGAAGGCCAACCAGCTGCCCAGCGGCGTGACCTTCAAGACCGACAACTTCGCCAAGGTGCCGAAGAGCGCCAGCTACAAGGCCGCCTGCGCCGGCAACACCCGCCCGATGTTCTTCATCGGCGTGGACAGCAACCAGAACTACCTGGGCGACTTCGACAAGAACCCCGCCACCATGAACCACGGCCTGACCAGCATGCTGAAGCGGGTGGACAACGCCGTGTACACCCTGATCAAGGCGGTCAAGGGCGGTCAGTTCAAGGGTGGCCAGCAGGTGTTCGGGCTGAAGGCCAACGGCGTCGGGTACGCCGTGGACGAGTACAACCGCGCCCTGATCCCGGCCAGCCAGATCGCCAAGGTCGAGGCGATCAAGCAGCAGATCATCGCGGGCAAGATCGTGGTGCCCTCCAAGTAAGACGGGAACCCTCAAAGGAAGCGCCCCCCGGCCTGAGCCGGGGGGCGCTTTTTGCCGCCTGTCAGGCGCGGCTGACCACCGGCACGGCGTCCGGCTGCATCCAGAAGCGCAAGACCCTGGGCACCACCTCTCCAGCCATCAGCACCAGCAGGAAGTAGCGCACCGCGCGCACACCGCCCAGGTCGCGGATGGCGTGCGGGAGCAGCGCACTCAGGCCGAAGTAGACGGCGAACACCAGCACCAGTCCCACCACCGCCACCCCGATGCGCGCCGGCCAGCTGCGCGGCGCCTGGAACGTGGGCCGCAGCAGCCAGAACCCGGCGGTGAGGCCCAGGCCCACCGAATACTCACGCGGCACGCTGGCCGGCAGGGCGGCGGCCACCACCAGCAGGAGTACCGGCACCCACCAGTTCCAGGGAAAGCGCCCCGACACGGCCACCCACGCAAACAGGCCGCCCAGCAGCAGACCGCCCAGCACGTCCAGCGGGTAATGCACGCCCAGCACGATCCTGGAGAGGCTGATCAGCAGCACCAGCACGCCCGCCACCCACCAGAACCACCGCCGACCCAGCTGCGCGGCCATGCCCAGCCACAGCGTGGCGCTCAGCTGCGCGTGGCCGCTGGGAAACCCGGGGCCGCCGCCCGTGGCCTGCGCGGCCGGCGACGCCACCGCCGGGTCCAGGGCGAAGGGCCGCGACAGGTTCAGGCCGTACTTGAGCAGGCTGTTGAGCAGGTAGCTGAGGCCGAAGGCCACCCCCAGCCGCCGCATGCCCGCCGGATTCACCAGCCAGGAATACAGCGCCAGCACGACGATGAACACCTCGTCCCGCCCCAGGCTGGTGAGCGCGAGCCACAGCGGTTCCGGGCCGCCCAGGGCGGCATGCAGGGAATGTACAATGTCCACTCCATTACCATACCGGGCCGCGGCTCACCGGTGCACCACATCTGCCCCCGAATTACACTGGAGCCATGACCAGGCCCTCCTCGTCCCCGAACGCCATCGAACTGCGCGGCATCACCAAGCGCTTTCCGCTGGTGCTGGCCAACGACAACATCTCGATGACCGTGAAGTGGGGCAGCATCCACGCGCTGTGCGGTGAGAACGGCGCCGGCAAGAGCACCCTGATGAAGATCCTGTACGGCATGCAGCCGCCCACCAGCGGCGAGATTCTGGTGGACGGCCAGCCGGTGACGCTGCACGACCCCAAGGACGCGATCCGGCTGGGCATCGGGATGGTGCACCAGCACTTCATGCTGGTGGAGCCGCTGACCGTGACCGAGAACGTGATCCTGGGCAGCGAGCCCACCCAGGGCACCAGCATCAACTACGCGGCGGCCCGCAGACGGGTGGCCGAGCTGATCCGGCAGTTCGGCTTCGATCTGGACCCGGACGCCCGCATCGAGGACCTGCCGCTGGGGCTGCAGCAGAAGGTGGAGATTCTCAAGACGCTGTACCGGGGCGCGCGCATCCTGATTCTGGACGAACCGACCGCCGTGCTGACGCCCAGCGAGACCGACGAACTGTTCGACTTCCTGAAGAACAACTACGCTCGCAGCGGCAACAGCGTGATCTTCATCAGCCACAAGCTGCACGAGGTGCTGCACATCAGTGACGAGATCAGCGTGATCCGCGACGGCAAGATGATCGGCACCATTCCGGCGCAGGGCGCCACCACCGAGACGCTCGCCCGCATGATGGTGGGCCGCGAGGTAGTGATGCGGGTACAGAAGGCCGCCGCCACCCCGGGCGAGGTGGCGCTGGAGCTGCACAACGTGGTGGTGGGCAGCGGCAACAAGCCGGCTGTGGACCACGTCAGCTTTCAGGTGCGGGCCGGCGAGATCGTGGGCATTGCGGGGGTGGAGGGCAACGGCCAGAGCGAGCTGGTGGAGGCGATCACCGGCCTGCAGCGCTACCAGGGCCAGATCCGCTACCAGGGCCAGGAGGTGCACGGCGCCAGCAACGTGTCGCTGGCCGGCGTGAGTCACATTCCCGAGGACCGCAATGAGCGCGGGCTGGTGCTGGACATGACCACCGCCGAGAACTTCATCCTGGGCGAGCAGAACCGTGCACCCTTCGCCGGCACCCTGGGGTTCCTGAACCAGGAGGCGATTCAGGAGAACGCCCGCGCCCTGTCGGAGGCCTACGACGTGCGCCCGCGCAGCGCGTCGCTGCTGGCCGGTCAGTACTCGGGCGGCAATGCCCAGAAGATCATCGTGGCGCGCGAGATGCGCAAGAACCCGAAGATCCTGGTGGCCAGCCAGCCGACCCGGGGCGTGGACATTGGGGCCATCGAGTCGATTCACCGGCAGATCGTGGCGGCGCGCGACCAGGGGCTGGCGGTGCTGCTGGTCAGCGCCGACCTGGGCGAGGTGATGAACCTCTCGGACCGCATCCTGGTGATGTACGAGGGGCGCATCGCCGGTGAGGTGGCGGCGGCCGAGGCCACCGAGACGCAGCTGGGCCTGATGATGACCGGCTCCGGCACCGCGCGGCCCGCCGCGCCCGACTCGAACCATCCGGCCGCGGTGGAATGACTGTGCGGCTGGCGGTGTTCGGGGACATCCACGGCAACCTGCCCGCCTTCGAGGCGCTGCTGAACGATGTGCGGGGTCAGGCGCCGGATCAGCTGCTGTGCACCGGCGACGTGATCAGCGGGGGCGCGTGGCCCGCCGAGTGCGTGCAGCTGCTGGCCAGCCTGAACTGCCCGGTGGTGCAGGGCAATGCCGACCAGGACGCCCTGCAGCCCACACCGTTCCAGCCGCGCGGCGTTCCGGACGAGCAGCAGATCCACGACCTGGACGTCTGGGGCCACACCCAGCTGGGCGAGGCAGAGCTCGGCCTCATCACGGCCTACCGGACCACGGTGGAGCTGCCCGGCCTGCTGGCCTTTCACGGCTCGCCGGCCGATTGCCGGGAGGTGATCGGCGCGGCCACCCCTCAGGAGCGGCTGGCCGAGCTGCGCGCCACCTTCGGGCCGCAGGCCATCTGGGTGGGTGGCCATACCCACCAGCCGCTGCTGCGGACGCTGGACGGGTGGCGGCTGCTGAACCCCGGCTCGGTGGGCCTGGCCTATGAGCTGCGGGGCGCGCGGTATGTGAACGTCGCCCACGCCGAGTACCTGCTGCTGGACGGCGCGAACGTGCAGTTCCGCCGGGTGCCGTACGACGTGCGGGCGGTGCAGCAGGGCATCCGTGAGCGGGGCCTGCCACACGCCGAGTGGTGGGCCGCCGAGTGGGTGCCGGCCTGAGCCGCTATGCTGACCGGATGTTGCCGCGCGCCGTCGCCACCATCTCTGCCGCCGCCCTGAGCCACAACCTGCGCCTGCTGAGCGGGCGGGCGGGGGTCCCGTTGATCCTGCCGGTCAAGGCCAATGCCTACGGGCACGGCCTGGAGGAGGTGGTGCAGATCGCGGCGCCGCTTCCCGAGGTCTGGGGCTTTGCGGTGGCGCTCCCCCAGGAAGCGGTGACGGTGGCCCGGCTGAACACCGGCAAGCCGGTGCTGCTGCTGACCCCCGCCGCTCCGGAGGAGATGGCGGAGCTGGCCCGGCTGGGCGTACGGATTCCCATCGGCACCGCCGCCGAACTGGCGGCCCTGCCTCCGGAGGCAAAGGCCCACCTGAAGGTGGACACCGGTATGAACCGGCTGGGCGCACGGCCCGCCGAGGCGCTGGACCTGGGCCGCGAACTGGCGCGGCGGGGACAGCTGGAAGGGCTGTACACTCACTTCGCCAGCGCCGACGAGCCGGACCCGAGCGGCGCGCTGCGGCAGTTTGAAGCGTTCCTGGCGGTGCGTCGGCACTTTCCGGACGCGCTGGCCCACGCGTCCAACGGGGGCGGGGTGCTGAGTTTTGGCCCGCTGGACAGCATGACCATGGCGCGGCCCGGGCTGGCCAGCTACGGCTACGCGCCCGAGCACCTGAGCGGCGTGCTGGATCTGCAGCCGGTGATGACCCTGCAGGGCCGGGTGGGCGCGGTGCATACCGCGCTGGCCGGCGAGCAGGTCAGTTACAGCGGCCTGTGGACCGCCCCGCGCGACACCCGGGTGGCCACGGTGCAGGTGGGCTACGCTGACGGCTACCCGCGCAGCGCGACCCTGCAGGCCCAGGTCTGGGTGCAGGGGGAGCGCCGCACCGTGCTGGGGCGCATCTGCATGGACCAGATGATGGTGGACGTGACCGGGCTGGACGTGAACCCTGGCGACTACCTCACGCTGTGGGGGCCGCAGGGCATCCACCCCGGCGAGGTGGCCCGCTGGGGTGGCGTGGTGGAGTATGAGCTGCTGACCGGCCTGTCGGCGCGGGTGGCGAGGCAGGTGGGCTAGTTCAGGGGTGGGCGCTCCAGAAGGCGTCCAGGGCAGCCCGCACCTGTTCCGGCTGCTCGAACTGTGGCAGGCCCTTGGTCGGCGCGATCCGGACGGCGCTCACGTTCGGGTGCTGGGCATACTCCTGCAACCGGTCGAAGTTCACGAAGCGGTCCCGGTCATACAGCACCAGCACCGGCTGCTTGAGCGGCGCGTACAGCTGGTCATAGGCGTTCGGCGTGAACAGCAGGCCGCCGATGAAATACAGCGGCGCGTAGCGGGCGCCCGGCTGATGCGCCGAGACGTAGCTGTAGTCCACCAGTCCCTGATCCGGCTGGCCCTCGAAGCTGCCGGAGAGGAAGTAGCGGATGCTGGGCCCGCTCGCGATCAGGCTGTACAGCGCTCCGGCCCACAGCGGATTGCTGAGATTGCGGTACAGCCGGTCCGGCTGCGCACTGCCCGCTGCCTGCTGACTGCCGCCCTCGGCGCGGCCCATGCCGGTGGGGCTGATCAGGGCGAGCGTGTGGATGCGCGGGTCCGCAAGGGCGGCGCGCGCCGCGAACTCGCTGCCCAAGCTCAGCGCCACCACGTCCACGTCCTGACCGATCACGTCCAGCATCTGCTGCAGCGCCCGGGTCATCAGTTCCGGGGTGTACCGCACGTCCGGGCGCGCGCTGGAGCCAAAGCCGGGCCACTCCAGCGCGTACACCGGGCGGCTGCCCCGGTACGCCAGGAAGATCGGGCGCATCTCGTAGGCGCTGGCCGCCGCGTTGACGCTGTGCAGCAGCAGCAGCGGTCGGCCGCTGGCCCGGGTGTCTTGGTAGTACCCGACCCCCCCGAAACCCGGCAGTTCGAAGCTGAGCCGGTCCGCGCTGAAGGCGGACGTCTGGGCCGAGGCGCGGGAGGCGGAGGGGGCCGCCGCAGCGTTCGTCTGGGCGCCGGCCAGCCCCAGTCCCAGCACGGCAAGTCCCAGCCCGAGCAGCAGCACATGTCGTGGTTTCATGGCCTCAGCGTGTCAGAGCGGCCCTGGCCCTTCGGTCAAGGGTGTTACAATTCACACTTTCAGCGGCGGGTGTGGGCGGCGTAGCGCTCCAGCAGGGTCCAGGCCTCGCCGCTCTCCAGCACCTGACAGGCCAGCTGTACCCCCGCCGCGATGTCCGGCGCCCGGCCCGCAAGGTACAGCGCCGCCCCGGCATTCAGCGCCACGATGTCGCGCTGGGCCGGCGTCCCGTGGCCCTGCAGCAGCGCCCGGGTGATCACGGCGTTCTCCGCCGGGGTGCCGCCCACCAGCGCCGACGGATCGTGACGGTCCAGGCCCACCTCCTGCGGGTCCAGGGTGCGCTCGCTCAGCTCCCCGGCCTTCAGCTCCGCCACGGTGTTGACGCCCGACACCGTGAACTCGTCGAGGCCCCCGCCGTTCACCACCAGCGCCGCCCTGGCCCCCAGCAAGCGCAGCACCTCCGCCAGCGAGGCGGTCAGCGCCGGGCTGTACACGCCCACGACCAGGTGGGTAGCCCCGGCCGGATTGCTGAGCGGCCCCAGAATGTTGAACACCGTGCGGGCCGCCAGCTCGCCGCGCACCGGGGCGGCGTGGCGCAGGGCCGGGTGGTAGTTGCGGGCGAACATGAAACCCACGCCCAGCTCATCCACCGCCTCGGCCACCCGCTCGGGGGCGGCGTCCAGGTTCACGCCCAGCGCCTCCAGCACGTCGGCGCTGCCGGCCTTGCTGCTGGCGGCCCGGTTGCCGTGCTTGGCCACCGGGACACCTCCGGCCGCCACCACGAAGGCGCTGGTGGTGCTGATGTTGAAGGTGTGCGCGCCGTCTCCCCCGGTGCCCACCACGTCCAGCAGCAACTCACGCGGGCGGATCGGCAGCCGCACGGCGTTCTCGCGCATCGCCTGGGCAAAACCGGCAATCTCCTCCGGGGTCTCGCCGCGCACCCGCAGTGCTGCCAGCGCCGCCGCCATCCGCACGGCGCTCATCTCACCGCCCATCAGCTCGCCCATGAACTGCCGGGCCTCGTGCTGGCTGAGCCGCTCCCCGTTCATCAGCCGGGCATGCATCATGCCTGCGCCGCCGGCTGGGCGTGGTGCGCCCGCACCAGTTCCAGGAAGTTGCGCAGCATCTGCTTTCCGTCCTCGGTGGCAATGCTCTCCGGGTGGAACTGCACCCCGTACATCGGGTAGTCGCGGTGGCGCAGCGCCATCAGGATCTGCCGCTCACCCTCCGGCGTCTGATCGGTGGCCCAGGCGGTGGGAATCAGGGTGTCGGGCAGTTCCTCCACGATCAGGGAGTGGTAACGCGTCACGCGGGCCTGCTCGCCCAGCCCGGCAAACAGGCCCTGCCCGTCGTGCTGCACCACGCTGGTCTTGCCGTGCACCGGCACCGGCGCGCGCGTCACGGTGGCCCCGAAAGCCTCGCCCATGCTCTGGTGGCCCAGGCACACGCCCAGCATCGGGTAGCGCGGCGCGAAGGCGCGCACGGCCGCCACGCTCAGGCCCGCTTCCAGCGGGGTACACGGACCGGGCGACACCACGATGGCGTCCGGGTTCAGCTGCTCTACCTCCGGCAGCGTGAACTGGTCGTTGCGCCACACGGTCAGCTGGCAGCCCAGCTCCCCCAGGTACTGCACTAGGTTATAAGTGAAGCTATCGTAGTTGTCGATAATCAGCAGGCGGAGGGGATGGGGGGCCGTCATACGTTCACCTCATAACTCAGGCTCAGCTCGTGCCCGAGCTGGCCGCGAATGCCCCACTGCTCGGCGGGGGTCTGGATCAGCACGACTTCCAGGTCGTTCGGCAGGCCGCCGAGGTCCTGCTGCCAGCCGCGCTGCAGGTCACGGATCAGCTGCCGCAGGGTCTCGGGCCGGCGGCCGGTGAACAGCTGCACCTCCATGATGGTGTAGCGCTCGCTGCGGTCTTCGGGGAACACAAAGTCTTCCGGGGCCAGCGGCAGGAAGCGCTGGAACCGCTTGCTCTCCGGCAGACCCAGCGCCGAACCGAGCGCCGCCTGGATCATGTCGGACAGGGCGGGGCGCAGGGCGTCCAGCGTGCTTCGCAGGGCATACACCTTGATCTGCGCCATCTCACAGCCCTCCGGCAGCCAGCTCGGCGGCCCGCATCAGGGCGGCGGCCTTGCTGCGCGTTTCCTGCTCCTCGGCCACCGGGTCCGAGTCGGCCACGATGCCGGCCCCCACCTGGATGTGCAGCCGGCCTCCGGTGGCCACCATGGTGCGCAGTGTCAGGGCCATGTCCAGCGAGCCGTCGTAGGCGATATAGCCGAATGCCCCACCATACGGCCCGCGCCGGGTCGGCTCCACCTCGTCGATGATCTGCATGGCCCGGATCTTGGGCGCCCCCGAGACGGTCCCCATCGGCAGCACCGAGGCCAGCGCGTGCAGCGGGGTCTGGTCGCCCGAGAGCTTCCCGGTCACGCTGCTCACGATGTGCATCACGTGGCTGTAGCGCTCGATGGTGAAGGCGTCCTGCACCTGCACCGTGCCGAACTCGGCCACCCGCCCGATGTCGTTGCGCCCCAGGTCCACCAGCATCAGGTGCTCGGCGCGCTCCTTCTCGTCGGCCAGCAGCTCCGCGCCGTTGGCGGCGTCCTGCTCGGGGGTGGTCCCGCGCCGCCGGGTGCCGGCGATCGGCTTGGTGGTCACGGTCACGCCGTCGCTGCGCAGCAGACTCTCGGGGCTGCTGGCGATCAGCTGCACCTCGCCCAGGTCCAGGTAGCCGAGGTACGGGCTGGGGTTCACGCCGCGCAGCGCCCGGTACAGGGCGAACGGTTCCACCGTCAGGTCGGCGCTGAAGCGCTGCGACGGCACCACCTGAAAGATGTCGCCGGCCCGGATGTACTCCAGGCAGCGTTCCACGGCGCGGGCATAGCCGCCGTCCGGCAGGTTGCTGACGAACTCCGGGCGGGGGGCCGGCAGCCGCCCCGGCACCTCCGGCAGCGGCCCCTTGAGCCGCTCCACCAGCCGGTCCGCCACGCGCCCTGCACGCGCCTCGTCCTCGGCCACCGCCACCACGAACAGTTTGTGGCCCAGGTGATCGAAGATCACCATGCCCTCCGGCACCAGAAACAGGGCGTCCGGCAGGTTCAGCTCATCGGGATTGGCGTCCGGCAGGCGCTCGTAACTGCGGATCAGGTCGTAGGCGGCGTACCCGACCGCCCCGCCAATGAAGGTGGGCAGGCCCGCCGGCACCGGCACCGGCTGCCGCACCCGCCCGTACAGCAGACTCAGCGGGTCGCTGGTCGGCACGCGCTCCGGCTGGCCGCCCGCCGCCAGCACGCCGCTGAGCAGCGCCACGCCGCCGCGCAGCTCGAAGCGGCCCTGCTCGCCCACCCCGATGAACGAGTAGCGGCCCATGCGCTCGCCCGCCTCCACGCTCTCCAGCAGGAAGCTGACCGGCTGGCCCTGGGCGGCCTTCAGGTAGGCGGTGACCGGGGTATCCAGGTCGGCGGTGAGTTCTCGGACGGTGATGGCGGCCCGGTCTGTGGCAATGTTCATGGGGTCTCCGGAGGGTGAGGAACAGAAAACAGCGCCCGGTGGTGCTTCACCTGGGCGCTGTTGCGGCGTGGTACGACGGCAAGCGGTTACCCAGGAAACCTGGGCCACCACCATGCACGGACGGACGTCATGCGCCGAGTGTACATGGATTGCCGCCCGCTGCACAGACCCGCCCTCCGGCCTGTCCAGCCAGGGCCGGACCGCCCGTCTCCATTCAGGGTTGATATTGAAATCCAGGCACACTCTGGAACGGTTGCGCTGCCTACAGTTCCGTCATGACCGCCACCTCCTCAGCCACCGACACCAGCCCCCTGTTCTCCTCCCTCAAGCTGCGCGGCGTGACGCTGGCCAACCGCCTCGTGGTGTCGCCGATGTGCATGTACAGCGCCCGGAACGGCCTGCCCACCGAGTTCCATATGGTGCATCTGGGGCAGTTCGCGCTGGGTGGGGCCGGGCTGATCCTGACCGAGGCCACCGCCGTCAGTCCGGAAGGCCGCATCTCGCCGGAGGACTTGGGACTGTGGAGTGACGAGCACATCGCGCCGCTGGGCCACATCACCGACTTCGTGCACGACCACGGCGGCCTGATCGGCACCCAGCTGGCGCACGCCGGGCGCAAGGCCAGCACGTACGCCCCGTGGCGCGGCGAGGGGGCCGTTCCGCTCCGGGAGGGCGGGTGGCAGGTGGTCGGCCCGGACGACCAGCCGTTCTTGCCCGCGTACCCGCAGCCGCGCGCGATGACCCCGGAGGATATTCAGAAGGTCATCACCGATTTCGAGGCGGCCACCCGCCGCGCCATGATGGCCGGCTTCGACGTGGTGGAGATTCACGCGGCGCACGGCTACCTGCTGCACCAGTTCCTGTCGCCACTGTCGAACTCGCGCGGCGATCAGTACGGCGGGAGCTTCGAGAACCGCACCCGGCTGGTGCTGGAGGTGACGCGGGCGGTCCGGCGCGTCTGGCCGATCCACCTGCCGCTGTTCGTGCGGCTGTCGGCCACCGACTGGGCCGAGGGCGGCTGGGACCTGGACCAGACGGTGGAACTGTGCCGGCTGCTGAAGCTGGAGGGCGTGGATGTGATTGACGTATCGAGCGGCGGCCTGACCACCGCCCAGCGCATCACGGTGGAGCCGGGCTATCAGGTGCCGTTCGCCGCGCGGGTGCGGCAGGACGCGGGCATCGAGACGATGGCGGTGGGTCTGATCACCACGCCGGAGCAGGCCGAGCAGATCCTGAGGGCCGGGCAGGCGGACCTGATCGCCTTCGCCCGCGAATTTCTGCGCGACCCGCACCTGGCGCAGCGTGCAGCGCTGGAACTGGGCGCCTCGGCCCCGGTGCCGAACCAGTACGCCCGCGCGCAGCCGCGTCGCCCCTGAGCAAAGGGGGGAACTCCTGCCGCGCCGGCTCGTATTGTGGGCCGAGAGCTGCCGTTCACGGCCGGCGGCCATCCCCGTGCGGTCCAGTGTTGCCGTAATTCCCCTTTCGGAGGTACTACCATGAGCATTCTCGATCGTCTGTCCCGCCTGATCCGCGCCAACGTCAACGACCTGATCAGCCGCGCCGAGGACCCGTCCAAGATCATCGACCAGACGCTGCTGGACATGCGCGAGGCCTACGGCGAGGCCCGCAATGAGGTGGCCGGCGCGATGGCGCAGGCGGCCAAGCTGGAGCGCGAGGCCAGCACCAACCGCAAGCTGGCCCAGGAGTACGGCATGAAGGCCGAGGAGGCCATGCGCGCCGGCAGCGAGGACCTGGCCCGGGAGGCGCTGCGCCGCAAGAAGAACCACACCGATCTGGCGAGCGGCTTTGAAGCGCAGCTCGCCACCAGCAGCAGCACCGTGGACCAGCTCAAAACCCAATTGCGCGCCCTGGAGGCCAAGATTGACGAGCTGGAGAGCCGCCGTCAGCTGCTGGTGGCCCGCCAGCAGACCGCCCGTGCGGGCGAGTCGCTGGAGAAGGCCAGCGGCTTCGACAAGGCCGGCAGCGCCATGAGCGCCTTCGAGGACATGGAGCGCAAGGTGGCGGGCATGGAGGACAAGAACCGCGCCATGACCCAGCTGCGCGAGGAGGGCGACCTGGACGCTCAGCTGGCCAACCTGGGCCGCGACCGCGAGATCGACGACGAGCTCGCGGCCCTGAAAGCCCGGGTCCAGGGCGGCAGCGACCCGCTGCAAAAGTAAGCGGTGCTCAGCCGGAGGGGGATGTCATCATGAAGGTATGACATCCCCCTCCGGCCGTCCGGTCCCCAGCGCCCTGATCGTGACCACCACCAACGAGCTGGAGGGCCACCGGGTGGTGCAGCAGCTGGGGCTGGTGCGCGGCCTCACCGTGCGCTCGCGCAGCGTGCTGGGCAACCTGGGCGCGTCGTTGCAGACGCTGCTGGGCGGCAACATCACGCTGTACACCGAGCTGGCCGAGAAGGCGCGGGCGGAGGCGTACGAGCTGATGGTGCAGCACGCCCGTGAGCTGGGCGCCAACGCCGTGCTGGCGATGCGCTACGACGCCAACGAGATCACCGACGGCGTGACCGAGGTGCTGGCCTACGGCACGGCCGTGGTGGTGGAGGAACGGCCCGGCAGCTAGCCCGCCGGGCTGCGTTCTTTATCCAGATTGACATTCATCCCGGCCGCTTCCCGCTATGCTCAGGCCTATGAGTTCCCGCCGCTTCCTCCTGCCGCTGGCCCTGCTGGGTGCCGCGCTGGCCGGATGCGCGCCCACCCAGCAGACCAAAGGGCCCGCGCTGACCGCCACCACCACCATCTCACAGGTCTCGTTCTATCCGTCCCAGGCGGGCCTGCGCTGGAATTACCTGCCGGACGGCGCGATCGCGTCCGACGTGCCGTACGTGCTGAGCAGCCAGGGGCCCACCATCTTCGCGGGCCAGGAGGTGCAGGGCTTCCTGCTGAGCGGACGCGGCGCCGACCAGACCTCCTACCGGCAGCTCAGCGGCGACGGGGTGCTGCTGCTCGGCTTCCGCAAGCCGGGCCTGACCGTGACCCTGACGCCCCCCTGGCGCGAGTATCCGGCCGAGGGTGCGTGGGCGGTGGGCCTCAGCTGGCAGGGCCAGAGCGACGTGCGGGTGCTCTCCGACGACGGCAAGACCAACGTGAGTGGCAAGGTCAGCTACCGCTACTCGGTGCTGGACCACCGCACCGTCGCGGTGGGTGGACGCAGCTACACCGTCTGGGTCATCAACCGGCAGATCACCGACAACGTGGGCGGCCTGTTCCCCGCCTCCCAGGAACTGTGGTTCGCGCCCTACGTGGGCGAGGTCCGCACCCCGGAGGCGCTGCTGCTCGCCTCACGCAACTTCACAGGAGGCTGATGATGAGCCCGACCCCGCTGCTCGACCAGATTGAATCCCCCGACGACCTCAAGCGCCTCACCCGCGAGCAGCTGCCCGCGCTGGCCCAGGAGCTGCGCGACGAGATCGTGCGGGTCTGCTCGCTGTCGGGCGGGCACCTCGCCTCCAGCCTGGGCGCCACCGACCTGATCGTGGCGCTGCATTACGTGCTGAACTCGCCCCGTGACCGCATCCTCTTCGATGTGGGCCACCAGGCCTACGCGCACAAGTTCCTGACCGGCCGCAAGGACCGGATGCACACCATCAAGAAGGAAGGCGGGCTGAGCGGCTTCACCAAGGTCAGCGAGTCGCCGCACGACGCGATCACGGTGGGGCACGCCAGCACCAGCCTTGCCAACCTGCTGGGCATGGCGGTGGCGCGCGACGCGCTGGGCCAGGACTATCAGGTAGCGGCGGTGATCGGGGACGGGGCGCTGACCGGCGGCATGGCGCTGGCGGCCCTGAACACCATCGGGGACAGCGGCAAGCGGATGCTGATCATCCTGAACGACAACGAGATGAGCATCTCCGAGAACGTGGGCGCCATGGCCAAGTTCATGCGGACGCTGCAGGTGCAGCGCTGGTTCCAGGAGGGCGAGGGGGCCGGCAAGAAGGCGGTGTCGGCCATCAGCAAGCCGCTGGCCAACCTGATGAGCCGCGCCAAGAGCAGCACCCGCCATTTCTTCGATCCGGCCAGCATCAACCCGTTTGCTGCGATGGGCGTGCGCTACGTGGGGCCGGTGGACGGCCACAACCTGCAGGAGCTGGTGTACCTGCTGGAGCGCCTGAACGAGCTGGACGGCCCCACCATCCTGCACGTGGTGACGCGCAAGGGCAAAGGCCTGGACTACGCCGAGGCCGACCCGATCAAGTGGCACGGCCCCAGCAAGTTTGACCCGGAGACCGGCAGCAGCGACCCCAGCACCAGCTACTCGTGGAGCGCGGCCTTCGGGGACGCCGTGACGGAGCTGAGCACCCAGGACCCGCGCAATTTCGTGATCACCCCGGCCATGCGCGAGGGTTCCGGACTGGTGGGCTACAGCAAGGCGCACCCGAACCGCTACCTGGACGTGGGCATTGCCGAGGACGTGGCGGTGACGGCGGCGGCGGGCATGGCGCTGCAGGGGCTGCGGCCCATCGTGGCCATCTACAGCACCTTCCTGCAACGCGCCTACGATCAGGTGCTGCACGACGTGGCCATCGAGAACCTGCCGGTCATCTTCGCCATCGACCGGGGCGGCATCGTGGGCGCAGACGGGGCCACCCACAACGGCGTCTTCGACCTGTCGTACCTGCGCAACATTCCGAACGTGCAGATCGGGCTGCCGCGGAACACGTCCGAGCTGCGCGGCATGCTCAGGGAAGCGCAGCGCATCGGTGGCCCGGTGGCGATCCGCTACCCGAGGGGCAACACCGACCGGGTGCCGGCCGGCACGTGGCCGGAGCTGCGCTGGGGTACCTGGGAGCGGCTGCGGGCCGGTGATGACGTGGTGGTGCTGGCGGGCGGCAAGGCGCTGGAATACGCCGAGCGTGCGGTGGTGGACCTGCCCGGAGTCGGCCTGATCAACGCCCGCTTCGTGAAGCCGCTCGACACCGCGATGCTGCGCGAGGTGGCCACCTCGGCCCGCGCCCTCGTGACGGTCGAGGACAACACGGTGGTGGGCGGCTTCGGCTCGGCGGTGCTGGAGCAGCTGTCGGCCTGGGGCCTGCAGACGCCGGTGCGGGTACTGGGCATTCCGGACGAGTTCCAGGAGCACGCCAGCGTGGAGCGGGTCCACGCCCGCAGCGGCATCGACACCCAGGCGATCCGCACGGTGCTGGCGGAGCTGGGGGTGGACGTCCCGCTGGGCGTGTAGGCAGAAAGGGCGAGGGCGGCGGCCAACAGCTGGCCGCCGCCCTCCTCTGTACCCTTCAGTCGCGGACGAGTTCAATGCCGCCCAGCTGATCCACCGGGAGGCCCCAGCGGTTCATCGCGTCGATGAACGGGTCCGGGTCGAACTCCTCGACGTTGTAGACGCCCGGCTTCTGCCAGATGCCCTGCAGCATCAGCATGGCCCCGATCATGGCCGGCACGCCGGTGGTGTAGCTGACGCCCTGCGCCTGCACCTCCTTGTAGGTGGCCGCGTGGTCGCAGACGTTGTACACGAAGTGCACGTTCGGCTGGCCGTCCTTGCCGATGCCCTTCGCCTGCACCCCGATGCAGGTCTGGCCGGTGTAGTTCTCGGCCAGGCTCTCGGGGGCCGGCAGCACAGCCTTCAGGAACTCCAGCGGCGCGATCTGCTGGCCCCGGAAGTTGATCGGCTCGATGCTGGTCATGCCGATGCCCTCCAGCACGTTCAGGTGCCGGATGTAGCTCTCCCCGAAGGTCATCCAGAAGCGAGCGCGCTTGATGGTCGGGAAGTTGATGACCAGCGACTCCAGTTCCTCGTGGTACAGCACGTAGCTGGTGCGGGTCTGGACCTTCGGGTAGTAGATGTCCTGGCTGATCTCCAGCGGCCGGGTCTCCACCCAGTTGCCGTTGTCCCAGTAGCGCCCGTTGGCGGTGATCTCGCGGATGTTGATCTCGGGGTTGAAGTTGGTGGCGAAGGCCTTGCCGTGGTTGCCGTTGTTGCAGTCCACGATGTCCAGGTACTCGATGGCCTGGAAGTGGTGCTTGGCGTGGTAGGCGGTGAACACGTTGGTGGCGCCCGGGTCGAAACCGCAGCCGAGCAGGGCCATCAGGCCCGCCTGCTCGAAGCGCTCGCGGTAGGCCCACTGCCAGGAGTACTCGAACTTCGCCACGTCGCGCGGCTCGTAGTTGGCGGTGTCCAGGTAATGCACGCCCGCTTCCAGGCAGGCGTCCATGATGGTCAGGTCCTGGTACGGCAGCGCCACGTTGATCACCAGTTCCGGCTGGAACTCGCGGAACAGCTCCACCAGGGCCGGCACGTTGTCGGCGTCCACCGCGCGGGTGGAAAAGACGGCCCGGCTGTTCGGGAAGTGCTCGTGGATCTCGGCCACGATCTTGTCGGCCTTGCTGACGGTGCGGGTGGCGATCAGCACCTCGCTGAAGACTTCGTCGTTCTGGGCACACTTCTTGGCGACCACGTTGCCCACGCCGCCCGCGCCGATGATGATGACCTTGCTCATACGGGGGCCAGTGTACCCCAGCGGCGTCCGGGCTCAGCGGATGGGGCGGCTCAGGATCAGGTTGGTGGGTTCGAAGCCCAGCCGCTCGTACAGGGCGCGGGCCGGGTGGTTATGACCGAACACATGCAGCCTGACCCGGCTGGCTCCCTGAGCAGCGGCGTGCCGGTCCAGCAGCCGGAACGCCTCGCTGGCGTAGCCGCGGCGCTGGAACTGTGGAAAGACCGCCACCTCATAGACGAAGGCCGACGGTTCTCCCCCGTTGGTCCGCAGCGCGTACCACAGCACCCCCACGTCCTGGCCCAGTTCCGGGTCGTGCAGGTCGAAGAGGAAATTGCCCGCGCTGTCCAGGCCGTCCGGCAGCAGGTCCCGGAAATCGGCGGTGGACCGCTCCACGGCCTCGGCCTCGCTCCATTCGCCGCTGCGGACCTTCTCGGCGGCGTAGTCCGGAATTGCCCGGTCCATGAAACGCTGGAAACTTTCGGCGGTCATCGGGCGCAGGTCAATGGGCATGTCTGAAGCGTACCGCCGCTCCCGTGGCCCTGTCTTGCCCACCACGCTGCGGCCTGCCCCGGCTCGCCTATCCTGGGGGCCATGAGCGAGCTGCCCGACCGTTTCGATGTGCTGGTGTTCCCGGTGGCCGAACTGCGCGGCACGCTGCGGGCGCAACCGAGCAAGAACTACACCACCCGCTACCTGCTGGCCGCCGCGCTCAGCGAGGGGCAGACCCGTGTGGTGGGGGCCGCCACCTCCGAGGACGCCGAGGCGATGCTGGCCTGTCTGTCGGCCTGGGGCGCGGGAATTGAGCGGGTAGGGGCAGACGTGGTGGTGCGCGGCTTCGGCAGCCGGCCGCGCGACGGCGTGACGCTGAACCCCGGCAACGCGGGCGCGGTCGCGCGCTTTCTGATGGCCGTGGCCGCGCTGACCGGCGGCACCCGCTTCGTCACCGACCATCCAGATAGCCTGGGCCGGCGGCCGCAGGGCGACCTGCTGGAGGCCCTGGAGCGACTGGGCGCCCGCACCGAGAGTCAGGAGGGCCGCCTGCCGCTGTCGGTGGCCGGGCCGGTGCGTGGCGGCCCGGTGGAGGTGAGCGCCGAGCGCAGCAGCCAGTACGCCTCGGCGCTGATGTTCCTGGCCCCGCTGCTGCCGGACGGGCTGGACCTGCGACTGACCGGCGACATCAAGAGCCACGCGCCGCTGCGTCAGACCCTGGACACGCTGCGGGCCTTCGGGGTGCAGGCCAGCGCCAGCGAGGACCTCCGGCGCATTCAGATTCCTGGCGCTCAGCGCTACCGGCTGGAACGGGCTGAGGTGCCGGGCGACTACCCGGGGTCGGCGGCGATCCTGGCGGCAGCGGCGCTGCTCCCCGGCGAGGTGACGCTGCACAACCTGCGCGCCCAGGACCTGCAGGGCGAGCGTGAGGCGGTGGACGTGCTGCGCGAGATGGGGGCGGACATCGTGCGCGAGGGCGACACGCTGCGGGTGCGGGGCGGTCAGCCGCTGCGGGCCGTGGTGCGCGACGGCGACGGCTTCACCGACGCGGTCCAGGCGCTCACGGCCGCCGCCGCCAGCGCGGAGGGCACCACCACCTGGGAAAACGTGTCGACCCTGCGGCTCAAGGAATGCGACCGCATCTCCGACACGCGCCGGGAGCTGGAACGGCTGGGGCTGCAGGCCAGCGAGACCGCCGACAACCTGAGCGTGACCGGCGGGCCGGTGGCGGGCGGCGTGACGGCCGACGGGCACGGCGACCACCGCATGATCATGCTGCTGACGCTGCTGGGGCTGCGGGCGGCGCAGCCGATCACCATCACCGGAGCCCATCACATCCGCAAGAGCTACCCGGACTTCTTCCAGCACCTGGAAGCCCTGGGCGCCCGGTTCGAGTACCTCGCGCACGACGTGCGGACACCCGCACCACACGGGTGAGCCGCAGCCTCACCCATCTGCAGGCGCTGCTTCACGCTCTCCCCCGCTGATCTTCATGGCCGCGCCCTACCCTGGTGGCATGAAACGTCCCCTGACGGCCCTGCTGGGCCTGCTGCTCAGCGTGTCGGCCTGCGCCCAGTCGTCCAGCCCGTCCACCACGGCCCAGGCGCCCAATGTGGGGGCCGCCCCCAGCTTCACCATCCAGGCTCCGGAAGGCTTCAAGGTGTCGGTGTATGCCGACGGCTTCAAGGCCCCGCGGCTGCTGGCCGTGGCCCCCAACGGCGACATCTTCCTGAGCGACACCGGCGCCGGGACCGTGTATGTGCTGCCGGACCGCAACAAGGACGGCAAGCCGGACAGCAAGGCGGTGTTCGCCAGTGGGCTGTCCCAGCCGCACGGACTGGCCTTCCACGGCAACGCGCTGTACGTCGCCAACACCAACGCGGTGGTGCGCTTCCCGTACAAGTCCGGCGACCTGAAGGCCACCGGGCCGGCCGAAAAACTGGTGGACCTCCCGAGCGGGGCCGGCCACAGCACCCGCACGGTGGTGTTCGGGCCGGACGACCGGATGTACGTGGCGACGGGCAGCAGCTGTAATGTCTGCGAGGAGAGCGACCCCAAGCGCGCCGCCGTGTGGGTGTTTGACGCGGACGGCAAGAACGGCAAGGTGTACGCCAGCGGCCTGCGCAACAGTGTGGGCCTGGCGTGGCAGGGCACCACCCTCTACGCCTCCATGAACGGCCGGGACCAGCTGGGCGACAACGTGCCGCCCGAAGCGTTCTTCAAGCTGTCTGCCGGCGGCTTCTACGGGTGGCCGTACTGCTACACCCTGAACGGCGAGCAGACCTACGACAAGGACTTCGGGCGCAAGACGGCCGCGGTGTGCGACACCGCCAAGCCGGCCTTCGCCACCGTGACCGCCCACAGCGCGCCGCTGGGCATCAACTTCTACACCGGCAAGGCCTTCCCCAGCGCCTATCAGGGCATGCTGTTCGCGGCGCTGCACGGCTCGTGGAACCGCAGCGAGAAGAGCGGCTACAAGGTCGTGATGATTGATCCCAAGAGCGGCAAGGTGACCGACTTCCTGACCGGGTTCCTGAACGGCCAGCAGGTGAACGGCCGGCCGGTGGCGGTGGTGACGGCCGCCGACGGCTCGATGCTGCTGACCGACGACGGCAACGGCACGGTCTACCGCATCACCTATACGAAGTGATCCGGATTTAGTACATTAGAAGCATGAGCCAAGCAGCCCTCGGCCAACCGGAGAAACTCAACTGGGTGACGGTCCCCCTGATCGTGCTGATGGTGTTTCAGGTGCTGGCCGTGATTCTGGTGCCGCTGGTGTGGCCCCTGATCACCGCCATCCTGTCCGGCGACACCACGCTCGCCTCCCAGGACGTGCAGCTGGCCCGCACCGTGACCGGCAGCGCCATCGCGGTGGCGGAGGTGGTGCAGCTCATCATCCTGGTGTTCACGTTCCTGACCTACCGGGCTGTGGTGCAGGGGCGCAGCTGGGGGCGCATCGCGGCGGTCGTGCTGTTTGTGCTGAACATCCTGAATTTCCCCTTCGGAACGCTGCTGGCCGTGTTCGGGCTGATCGGCGCCTTTGACCCGGACGTCCAACGCTACTGCTCGCGCTAACCGACCAACAACGAACCGGGGCCACTGAAAGCAGTGGCCCCGGTGTCGTCTGAATCAGCGGAGCAGCCGGTCCACCGTCTGTTCCACCGTCAGCTCAGCCGTGTCCAGCACGGTCCAGCCGGCTTCCCGGTAGGCCTCCGGCGGCATGGCGGGGTACAGGGCCGCGATCAGGGGCGCCAGCGTGGCCGGCTCAAAGGCCTTGGTGAGCCGGGCAGCGTTGCGCGCCTGCGCCACCTCCAGCCCCGGCGCCAGAAAGACCCGGTGAACCTCCAGCCCCTCCAGCGCGGCCAGGAACAGCGCCGCATCCTGCGGGCACAGCACGTCGTCCACCGTCACCGCAAAGCCTGCCTCCGCGTACAGGCGGGCATGATGGGCCGCCGCCTGCCGGGCCAGCCGGAACTGGCGGTCGGTCTCCGGGTTGGGCGTCATGGACGGGTGCGAGATGCCCGAGACCACCAGTTCGCGCAGATCGTCCACCGGCAGGTGCAGGCCACGCGGGAAGCGGGTCAGCAGGGCGCGGCTCACGCTGCTCTTGCCGACCCCCGGGCATCCGGAGATGAGCCAGACCGGACCGGTCATTCCACGAACTGGCCGTCCTGCTGGAACACCTCGCCGTCCAGCAACACCTGTCCGCCTCCACGCAGGTCGCAGATCATGTCCCAGTGCAGCGCCGACTCGTTGAGGCCGCCGGTTTCCGGGTAGCTGCGGCCCAGTGCCAGATGCACGGTGCCGCCGATCTTCTCGTCGAAGAGGATGTTGCGGCTCGGCACCTGAATGCCGTAGTTGGTCCCGATGCCCAGCTCACCCAGGTACCGGGCGCCCTCGTCGGTGGCCAGCGACGCCTGCAACACATCGTCGCCCTCCTCGGCGCTCGCCTCCACCACCCGGCCCGCCTCGAAGCGCAGCCGGATGCCCTGCACGGTGCGCCCGCCCACGCTGGTGGGCAGGCCGTAGTAGATGTGCCCGGACGCTGACTGCTCGTGCGGCCCGGTGAACACCTCGCCGCTCGGCATGTTGCGCTTGCCGTCACTGTTGGCCCAGGTGCGCCCCTTGACGCTCATGGTCAGGTCGGTGTCTGGCCCCAGAATCCGCACCTGATCGGCCCGGCTCAGCCGCTCGATCAACCGCGCCTGCCGCTCGCGCACCCGCACCCACTCGGCCACCGGGTCCGGCGTGTTCAGGAACAACGCGTCGGCCACGAACCCCTCGTAGTCCGTCAGGGACATGCCGGCCGCCCCCGCCCCTTCCGGCGTGGGGAACAGCGTCAGGCTCCAGCGCCGCTGCGAGCGCAGCGCGCCGATGGGCGCCACCGTGCGGGCGTGGCGGGTACGGCGGTCCGGGTGGCTGTCGGTCACCGGCGGCTGCGGGGTCAGAATCCGCAGGGTGGCGTCGGTGGCCTCCATGTCGGCCACGTCGGCCGGGTGCAGGCTGTCCAGCAGCAGGTCGGACGCGTGGCGGTAGAAATCGTCCTGCTGGCCGGGGTATTCCAGCCGCAGCACCGGACGGGCACCCAGGCCCAGCAGTTCCCGGTGCAGCGCCTCCACCAGCGGCAGGGCCAGGGTGGTGGCCGACACCTGCACCCGCTGGCCCGGCTGGGCGTCCAGGCAGTAGCGGGCGAGCAGTTCGGCGTGCCGGACAGGATCGTACGGAGTTGCAGCCATACGGCAGGCTATCAGGCGGGCTGGGCAACGCGCCGCCGGCCCGCCTTGAGCGTTGCTATGCTTGGCCGCATGACGCTGGACCCCCGCCCGGAGATGGACCCCCGCCACACCGCCCGACTGACCATCAGCTGCCCGGACCAGCGCGGCATTGTGGCCGCCGTGTCGCAGTTCCTGCACAACCACGGGGCCAACATCATCCACAGTGACCAGCACAGCACCGATCCGCAGGGCGGAACCTTCTACATGCGGATGGAATTCCACCTGGACGGCCTAGACCTCGCCAAGGGGCAGTTCGAGCGCGCCTTCCAGCAGGTGGTGGCCGAGCCGTTCGGGATGGAGTGGCGGGTGTGGTACACCGCCGAGCCGAAGCGCATGGCCATCCTGGTCAGCCAGTACGACCACTGCTTCCTGGACCTGCTGTGGCGCCGCCGCCGGGGCGAGCTGGACGTGACGATTCCGATGGTCGTCAGCAACCACGAGGCGCTGCGCCGCGACGCGGAGATGTTCGACATCCCGTTCCACGTCGTGCCGGTGCGCAAGGACAGCAAGCCGCAGGCGGAGGCGGAACAGCTGGCGCTGCTGAAAGGCCAGTGCGACTTCGTGGTGCTGGCGCGCTACATGCAGATTCTCAGCGGCGACTTCCTGCGCGAGGTGGGCGTGCCGGTCATCAACATCCACCACTCGTTCCTGCCGGCCTTCATCGGGGCCAACCCCTACCGCGCCGCCCATGTGCGCGGCGTGAAGCTGGTGGGCGCCACCGCCCACTACGTGACCGAGGAACTGGACGCCGGCCCGATCATCGAGCAGGACGTGGCCCGGGTCACGCACCGGGAGACGCCCGAGACGCTGATGCGGCTGGGCCGGGACGTGGAGCGGCAGGTGCTGGCCCGGGCCGTCAAGGCGCACGTGGAGGACCGGGTGCTGGTGCACGGCAACAAGACGGTGGTGTTCTGAGTCGGACGCAACTGCATGAAGTTGCACCACTTATGTATAATTTTGCCCTATGACGCGCAGCGCCTCCCCCAAGTCCAAGAGTAAAAAAGCCCAGCAACCGCCGCAACCGTTTCTGCACACCCCGGACAGCCTGCCCGCCCCGGTGATGGCCGGCCGTGATTTTTTAAGCAACCTGGACACCAGCCCGGAAGAACTGCGGGCGATTCTGGACACTGCGGCCAGCATGAAGCGCGGCGAGTGGCGGAATGTCAAACCGCTGCAGGGCCTGAGCCTGGCGCTGCTGTTCGAGAAGGCTAGCCTTCGGACCCGCACCACCTTCGATGTGGGCATGTACCAGCTGGGCGGCCACGCCATCACGCTGTCCAACCAGGAAATCGGGCTGGGCACCCGCGAGCGCGTCTCGGACGTGGCGCGCAACCTGGAGCGCTGGGTGGACGGCATCATGGGCCGCGTCTACCTGCAGCACACCCTGCACGAACTGGCCGACCATGCCGAGGTGCCGGTCATCAACGGCCTGTCGGACATGCTGCACCCGGTTCAGCTGCTGGCGGACTACCAGACCATCGAGGAAACGGTGGGCCCGGTGCAGGGCAAACGGGTGGTCTACATCGGAGACGGCAACAACCTCGCCAACAGCCACATTCACATGGGCGTGCTGACCGGCGCCGACGTGACCATCGTGACCCCGGTGGGCTTCGAGCCGAACGGCGCGGTGCTGATGGACGCGGTTCGGCGCGGCGCCAGCGTGACGCTCACCAGCGACCTCGCGGCCGTGGACGGCGCCGACGTGCTGTACACCGACGTGTGGATCAGCATGGGGCAGGAGGAGGACGGCGCCCGCCGACGCCGGGCCTTCCAGGGCTATCAGGTCACCCCACAGATGCTGGAACGGATTGCCCCGCAGGGCATCTTCCTGCACTGTCTGCCGGCCCACTACGGCGAGGAGACGGTGCCGGAGGCGACCGAGCACCCCAAGAGCCGCGTCTTCGATCAGGCCGAGAACCGGCTGCACGCCCAGAAGGCGCTGCTGTACCACGTGATGGGCCAGATGAAGCCGCGCTGGTAAGCAGGATGGTCACCGACAGCTGGACCATCCGGAGTTCACGGTTGCTGCTGCGCCCGCTGCAGCAGCACGACGCTCCCGTCCTGGCCCGCTACCGCAACGACCCGCAGGTGGCGGCCTTCCAGGCCTGGCCGCTGCCCTACACCCTGGAGCAGGCCCAGGCGCTGATTGAGGCGATGCAGGGCCGCGCTCCGGGCGACGAGGGCTGGGTCCAGATCGCCGTGACGCTGACCAGTACCGGTCAGCTGATGGGCGACGTGGCGCTGAGAACCTTCGACCGAGGGGCCGGGGGGCAGGCGGAAGTGGGGGTCACGCTCTCGCCGGAGGCCCAGGGTCAGGGGTACGCTCAGGAGGCGCTGACGGCCCTGCTGGGCCACGTGTTCGGAACACTTCGGCTGCACCGGGTGTCCGCCAGCATCGACCCACGCAACGAGGGGGTGCGCCGGTTGCTGGAGCGATTGGGCTTCCGGCACGAGGGCACGCAGCTGCAGAGCTACTGGCACCGTGGCACCTGGACCGACGACGCCATCTACGCTCTGCTGAGAGAGGAATGGAACACGTGAAGACGCCACGCATCTTTATTGACGGAGAGGCCGGCACCACCGGCCTGCAGATCCGCGCGCGGCTGGAGGGCCGCCAGGACATCGAATTGCTGAGCATCGCCCCGGAGCGGCGCAAGGACCCGGAGGCGCGGCGCGAGCTGCTGAACAGCGCTGACGTGGCCATCCTGTGCCTGCACGATGATCTGGCCCGCGAGGCGGTGACGCTGGTCGAGAACCCCACCACCCGGATTCTGGACGCCTCGTCCGCCCACCGGGTCAGCGACGGCTGGGTGTACGGCTTTCCCGAGCTGACGGCGGGCCAGCCGGAGGCCATCAGGTCCTCCGCCCGGGTCAGCAATCCCGGCTGCTACAGCACCGGAGCGATCGCGCTGCTCCGTCCGCTGACCGAAGCCGGCCTGCTCCCGCCCGAGTATCCGGTGAGCGTGGCGGGCTTCAGCGGCTACAGTGGCGGGGGCCGGGCATTGGTGGACGCTCACGAGCAGGGCACCGAGCACCCGATGGGCGGCCCGTTCAAGAGCTACGGCCTGCAGCTGAGCCACAAGCATGTCCCGGAGATGCAGCGCTACGGCGGCCTGAGCTTTGCGCCGCTCTTCGCCCCGAACGTGGGCGGCTGGCGCCAGGGAATGATCGTGCAGGTGCCGGTCCACCTGCGCCTGATCGGGCAGACGGCGGAGCAGCTGCATGCGGCGTTGGCGCAGCACTACCGGGGGCAACCCTATGTGCACGTGATGCCCTTCAGCAACGAACCGGCGATCCTGGACCCACAGGCGCTGAACGACACCAACCAGATGCAGCTGTTCGTGTACAGCAATCCGGCCACGGAGCAGGCGCTGCTGGTGGCCCGGCTGGACAACCTGGGCAAAGGCGCAAGCGGCGCGGCCGTACAGAACCTGGAGCTGATGCTGGGCCTGCAGGTCAGAGACAGCGTGGATGCAGGGGCAGCCCTGGCGTAGAGCGTATGAAAACGGAAGCCGGCCACCCGGTAAATCGGCCGGCTTCCGTTTTCATACGGATGAAGACCGGTACACTCTGCCCCTGCAGCACGCTGGCTCTCAAAAAGCTGCAACGGCCACACAACTGCGAATCAGATCAATCTGCCCGGCTGCACCGGGACGCCACATTACTGGCCTGCACCGCTGAGGGCACACCGGCCGCAGGCTCATCGTCTCCCCTTCCACTGCTTGAATACCGCCTCACCTCAACGACGGCGGCAGCCGGGTGGCCCTTCAAAGCCATAGACCGCCGCGCACCCCAGACGCGGCCCGCCGCTAGACTGGGCGGCATGAAGTTTCCGCAGGGATTCCGCTCCGCCGCCCTCGCCGCCGGGATCAAGCCGAGCGGCAAGACCGACCTCTCGTGCGTGGTGAGCGACCGGCCGTGCAGCTGGGCGTTTGCCGGCACCCGCAGCACCACCGCCGCCGCCTGTGTCACCCGCAACCGCGAGGTGTACGCGTCCACCCGGCCGGTGAGGGCCATCGTGGTGAACGCCGGCAACGCCAACGCCGCGACCGGGCGTCAGGGTGCCCGGGACAACCGCGACATGGCCGAGGCCGCTGAGAGTGTCTTCGAGCTGCCGCGTGACGCCGCACTGACCGCCAGTACCGGCATCATCGGCCACCTGCTGCCGATGGACCGGGTGCTGAGCGGCCTGGAGCACCTGCCGGACGATCTAAGCGACGACGTGGGTGCCTTCGCGACAGCGATCATGACCACCGATACGCGGCCCAAGACGGCCACCGCGACCCTCAGCAGCGGCGCGCAGATCGTGGGGACTGCCAAGGGCAGTGGCATGATTCACCCGGACATGGCCACCATGTTCGCCTTCGCCTTTAGCGACGCGCAGGTGGATCAGGCGGCGCTGCGCGAGGCGTTTCCCGGTATCGTCAGCCGCACCTTCAATGCGGTCACGGTAGACGGCGATACCAGCACCAACGACATGGCGGTGGCCATCTGCAACGGGGCGGCCGGCGAGGTGGACCTGGCGGAGTTTCTGACGGCCCTGGAAACGGTCATGCGGGATCTGGCCCGTCAGATCGCCGCCGACGGCGAGGGGGCCACCAAACTGCTGACCGTGCAGGTGAGCGGCGCAGCCAGCGAGCAGGAGGCGCTCACCGCCGCCCGCACCTGCTGCGTGTCGCCGCTGCTCAAGAGTGCGGTGCACGGCAACGATCCGAACTGGGGCCGGGTGATCATGGCGGTGGGTCGCAGCGGGGCCGCCGTGAACGTCGAGGCGATGACGGTCAGCGTGCAGGGCGTGCCGGTGTTTGCCGGAAAGCCGCTGGATTACGATGCCCGGGCCGTGTCGGAGAGCATGAAGGCCGAGGAGGTGGTGTTCGAGGTGAACCTGGGCGCAGGTGAGGCCCACGGCGAAGCCTGGGGCTGCGACCTGAGCGGCGACTACGTGGTGATCAACGCCGAATACACCACCTGACGCACACCGGGCCAGCAGCCGGGACCATCTCTGCCCGGCCCATACAGCGGGGCGCGGCCAATCTTTGAACGAATGCCGCGCCGCTTGAGAACGGCAGTGCCAGGACTGTTCCCTCCTCACCGGTCGACCTGTTCAGCTCTGTGTAGGTCAACCCCGCTTGAGCCTGCCGGCGTGGCACCAGGGCCTCCCCCCGCCACCATTGGCCGGGGGCTTTTCCCTTACCCTGTTCTCCATGACCAAGGCCGCCGAACTGAAGCTCCCCGACGTGTACCCTGTCTCGGATATTCCCTGGAACCAGATTCCCAGCCCGGCCTTCGTGCTGGACGAGTCGCGGCTGCGGCGCAACCTGAGCCTGATCTCGCAGGTGCAGGAGCGCAGCGGCGCCCAGATCATCGTGGCGTTCAAGGGCTTTTCGATGTGGAGCACCTTTCCGGTGCTGCGTGAGTACGGCATCACCGGCGCCACCGCCAGCAGCCTGAACGAGGCGATCCTGGCCCGCGAGGAGATGCAGGGTGAGGTGCACGTGTACGCGCCCGCCTACAGCGACGAGGACTTCCCGCGCATCCTGGAGCTGGCCGACCACCTGACCTTCAACAGCTTCTCGCAGTGGAGCCGCTTCCGTCCGCAGGTGGAGGCGGCCCGCCGGGCCGGCAAGCAGGTGCATATCGGCATCCGCATCAACCCGGAATACGCCGAGGTGGAAACGGACCTCTACAACCCGGCCGGTCCCTTCTCGCGGCTGGGCGTCACGCAGCGCGAGTTCCGCCCGGACCTGCTGGACGGCGTGGACGGCCTGCACTTCCACAGCCTGTGCGAGAAGGACAGCGACACGCTGGAGCGCACCCTGGAGGTCATCGAGCGCAACTTCGGGGAGTGGCTGCCGCAGATGCGCTGGGTGAACTTCGGCGGCGGGCACCTGATGACGCGGGCCGGCTACGATATCGAGCGGCTGGTGCGGGTGGTGCGGGCCTTCCGCGAGCGCTGGAACGTGCAGGTGATCCTGGAGCCGGGCAGCGCCTTCGGGTGGCAGACCGGCTGGCTGGTCAGCAGCGTGCTGGACGTGGTGCACAACGTCAAGGACAGCGTGCTGCTGGACGTCTCGGTGTCGGCGCACATGCCGGACGTGCTGGAGATGCCGTACCGCCCGCGTGTGCTGGGGGCTGGGGAGCCGGGCGAATCCACCCACGATTACCTGCTGGGCGGCACCACCTGCCTCGCCGGGGACGTGGTGGGCGAATACAGCTTCCCCGAGCGGCTGGCGGTGGGCGACCGGGTGGTGTTCGACGACATGATCCACTACACGATGGTCAAGACGACCTTCTTCAACGGCGTGAAGCACCCGGACATCGGGGTGTGGCGCCAGGACGGCCACTATGAGGTGATCCGCACCTTCGGGTACGAGCAGTTCCGGGACAAGCTGAGCTGAGGGCCGCCCACTGGCCGGCAGGGGCACACGCTACACTCCAGCCATATGTACCTATTTGTGCTCTCGCTCCATAACGTGCTGCGCTGGGCGGTGCTGATCGCGGCGGTGTATGCGCTGGCCCGCACGCTGCCCGGCGTGGGCGGTGGCCGCGCCTGGACCGGCCGGGAAGCTGTGGCCGCCCGGGTGTACACCAGCCTCACTCACCTGCAACTGGTGGTGGGGCTGGCCCTCTATCTGGGCCTCTCTCCGTACATGCGGACGGTGTTGGACAATTTCGGGGCGGCCATGAAGCAGGACCAGTCACGCTTCTTCGCGGTGGAGCACAGCACCGGCATGATCGTGGCCGTGGTGTTCGCAACGCTGGGCAGCAGCCTGAGCCGGCGCGCGTCCGGCGACCAGCGCAAGTACCGGGTGGCCAGCCTGTGGTTCGGCCTGAGCCTGCTCGTGATGCTGCTCCTGATTCCCTGGTGGCGCCCGCTGCTGCGGCTGTTCGGGGTGGACGTGCCGGGCGTCGGCGGGTGAGCACCGCCCTGCGCAGCGAGACCTCCACCCGGGAACGGGCGCTGGCCCAGGCGGCCCAGCTGTTCACCGAGCGTGGGTACCACGGCGTCAGCATGCGCGAAGTGGCGCAGGCGGTGGGCGTCACCAAACCAGCCCTCTACCACCACTTCGTAGACAAGGACGCGCTGTTCCTGGCGGTGCTGGAGGAGTCGTTGGAAGGCCTGATGGCGCTGCTGCAGCGGGCCAGCACCCAGGTGACCCTGCCAGAGCAGCTGGGCTGCCTGCTGACCGACCTGCTCAGCACCGCCAGCCAGCAACGGGTGGGGCTGAAACTGGCGGGCGAACTGGGCCACATCGAGCCGGCCCGGCGGCTGGCTTTCGAGCAGGCGTACCGGCGTGGCTGGCTGGGCGGCGTGAACGCGCTGCTGGATCAGGCGGTGCAGGCGGGGCAGCTGAGGGCCGACCTCCCGTCCCAGACCCTGACCCGCGCCCTGATGGGCATGGTGTACCCGCTGGTCACGGCCGGACACCCGGTCCCGGACCCTGGAGGCACCGCCCGGGCGCTGCTCAGCATCTTTCTGGACGGTGCCGGCACACGGTAAAGCCTGAATGTGCAGGTCCTTGAGCAGATTCTTGGGAACGGTGGTCCACCTGCCCCAGAGCATGAAGTCCGGAGACACACCTGTTGAACCCCCTTGATTTCGGCTGGATTACTCAACCTAAAGCGTAGCTGGCGTTCGGAACCCTCTTCCTGCTGGAAGTGATTCTGGGCATCGACAAAGGTATTTTCATCTCGCTGCCGGCCGAGCAGCAGGCGCGTGCCTGGACCATCGGCCTGCCGGGCGCCATGGTGATGCGGGTGCTACTGCTGTTTTTGGTGGCGTGGCTGGCCCGCCTGACCGAGCCGATCATCAGCGTGCTGGGCCTAGCCTTTTCTGGCCGCGACCTGATTCTGCTGGCCGGCGGCCTGTTCCTGCTGTACAAGGCCGGCAGCGAGATGCACGAACAGCTGGAGGGTGACCACCGGGCGGCCGAGGCCCAGGGCCGCGCCCGGTTCGGCAGCGTCATCGCCCAGATCATGCTGTTCGCGGCCGGTCCGATCGGTCAGTGTGTGCAGGCGCATCCCACCGTCCGGATGCTGGCCCTGGCCTTCCTGCTGATGATGGGCGTGCATCTGGGGGCCGAGGGGCGGGGCTTCCATATCCCCGAGCGCTCCACCTCTTTCGCGATGGTTCGCGATGGTCTTTGCGGTGATGGTGGAACTGCTGAACCTGCGGGTCCGGCGCGGCAGTGCGGCCGGGTGAGGCGGCCAACACTTTAGAGCTGATGGATGTTCGCAGCTTCGCTCACGGCGGCCGACCCGCAGGCGCTCTAGCCTGCCGGGCATGGCCCGCTCTCCCCTGCCGCTCTCGGTACAGCACCCTGCACCGTCCAGCCTGCCCGAGATCAGCCGGCGGCTCGCCGAGCAGTACCTGCCGCTCCCGCCCCTACCCAGCGTCAGCCGTGAACCGCTGGACGGCCTGATCCGCACCATCCTGTCGCAGCAGAACGTCGCGCCGATCACCCGGCGGCAGTTTGAGGGCCTCAAGGCGGCCTATCCCCGCTGGGAGGCAGCGCTGGCCGACGGCCCGGACGGCATCGAAACTACCCTGAGGGCCGCGGGCGGCGGGCTGGCGCGGGTCAAGGCGCAGGCCATCTGGGGCACGCTGAATCAGCTGGAGGAGCAGCGTGGGGAGCTGAGCCTGAGGGACACCCGGCAGCTGCCGGACCAGGCGGTGAGGTCCCTGCTGGAAGGGCTGCCGGGCGTGGGCATGAAGACCGCCTCCTGCGTGCTGCTGTTCGATCTGGCGCGGCCGGCCATGCCGGTCGACACACACATTGACCGGATCTCCAAACGCCTGGAACTGCTGCCCACACAGTGGAACGCCGTCAAGGTGGAGCGCTGGTATGACGAGGTGCTTCCGCGCCAATGGCAGGACCGCTACACCTTCCACGTCTCCATGATCCGGCATGGCCAGCAGACCTGCCGCGCGCAGAGGCCCCGCTGTGAGTTGTGCGTTCTGCAGGACCTGTGCCCGAGCGCCGGACTGGTGTTGGAGGGGAGCGGCTGAAGACCGGCTTGGTTCCCCTGGTACTAGGCACACTTGTTCCTTTGTTGCATCATGCACAGGCAACGATGGCTGGTACTTGGCCACGACGTTCTTGAGGTTTACTGATGCACAGAGCCCTGACCACCCTCGTCCTCCTGATCTGCTTCTCCACAGCTCAGGCCACCCTCCCGCATTGTCAGGCCGCACTGGATCCAAACTCTTACAGCAGTGCACCACACAATGCCATCGTAGAAGTGAATGACGATGGAAGTATTGTAGTTCAGCATGACCTGACCTCTTTCACTCCTCAGCCAGAGGTCATGGCAGATTTTGAAAGATTTTATGCTGAGATGAGCAGCCGCAACAAAACCTTTGCCTTCTTCCCTCTTTACAACCGGGCTATAGATTTCAGCAGTGAAAGGCCCGACTTTCGTGGCGATGAATCTATCACGGCTTATCAGCATTACGTTGCCGACCTGAAGAAGATCGGCCTATACGTACCGGATCTGATCCGATTGCGCCGCCGGACCGGTACGGCCTTCCTAAAGCAGGATAACCACTGGACGAACGATTTTGCGAAAGTCGTGGCCGATAATATCGCCCAGCACATCAGAACCTGGCCTGGATATGCCGCTCTTGATCACCACCGAGTGGTTCTCCAGCGTGATCTGACCAGCTTCATCGGTGCTTACGGCAGTTCGCTCGCGCATGCCTGTCAGGCACATGTCGCAGACGAAATGCAGCCGCGGTATGTGGCCACCGTCAGGCGAGATCTGCTCAGCGACAGTGAGCCTCAGGTTGTTGTTTTAGGTTCAAGTAACATGAGCAGAGGCAGCGAGCAGTCATTTGAGGCGGAACTTGAGTACGACCTGCGGGCGCAGGTTGTGAATTTTGGTGTAGTCAGCGGAGACTTTGAGGCGGCCATGGAGAATTATCTGGATTCTCCGGCTTACGCATACACAGGTCCCCAGTACGTGGTGTGGGAATCGCCTGGCCCGATCTGGAAACCAGACTTCTTCCGGCGTGAGATCGCGCGCGCCAAAGGCGTATGTCAGAGCCCGCTGTTTACCGTGACCACCCAGAATGGGAGTCAGACTCTGTCTACTCCGCTGCAACTGGGGCCACAGGACTACCTGGCGCTCATAGGTGACGGGCCTGGCATGTTCGAGGCCAGTGTGACGCTGAATGGTGCCGTCACCTTGGCCCTCTCCAAACATCCTATGTCCGAAAACAACTCCCGGCTATTCGTCGAGGTAGGCCGGCCGGTCAGCGTCTCCAGGTTACAGATCGACAGCCCCTACCTCGGCCACATGACCCTAAGCGTCTGCAGGGGCTGACTTCGACCTTTTACTGCGCCCGGCGCTTCACCGTGTTGCCCGCCGAATCGCGGACCTCGATGTCAGCAAACTGGCCGGTGGTCTCCGCGTAGAATTCCACCCGCGCGCCCGGCGTGATGTTCAGCCGGGTTCCGTCCACACTGACCTGCGCCACCCGCAGGTTGTCGGCGGCCACACCCGATACCCGGATCACCTTGCCGTCGCGTTCCAGCTGCGTCACGGTGACGGCGGGCGCCACCCGGTCCACCCGCACCGGCAGCGTCAGGCTGGTGACGTTGCCCGACAGATCGGTGGCCTCAATGCGGTAGTCGGCACTGGTGCCGGACACCAGGGTCTTGAAGGAAAACGGCTCGATCTTCTCGCTGCCGGCCAGCCGCACCTGAACGCCCTGCACCTTTAGCGAACGCACGCCTTTGTCGTCCAGCACATACCCCTTGACCACAAAACTGGTCTGGGAGGTGGCCCCACCGCCGTCCGGCACCGTGATCACGATGCGCGGCTTGAAGGTGTCCTGCCGGGGGGCGCAGGCGGCGAGCAGGGCGGGGAGCAACAGGAGCGGGACGCGGCGCATGGGCGCAGTATAGGGGCGCGGCCTCCGGCGGGTGCCGGGCCACCCCTGCTATATTCCGGGGCGTGCAAGGAGCGATCAGGTGATACTGCCAGCTGGAACCCGTGATGTGCTGCCGCCCGAATGGGCCTGGCGCGAGCATCTGCGGCAGCGTGTGGCGGCGCAGTTCTCGGCCTGGGGCTATCAGGGCGTCGAGCTGCCCGCCCTGGAACTGCAGGACCACGCGCACCCGCAGGACACCCTGGCCTTCAAGCTGATTGACCGGGGCGGCGAGGTGCTGGCCCTGCGCAGCGAATTCACCACAGCAGTGCAGCGGCTGGCCCAGGCACGCTATCCGCAGGGACCGTTTCCGCTGCGGCTGCAGTATGGCGGCCGGCTGTGGCTGCGCGGCCTGAACAGCGAACTGGGGCGCCTGCGTGAGTTCACCCAGCTGGGCGTCGAGCTGATCGGGGTCAGCACCGCCCAGGCCGACGCTGAGCTGATGGAACTGGCGCTCAGCACGCTGGCCAGCGTGGGCGTGAATGGGCAGCTGGAAGTGGGCCACCCCGGCTTTCTGGATGCCATTCTGGCGGACGCCGGGCTGGCGGGTCCGGTGCGCGATCAGCTGCACCGGGTCATCGACCGCAAGAGCGGCCCGGACCTCTCCGCACTGATTCAGCGGGAGGGCCTGAGCCGCGAGCTGGAGCAGACGCTCAACACCGTGCTGGAGCTGTACGGCGGCTCCGAGGTGCTGGCGGAGGCCGGCCGGCTGACGCTGGGCCGCCAGGCCCACGCCGCCCTTCAGCACCTGCAGCAGGTGGCCCACCTGTTCGGCCCGGAGCGGCTGCTGTTCGACCTGGGTATGTCCAGGCGATACGGCTACTACAGCGGCTTCACCTTCCGCGCCTATGTGGAGGGCTCGCCCCGGCAGGTGCTGGGCGGCGGGCGCTACGACGCCGGGCTGCCGGGTGCGGGCTTTGCCATCGGGCTGGAGCGGCTCACCGAGGTGGCGGCCCACAGCCTGCCGCCCGAACCGGAGGTGGTGCTGGCGCTGGACCTGCCGGGCGCCGAGTACGCCCGGTCCGGCGGTCTGGTGGCCGAGCTGGCCTGGACCGACGACCCGGCCGCACTGGGCCACTACGCCCGGCAGCGCGGCATCCGGCGGGCCGTGCGCGGGCAGACGCTGGACGACGTGAGCCGGCTGCTGGGCGGGCCGGCATGAGCGAGACCCTGACCATCGCGCTGCCCAAGGGCCGCATTTTCGAGGAGGGCATCGCCCTGCTCCAGCAGGCCGGGCTGCCGCTGCATCTACCGGAAAAGAGCCGCGCCCTGCAGTGGCGCATGGGCCACGTGACGTTGCTGGAACTGCGCAATCAGGACGTGCCGGTGTACGTGGACCTGGGGATCGCGGATGCGGGCATCGTGGGCAAGGACGTGCTGGCCGAGTCGGGCCGGGCGGTCTACGAACCGCTGGACCTGGGCTTCTCGCGCTGCCGCCTGTCGCTGATCCGCGAGGTCGGGGCGACGGGGCCGATTGGCCGGCTGGCCAGCAAGTACCCGAACCTGAGCCGACGCTGGCTGCAGGAACGCGGGCTGAGCGCCGAGGTGGTCAAGCTGAGCGGCAACATCGAACTGGCGGCCCTGACCGGCCTGGCCGACGCGGTGGTGGACCTGGTGCAGACCGGCAGCACCCTGCGCGCCAACCACCTGGAGGAGGTGGAGGTGCTGATGCACTCCAGTGCCCGGCTGGTGGTGAACCGCACTGCCCTGAAGCTAAAGCGCGATCAGCTGCGCCCGCTGATCGGCCGCCTGCGCGAGCTGACCGGCACCACCTCCGCTCCGTGACGGGCGGTCTGCTGGGGCGGCTGACCAATGCCAGCGTGCTGGAGGCCGCCCGGCGTTTTGTGGGGCCAGGCGTGGTACCGGAGCCGGTCAACCTCGGCGTCAATCACGTCTACCGCTGCGCGGATCTGGCGCTCCGCTTCACCCACAGCGGCATGCGCGACGAAGCGTACCTGACGCCACCGCTCGCGTGGCTGCGGCATCTGGAGCAGGCGGGCGCGCCGGTCTGCGCGCCACGCGCCTCGCGGAACGGAAAGCTCATTGAACAGCTCCAGCAGGACGACGACACGTTTCTGGTGACGGCGGTGCAGTGGGTCACCGGGCCCCGCCTGTCGGCCCTGACCCCCACGGAGGACCTGTATCACGCGTTCGGCCGCAGCATCGGTCAGCTGCACCGGCTGACCGAATACTTTGCCCTGCCGCCCGGCACGGCCCCGATGATCTTCGCCGAGCAGCGCCGGCCGTTTCCCGAATGGGCCGAGCTGTGGCACCGGGCCGCCCCGGACGCGGCCGGACATCCGACGCTGCGGCGCGCCTTCGAGCGGCTGACGCCAGAGGTGGACCGCTGGAGCAACTCGGGCGCCGGGTTCGGCCTGATGCACGGCGACCTGCGCCCGGGGAACGCCATCTGGGACGGCCAGCGTGCCGTCATCATCGATTTCGACGAGCCGGTCTGGGCCCCGCTCGCCAACGATCTGGCCCGGGCGGCCCTGGAACTCAGCGAACCGGTGGCCGCACGGCTCCTGCCCCACCTGATCGCGGGGTACCGCACGGAGCTGCGGCTGGAGGAGGTCTGGGTGGAGCGGCTGCCGCTGCTGACGGCCGCCCGCTGCGCCCTGATGGCAGCCTGGAGCGTGGGCGACGGCAGCAGTCAGGCCAGCCGCGGCAGTGGTGCGGTGGTGTCGGTGGACCGGCTGGTCCAGCGGCTGGAGCGCTGGCTGACCGGGTCGCCGGACCGGGCCTAGGCGGCCTTCACTTCCTTGTCCTCAAGGTCGGCTGCCGCGCTGTACTTGTTGGCCAGCACGAAGAAGGTGGGCGCCCACAGCCCCACAAAGATGCCGAAACGCTCGCCGTGCGCCTGACGGTCCGGGTCGGCGTCCTGCCCGCCGCTGGCCGCCCAGATGCCGATGGAAGCGAAAATCGAGCTGAATCCCAGCACGGTCAGCAGGTTGGAAAGGGTCCGGTTGTTCATGTGCAGCTCCCTCGCCCGTGACCGCGCCGGCGCGTGCCCGCTGCACGCGCCCGCCGGCCTGCCGGGTCTGGAGTCAGGGTGACCTGCCCGCTGGAACAACTCTGAATGGTTCGCTACCGTGTGCGTCCAAAGAGCAGCCCAGCCCTCATTCCTGCGCCAGCGCCCGCCCGATGCGCGTGAGCGCCTCCTCCAGAATCTCGGGGCTGGTCGCGAAATTCAGGCGCACGAACCCCTGATACCCGTCTCCAAAGGGCGGCCCGTCGTTGAGCGCCACCTTCGCCTCGCTCAGCAGGAAGGCCTGCATGTCGGCGGCGCGCGGATGGCGGGTCAGGTCCAGCCACGCCAGATAGGTCGCCTCCGGCGGGCTGTAGCGCAGCAGCGGCACGGTGGCGGCCCAGGCGGTCACCCGGTCGCGGTTCTGACGCAGCTGATCCAGCACCGCCGCCAGCCAGGCGCCGTCGTCCTGCAGGGCGGCCCGCCACATCGTGACGCTCATCGCCGAGGGGTGGCCCATCACGCCCGCCGAGGCCTGCGTGACCCGGTCCAGCAGCGCCAGGTTGTGGCTGTACATCGCGCCGATGCCCAGCCCCGCCGTGTTGTACGCCTTGCACGGCCCGGTCACGGTCAGCGTGCGCTGCTCCAGCTCCGGGCTGATGGTCACGAACGGCGTGTGCGGGCCCTGGAACGACAGGTCGGCGTGCAGCTCATCCGAGACCACCCACAGCCGGTGACGCAGCGCGAAGGCCGCCAGCCCGGCCAGTTCCTCGCGGGTCCAGACCCGCCCGGTGGGGTTGTGCGGGTGGCACAGCATCAGCAGCCGGGTGGCCGGCGTGACCGCCTGCTCCAGCGCCGCCCAGTCGATGTCCCAGCCGAGCTCGCCCTGCAGGAGCGGCACCGTCCGGGCGGTGCGCCCGTGGTCACGGATGGCCG